>CAZQEU010000001.1:0-63166 GCA_964592335.1 uncultured Thermoplasmatales archaeon
ATGCTTATTTTGGAATTGATATAGAAATAGTATGGGATGTTGTTCAAAATAAAATACCAGAATTAAAAGATCAAATGTTGCTAATTAAATCAAAAAGTAATAAAGAAAAATAGATTTGAAGATTAAAGAAATAGTTTTTCATTTAACAGTTATAACTCATTAAAATGTGACGTCACATACACGTTTAAATCCCGATGTGGGCATATAACAATCTGCAAATAAAAAAATAATCAATGGATGGAAAAATTGGATTGGGGCTTAAATACAACTATTAAAAAGCAACTCTCAAACAAAGTACCTTGTTTTATCCTATCTTCCTCATATAAAATGTATCTTTTTTATATTCTAATTCAACTAATTTTTTATCAAAGAGTAATCTTTCAATTACATTCCAATTAGAACCAGCTTTTTTCAAAAATTCTTCTACAGCCTCTTTTTTCATAGGATGAACTGATGCAATACTTAGAATATCATCTTCAATCTCCCCAGTATGCGCAAAAGCATTGCCCTCGTAACCTATAAGATATTCCACATCGATACTTTTTCTTTTAAAAATTTGAAAAGCTCTGTTAATCCTGTCTTCAGAAGAGGGGTTAACCCATTTTTCTGCAGGAGGACGTATTGGAATGGATAGATAGCTTTTTTCAAGTTTTAAACCTGATATAAAATCAGCGACATCTTCTAAATCAGATTGATTATCATTTATATCTTTGATAAGCATTGTTTCAGTTACCAGGTCACCATTAAACGAATTGGAAAAGACTTTTATGCCTTCTAGTATCTTATCAAGATCAAGCAAACCATGTGGCCTATCAATTTTTTTCCATGTATCTTCATTTACAGCATCAATTTTTAAAGAAACCCAATCTGCATGAGATAAATCAGATATGACATCTTCTCTATATATCAAAGATGAATTAGTAATAACACCTGTTTTAACACCAAGTGATTTAACTAACTTTATTTCCATGCCAAGGTTGATATCCAAAGTAGGCTCGCCATCGGCAACAAAAGTAAGAAAATCAATATGCTCATTATTATTTCTTGCCTCTTTTACCTTTTTTTTAATTGATTCTAGCAACTTTTCTGGCTCATAAAATTTTTTTCTCTCAAGTTTCATATTAAGAGTTCTACCAAGTTGACAATAAACACAAGAATATGTACATATCTTTGGTGGAATATTATTTATACCTAAGCTTTTACCTAGACGCCTTGAAGGAACTGGGCCATAGGCAATCATTTTTTCTTCATCGGCCATAATTACTCAGCACTCTCATAAGTATATTTAATTTTACTGATTTTATTAATACGAAGTAGCCATTAGCATATCCTTGATAGCAAAATTAAGCGATTGCTTTATAATATACTTGTTTAATATCCCTATAAATAATTCAGGTTAGGATAAAAAATCTAATTTTGGGTTATATTGGGGGTTTAAAAAAAATGGAAATAGCTGGTTTTGGATTAGAAGAAAAATTACCATATATAGGCATAAGTCTCTGGAACATTATACTAGCATTTTTAGTATTAATTGTTGGAATAATTGTTGTAAGAATTGCAGCAACATTACTTAAAAAATGGATGATTAGAGCAAAACTCTCAGAGATTCTAGCAGAATTTATAACAAGAGTACTCAGACTTATTCTATACGTGTTTGTAATAGGTACAGCACTAGCTTTTCTAGGTGTAGAAATTGGAGCAGCGCTTGTTAGCATATCTGTTGTACTAGGTTTTGTCCTTGGTTTTGCCATGGGAGATACCCTAAGCAATATCGCATCAGGATTTATGATTGCTGTTACAAAACCATTTAAAAAAGGTGATTATGTAACAGCAAATGGTGAAAGTGGAAGTGTAGAAAACGTTGGTATTAGTATTACCGAGCTTAGAACAGTTGATAATAAACTTGTAATTGTACCAAATAAATCTGTATGGGGAAGCAATATCACAAACTTTACAAAATACGATACACGCAGAGTTGATATGACAATGGGTGTTGGTTACAATGATGATCTTGACAAAGTTATAAAGACCACACTTGATGTTTTAAAAGCTGACAAAAGAGTACTAAAAGATCCAGCACCACAGGTCGCGGTATCTGAGTTTGCAGACTCATCAGTAAACCTTGTTGTAAGACCATGGGTGAAAACAAGTGATTACTGGGGTTTTTTCTTTGATTTCAAAAAAGCAATAAAACAAAGATATGACAAAGAAAAAATCAATATACCATATCCACAGATGGATGTACATCTTGACAAAGGAGATTAAACAAAATCCCCCCAATATTCTCTCTTTATCTAAATGATAAGATTATCAACTAATAATGTAACATTATATCCTTTTTTTATAGTTTTTACTAAAAAATGTTGCAATAATTGTATTTAATACTAAAATTAATATATGACTAACAAATATATGTTTTAATTTGTTTTATAAAGGGGGGAAAACATTGAAATGAAAAAGATAACATCTAAAAGTCTTTTTTTGACAATATTGTTGATGCTTATATTTATAATAATTATATTTTTATCTATGAATGCTTGTGCTAGTGGAGATACTATTTATGTTGATGATGACGGTGGAGCAGATTACACATGTATCCAAGAAGCAATAAACAGCGCCAGTAACGGTGATACAGTTTATGTTTATGGTGGTACTTATTATGAAAATGTGTTATTGAACAAAACTATAGATTTAGTCGGTGAGGATAAAAACACTACTATTATTGATGGTGGTAGTGGAGATGTTGTTTTAATCTTTAATGAGTGGGTAAATGTCTCTGGTTTTACCATCCAGAATGGCGATAATGGTGTAAAGATAACTTATAGGTGTGCTCCAGTTGGAGATAATAGTTATGTATATTTTCAGTCTGATAATAACACTGTTTCTAATTGTATTATGAACAACAAAAAAAATGAGTTAATTATTGATGGAACATCAAATAATCAGATAATTGGAAATGATATTGGATCAGATGAATTGAGCAGAGGTATAAAGATCCATGGTTCGAATTCAAATAATAATTTAATCAAAAATAACCATATACATGGACCTGCAATATTACACGAGGGCATTGTTATTGAGGGCGGCCATAATCATATCTTGCTAAAAAATGAAATCGATAATGCGAGCATATTTTTAGATTCAAACTACAATCTATTTCAAGATAATATATTAATTAATCCAGGATTTGAACCAGGATTAAATTCAGGAAATGGCGGAGGAATACATGTAAGTGGAGATCACAACCAGATAATTGAAAACCATTTTCAGGGCCTAGGTTTAGATGAAGCATTTGATAATTTAGTCCAGGATAACTATATCCATGATACAGACTCAGGGATATTTATTGAATTTTCAAAAAATAATATTTTTATGAACAATATTATCTCAGATTGTATACATGGGATTAGCGGGTATGGGTTAAATGGAAGCCATTTTGAAAATAACACTATTTCTAACACTGTACTTGTATCTATGAGGTTTTCTGAATATGCTTACAATCTTAAACTTATAAATAATGTTATGGATAATGGAATAACTACTAAACAAGGATTTGAGGGCAACATAATCATTGGTAACACTGTAAATGGTGAACCATTGATCTACAAAGAAGATGAATCACATATAACAATAGATGATGAACCTGCCGGACAAATAATTCTTGTAAATTGTGACAATATAACGATCAATAATGTAGATTTATCCGATGTAATTGTAGGTCTTGAAATGATAGATAGCAAAAACTGTAGCATATCAAATGCAACCTTTAGTACATCCATCATGGGAATTCATTTGATAGACTCTCATTACAACTTAATAAGAGATAACATTCTATCAGATATGCATAAAAACAACTGGTGGAACGAGCAGCCGATAACGATTTTTTACTCAAATAACAATATTATAGAAAATAATCAACTATATGATAACTGGCGTGGAATAGGCATTAATACACTAAGCTATAATAACCAAATAAGAGGTAATACAATTAGCACAGACGGAGGAAAAAATGAGGGAGTTGGAATATACTTAGACGATAGACCCGCTAATACATATATATCTTATAACACTATTTCAGACTGCAATACAGGTATTCAAATTGGATATGTAAAAGGGGGACATGTTTATAATACTACAATTTATATGAACACTTTTCAAAACTGTCTTTATGATATTGCAGATTACTCCACATCAACCCCTCCTCAAACTTCATCCCTAAAACAAACAAAAGTTCTTAGTTATAAGGACAAACCAACCCGCATACTTAAAAACAATTTCATGGGTTTAAACATATTTACTAAGTTCAAAATCCTAGATTCCTCTGCAAGTTTTACAGACTGGAATAACAACTACTGGGGAAGATTCAAGATTTTACCAAAACTGTTATTTGGAATTGACAAAAATGGAATACCCTCTCAGCTTAAAATAGACTGGGATCCTGCTAAAAGACCCTATGATATATAGTAAAATAATTTTATAAAAAAATATAGTTATATCAAAATCATATTTTTTCATTAATTCTCTCTGTTTTTGAAAAGATTAAAGGATAGACTATATCACTTGTACAACATGGCAACCACACAGCTAGAAACAAGAAAACAAAAATACCGATTGTTTGAACAATACTAACCGTATTACCTAGTGCCATTATAACATGAAACAATGATGCCCAAGTACTTATTAGAACATGTCCCGAGTGAGGAAATTTTGTAAAACCTTTCCAATATGCAAAAGCTATTCCAATAAAAGCAGGGGCATTTGTAATAATTGGTTTTTCTATAAAGCCGATATGTGCCTCTGCATTAGGTAGATCAAGCAGTATTTCTCCAAGATAAGGAATAATTGAGTCACTTATTGTTGCAATTCCAATTGCACCTGTGTAACCAATAAGTATTGCAAGCCATATGTTTTTTTTAGAGTATTTTAGATAGAGAGCTGTTGTGACAAGTGCGCTTAGAAAAACATGGGTTGGATGTAAAATAAAAAATATGTTTTCAGAAACTTTGGATACTTCAGATAATAAGCTTGTGTATAACAAAACAAGCATAATAGCTATGCCTGTTACGGCTCCGAATAGAGTAAAAGGAATATGCTGTTTTAGCTCTTGGGTAATTTTATTTATTTTTTCACTCATAAAAACAAACATATTATTAACATTTATATAATTTTTTATTAACTTTTATAGTGAAATATATAAGCATGTTATTAATTATTGTTGATGTTATGCCAATAATAAGTGTATCACTAAACAAAAAAATACTAGAAGAAATCGATCAGATGCAAGAAGAATACGGCTACTCCGCAAGATCGGAGTTGATAAGAGCAGGTTTAAGACTTTTGATATCTGATAAAAAAAATACAGAGAAGCTATCCGGAACAATAAAATCAATTCTAATTTTGATACATAAACATGATGCCGAGCAAACTGTATCTCAGATAAAACACAAGTTCAAAGATATTACAAAAACACAGATCCACAGTCATTTTAAAGAGGATAAATGCCTAGAGATATTTGTGTTAGAAGGAGATGCAGAAAAAATAAAGGAGATGGTCAGACGTCTTCAAACCAGTAAAAAAATGGATTTAATAAAACTAATAATTGCATAAAAAAAGAAAAAAAGAGATTAGAAATTTATTATTTCTCTAGCTTAAATTGTCGATTATCGGTTGAAGAATATCCTCAAGGAAGGGAAATAGATCAATTAATTTCTGTAGTATTATGACAATTAAACTATCTGTAGGTTCTCTTATGGTGATGTAATCTGTTTTCTCACTTATTTGATTCATAGGATCCTTTGCTTTAAATGTAATCTGATATGTGCCCTCTGTATCCCATGTATGGCTTTCAGCATACTTATAACCAGAATTATAAGGCTCAGTCCAACCTGTGATAGATCCATCACCCCAATCAATATAGTATGATAAATCCTCGCTTAATGGATCATATGCTGTAAAGTTAAATTCATATTCAATATCACTCCTACCATAACTTGGCCCATCAATAACTGGTTCATGTGGTGGAGCATTTATGTATATGAACTCTAACATATTATTTGTAGCACCTGCCTTATCTACAGCCATATATTCAAGACCACATGGATTACAATAACTTCCTGAAATTTCAAAGGTATCTCCATTATTAACTTCAATCCAATTAGTTTTTCCTTGAATTTTATACTGAATCATATCTAAACCAGAAAGTTCAGGTTGATCCTGAGCAGTAATAGTTACCGCGACAGGTCCCACATATTCACCATCAACAAGATTTCCATTAAGATCTATATTCAAGTCAGGCGGAGTCTTGTCAACACCAAACTCATCAGTCACTGGAATTTCCTGATTACCATAATAATCTATAGAATATGCTTCTATAACATGATTTCCTTCAGCACCCACAGGAATATACTTTTGTTCTTCAGGAATATATCTTATCCAATCTCCATTGTCTACTCGATAATATGTATCAATTACAGATGTCCAATCAGTAGCAGTAAAAGAGATACGCTGAGTATCCTTATACCACTCTGCTCCATTATTTCCAAAACCATGATGAATAGTAGTAACAGGCGGTACAGTTTGATCTATTTTAACTGGAACAGTTGTTGAACCAGTTGCACCATCGTTATCTGTAACAGTGAGCGTTACATCATATATCATATCAGGTTGAGAAAATTCATGCTCTGGATTTACAATATCTGCTGTACCTCCATCACCAAAATCCCATTCATATCCAACTATACTACCATCCGGATCATAAGAGTCTCGCCCGTCAAATCGAACTTCTAATTCGTTATCAGCATAATCATCAGGGTTTATTCCTGCTACAGGATTCCATATTTCATAAACACCAACAGTTCTGGTCATATAACTCTCCAAGCCACATTGACTCCAAACTGTCAAAGTAACCTCATAATCTCCTTCAATATTATATTGCCATGTTGGGTCATTATCAGTAGAATCAACTACTCCATCGCCATTAAAATCCCATTCACGAGTAGAAACTTTAGCACCTGTTGACATATCATCAAATTCTATTACATCTCCAACATGTGGATATTTTGAACCATAATCAGTTTCATAATCAAAATCTGCATAAACACGGCACTCAACATCAGGAATGCCCTCATCAGGACCTTGCGGCCATGCAGGAGTAGTAACATATGTTACATCCCTATCGCCAAGGCTGATACATCCATAGGCAACATTTGTAAAACCACCGTATCCAAAACCTGTACCCCAACTATTTTTTATAATCCAATATCCTCCATTTTTGATATCTGGATTATCTACCCATCCGCACAAAACTTGTGCATGGTTTGTCATACCAGAGTCAGACCCAGAAGGTTCATACACATCAGTTGAACCATGATGACTCCAGCCAAAGTTACTCCAGCCAGATGATGCATATATATCAACTGATAGTGGACCATATGTATAAACCCAGCTTTTAAGCAAATCCCAATCACTCTGACTAGATGGAGTTATTGATGTTACACCCCAAGTCTCTATTTCCCAGAGTTTATTATCAGGCTGAGGAGGGTCAGTCAAATAATCCCAATCATCACATTTGTCACTACAAGGAATATAATCTACTGCTTCATAAGGAAAACACGATTCAATCGTACATCCATTAACACCATTTCCCGTAGAACCCATATTTTCACTTTCAATGTACTCTATTGTCTCACTCATCCAGCCTCCACTGCAGGAACCTGCTGCGCCAAGACATGAAAGAATATATTGCTCAGAAAGATCAATGTTTGTAGAAGGATTACCTGATGAGATGTCTATTGCAGCTTCCATTGCACCAAGAGCACCAAATGCCCAGCAACTACCGCAATTACCTTGGTCTTTTGCAACTGTTGTCCAATCTCCACCAAAAGATCTCCAATTGAACTGAGAAGGAAGACCACCGGATGAAACTGTCATCTGTGGGTTTTTAATCATTTTATCTAGTTGCTCCTGTGTTTTTGGAGGAAAACTAGTCGTAACATATCCATAATTGTCATATTTAATTTCAGAGTCCTCTGAGCTTTTTTTCTCAAAAATTACATTCTTATCATTGTTTTTTTCAACAGGAAAAATATTTCCTGTGTTAACTACTGCAAATGCACTTGCTAAAAATAGTCCTACAACTAAAATAGAAAAAATTTTTTTCATATTTTTTTACACCTCCACCTAATTAACTATGGTTAATTTTAAAATGCAATATTGTGACTTAAAGCTTTTGGTTGTAACTATCAACACCATATTTTTTTGATTTGTAACTAATCATCCAGATAACAAAGCAATCAAGGGTTGGAGAATAGGCTCAAGAACCGGGAATAAGTCAATTAGTTTTTGAAGTAACAATATAAGTAAAGTTGGCGTTTCATCGTCATCATCCTCCCAATTAGTTATTACAACCCATGTATCCATCCTCCAGCTCTGTCCTGATTCATCATATGCTGTTGCTTGAATCATCTTGGATACAGTACTATCTTTTAGAATATCTCCTTTCGTATACAACCCAGCAATTTCTTGTTGAACATCACAAAACCATTCATATGGCGGGGTATCATCTATATAAGGCAGCCCATCTATTTCGCCAAATGGCTCTATGTCAAACTCTACTCTTACAACACCTACATTATCTGATGCAGTGGCATATACCCAAAAAGGAGCCTCGACCTGTGCTTCATCTGCCGGGGATGTAATTTCTAAATAGGGTTTATCTGCATCGATTTTAATCTCGATGGTATTGCTATTTTCTGTTTTATCTTCAACGTTTCCCTTATTGTCAACTGACCAAAAATTTATGCTCCATTGACCTTGCCAATCATCATATTGTGTAACCTCAAGAATAATTCCAGATACATCGTTATATACTTGGTTTGATCCTCCATTTATTGTATAATATGTTTTATCTATGCCGCTACCTGTCAAAGGAGGGTTATCCTCAGCGTTGAGTTTAACTGTTACAGATTCAGAGGTATACCATTCATAAAGACCCTCAGTTCCAATAATATCTCCAATAGAAGTTGATGGGGGATCATCATCGGTTCCAATAAATCTTACTTTCCAATAATCAAGAACAGGTGTTGTTGAAGGATTATCTCGGTTAAAAGTGGCCTTCAACCTTATTTGTTTAGTTGTTATATCCTGAATAGGGGCATCAGAGGAGATATCTGATTTTAAAATAGTATTTGGGTTATTTGCATCTAAAATATCAAATCGGATGCTACCGGTGGTCACTACAGCTGAGAAATCAACCCAGTTCTCCCAGTTCTCAGGATCAATTGGATCTGAAGTAATATATGCATTTAAAACAAGACTTTTTTCTTCTCCATAAATAATGTTTACATTACTAGAGCCAGGTGTTTTAAAGGACCATTGATTAGCATAAATATCAGGGAAATCTAGATCATCATATGGATTCATGTATTCAATTCTTAAGTCTTCCCATGCAACAAATAATTTTTCCCCATCAGATCCTAATGTACACCAATCCGCTGGACTTGATTCAGTATCGGAGAGTTGCTTTTCATAAACAAGAATCTCTCCCTCTGAAGATACAAGACTGCCCCATATCTCACCGCTACCATCATAAGATATAAAAAAAGAGGATGAAAGATAAGGAACCACTTTTGCTCTTTTAAAATTACCTTCAGCTACTTTAAAAGCAGATACAGCAGTACCGCCATTTTGATCTATAATGGTTGCCCAAATATTACCATATGTAGAACCACTACTGATATCATCATTTTGCCATACAACAATGAATTTCTCAGCTGTTGCCGAAAACGTAGTACTTGGATAGTTATAATCAGTATTTGTCGTACCCTGATCAGATATAAGACGGGGCGATCCTAGCGGGTTTCCATTTGTATCAAAAAGCTGACCCCAAATATCAAAAGGCCCGTTTGCTGCATTTAAGCCTTCCTCCCATACAACATAGAAATGGTTATTGACATCATCAAAAGCAATCCATGGCTGACATTGACTATGCGGCCGACTTGAAATAACTTTTTCACTTCCAACAGGCGTTCCATCGATATCATATAACTGACCATATATGTTGTAATTACCTGTTCCTTCACGACCATCTTCCCAGACAACAAAAAAACGTTTGTTCTTTGAATCAAAAGCAACCCTAGGATCAGATTGAATACCTGATGCATCGCAAATCGTAAAACGTGTTATATCGCCAATTCCTGTTGTGGATCTTGGAACTATGGCACCATGGATTTGTGTTGTTAATCTATCATTTGGTGTTTCAAAGTATTCATACGCAACAAAGAAATTATAATTATTTCCATCTCTACCATAAGCAACAGATGGATCTTCACATCTAAAGGTCTCAAAATTATTTGAATCCCAAGGTGTTATATCAAACCTATTACCAATACGCTGACCTTCTTCATCATAAAAACAACCTCTGATTTGTATTTGATAAATCAGACCCAATGGCACATATCTTGGTGTTCCCTCCATCCAGCTGACAAGATAACGATCTTCACCAAAATCAACATCTGGAGTCCATGCGCCTTCTTTTGCCATATGAAGAGTTACTTTATGATCATGGGCATATTCTTTCTGCCAACTGTTTTCATTGAATACAGACCAGTAACTACTTTGATCCCCTGCAGAAGGATTTCCATAAAATAGATATATCTCATTTTCACCACTCGGAAACAATGGAATTTTAAGCCATACTATTGCATAGAGATTATTAGGATCAGGATTTTTTTCTTCTATCCAATAACTAAGCCAATAATCTTCGTCATTAAACTTAAAACGAAGATCACCGTAATCAGAGCGCATATCTGTATCATAGTCAATAGTTAGTTTGATTATGCAATCATTAATTGTTTCCTGACTTGTTACTTCAATTATCTTCATCCTTGTCCAATCAGGATCCTTCCACTGAGGGTAAGTATCTACAATCTCAACAGTTCCTTGGTTAGGATCTAAATAATATTTATCTGACAAGCTATTATCTATTTTCTGAGCGTTGAAAAAATCATCTTCCCATTTATAGTATTCGCTATTTGAGGTCATAAGCAAAGTTTCATTTTTTTCATCAAGATCAATACTTGTTTTTATAACAGCTTCAGCTACTGATGATATTAAAAACAAAAAAACAACTAAAGCAGCGGCTATTCTAAACAAATTTTTATTTTTTTTATGCATTATATATTCCCTCCAAATTTATCTTTCAATTTCATGCCATTCTGTATTTCCTTGTAAATCAGTCCAAAGAAGATAACCTTCAAAATCATCCATGTTAAACTCATAGTCAAGCCAGTAATACAAAAACGGGAATGTATTTATCAACCACCATTCTAGGTTCAAATAAAACCCAAAATTTTCAAGATAGATATCCACACCGTATTTATCATCATATGTAAAATAGAGATCAAATTCTTCTAAGTTTTCCTCATCTGTGTCATGGTTAATCCTAAAGAATCCAGGATTACCTGCTTCTCCTCTATCAAAATCCCAGTCCATATCAAAAGTTAGATAATCTGAAAGTGTGATATGTCCATCTAAATCAAATACTTCATTGTCTTGAGCAAATTGTGAAAAATCCAATGTTAAAGCGTTACCTTGAGCAACACCTATCTCAAAATTACCACTTTGCCCTAGCTGCCAGTTCAAATCCAGTGAACCTGATTTACCTTGATAGTTCAAATCAAGATGTAGGTTTTTAAGTGTATCAATGAGGCCTTTGAATCCTAGATTGTTGACTTTTAACTGACTTGTGGAGGTATCAAGATTCCAATCTGCTCTAAAACCTTCTGCAGATACCTCCTCAATATCAAGGTCTATCGAGTCCCCAGTCTCAGTATTTTCAACATACAATGTGTTACCAAACATCTTACTTGTTGTATCAAGTGCCAGATAACCATTATTGTCTAAATCAAAACTAGTATCAATTGTTCCATCACGAATCTCAAGAGTATCATCTAAAACAAAACTACCATAATCAGGATGATCAAATTCCAAATGAACATGTACAGGGTCAACATTATGTCCCGTTGAAGACCTTGTAGCTCTTGCAAATCCTGATAGTCTATTCCAATATAGTTTTCCTTCAGCAGATGCATATGACGGAATATCTGTCATCTCAACAAGCGGTGTTTCAACTGAAGGGAGAAAAACCTCGATTTCATCTATATTTCTACTACAACTATGCCCTAGCTTTCCATATACATAGTTGCTATCAGACATAATATTATCTAAATCAACATTTGTCTGGATTTCTGCGTTAACATAAGTACTTCGCGGTATCCCCTCAGGAATATTTAAAAGAACAAGTTCTTCATCTCCTGCATAGGTTTTTGGATAAAAAACTGTAATCTTTTCGATACTTGAGCTCATGTCAAGATCAATTCCACCACTAACATCTAAATCAACTCTTTTGTTTTCCAGAGATATACTACCATCGATATCCCAAGAAAGATCAGCGCTTGTTGGAAGGCTATCAACCTTTATTTTTTGATTAAAAGATGGAGAGTTAACTAAAAGATCGACATCAAACTTGTCACTTGCTTTATAATGAAAATTACCCCCCAAGGGTTCATTATCACCGATTAAATCTAGATCAAAAGACATCCATGAATCAGATTTTGCTAGATTATCATCTATTTTATCAAAAACTAATGTCAAATCAATATCTTCTCCCAAGCCATCTAAAAGATTTGATGAATAAGAAATTGCCACTTCATCATTTTTTTGACTGCCAGTATCATAATGATAATATACATATCCTCCAAGCGGTATGAATTTTGTTTTTAGATAAACAGCTGGGTCAAAACCAATTGAAAAATCAATATCATAAGATGGATTTGCCTGACCTTCTAAAAAGGCTCTAAAACCATAAATCATTTCAATAGGGTCCTGATTTGAAGAGTCAGGATTAGTTATTTGTTGAAACATAGTCGGACTGAAAATATTTTGTCGGGCAAAAGCAAATCTCTTATCTGTATAAAGAGGTATCTTAGCTCCTTGAGGTGATCGGTATCCATTTCCAACTGATATACAATCATTATCAGCAGCAGTTGGCTCTACAGGTTCGTCACTTGATCCAACAATATTATTTATTAAATTTTGTAAAATATTGATTAAAGGACTATTTGGCAAAATATTTGATATATGTGAGATAAGATTATTTAACAGATTTACAATAAGACTTTGAGAATTGCTTTGTCCACTGCTACCTGCTTTTTTTATTAAACCAAAATTTACATGTATTGTTGATCTTACCTCAAGTTCTCCATTTGAATCCTCAATATAACTTCCATTTTGTAGTTGCCTGGCTTGAACACGTGTTTCAAGGGATTTTACTTCATTTCCATCTGGATTCATTATGGTTGCCCAGTAAAAACCAGCTGTAACTTCTAAGTCATCTTCTGGGTCGCTATCAATATCAAAATATATTTTTTCTCCATACTCCGGATGCTTTAAGAATCTATCCTTAAAATCTGTGGTATCAACTGGAACTTGTTTTTGGAAGAGTACTCCGTTGTATTCGACTTCAATTACCCACTCTAAAAAATTTCCTGATACCTGAGCAAAATTAGGAGAGTAAGTAAAATAAGAATTTTCATCATTTGAATTTGACAAAACTTGGTTTTTATTTAACTCTAAATTTTTTGGGTTAACATCAGCAGCAGCTGCAAAAGAAAAGCCGGCAATATTTATCATGCTAAATAACAAGCTTATACTAACTAAAAATACTATTTTTTGCTTTACCCCCACATTTATCACCTCTTTTAAATGTTCCAATATTATTTGTTGTTTCTACTATTTAAACTATAGCTTGGATTTCTCGGCAAATGACGAATATAAAAAAATAAATTACGGCTTTCAACTGGTTTTTAGGTTTAAGTTGGATAATTGTAAATTAAGTTAGAGAGGAACAAAAATTACCTTTTTCAGACTAACACTTGATATCATAGTATCTCCTTTGTATGCTTTAACAGTAATTTTATATTTTCCAAAAGCTAAATCTAAGTCGGTTTTAAAACCATTAAATGATGTGTTATCCCAATTTTCAATTTTATCCCCCGTTCTATGTTTAGTTGCAATGAATTTTACTTTTTCAATATCTTCTGATACTTCTGTGCTTATATGAAGAGAAGAATTAAAGACAATAACTCTGTCTAAAAACGATAAAATTTTTGAATTATATACAAAGCCTTTATACTGAAAAGTTCCAATGTCAGGATAGCTGATTGATAAAATATCAGAATCAGATTTTGTCCAGAACTCCCATACCGGCCCCTCAGTGGTTCCGTCATCATCTTTGGCAATTACTTTCCAATAATAATGAGTGTTAGACTTCAAAGACTCAATATTATAGTAGTCATTTGTTATCCCTGAAGCAATTTTTTGTGTTGGACTTGCATCGTTTGCTTCTAATATCAGGTCATAATAAGTCATATCTAAATTATTAGATTCCCAAGAAAACACAAAAGACAAATCCAAGTTTTTTGAACCGGTTTGAGGATATGGGTTAATCGGTATCTCAGGTGGTTCATCATCTCCATAAACATTTATTAAAACGCTTTCTGCATCTGATACAAAAACATCATGAATGCTTATCTCAACAGGTCCTCCTCTCTGTGACTGGATTCTTTCGATTTCTTCATCATCGAGATTACTTGTTACTCGATCTATCATCCCTTGAGCCTTAAAAATATTTTTAACATTTCCAGGGCTTAGCGCTTTTGCTTCATAGCGAATTATGATCTTTTCACCAGGGAATATTGGCTCTCTAAAATAATAAAAAAATATCGTGTCTACTAAATCTATTTCATAGTTGACATTTGAAGCTATTGAAAAACTACCATCAACATATTCTAAGTTATTTGGTAAAATATCTCCAGCTCTTATGTAGAATATCCTACTTGCTGAATTTGGATTAGCTATCTCACATCTAAACTTTAGAACTTGGCCACAATATGCATCAATATTATCCACCCATTTATTTGTATTTGAGTCGAATATTTTTTTGTCTACCTGTATAGCTACTTCACTTTCTTCACCAACAATATTTACATAGACATTGTAGACAATATCTTGAAAAGACGATGAAGAAATATAGATTGATGCAGAATGTGGACCGGGACTTAATGTATTTGTATCGATTGTTACGCTTATCTCAGTTGATTGACCTGATTCGATTTTACCGATTGCAGGGGCTATTGATGTTATCCAATTTGAGTTTTCACTTAATTCATATTCAAGATTTCCTCCACCAGTATTTTGTATTTCAAAAGTTTTTGTCATGGTTTCACCGGTTTGCATATTTCCAAAAACAAGTGATTCAGGAGTGATCTCAAGTTGTGGTTGGTTTGGGTCAAATATATCAAATTCTAAGGTGAAATAATCCGTCCGGTCATTTGAGTCAATCTCAACATCACAAGAATGATGAGTACCAGCAATTAGATCGGTTGTATCAACACCTATATTTATTGTCTCATATTGTTCAGGCCCTAATAATCCTATATCAGGATCAACATAAGTAATCCATGGACAATCCCAGTTTAAAGAAAAGCTTAGTTGCTCAGTACCATAGTTATGTATCTGAAAAGAGGTTTCATAAATCATTCCTTCATCTAAATCTCCAAAATCATAGTTTTCTGGGTTAAAATACAAAATAGGTTGATCACCTACTATCTCTAAATTTATTGAAAACACTGCATCTCCCGCATTTGAACTTATTAAAATATCACAATAATACACATTACCAGTATTCAACAAAGAAGTATCAACCGTAACACCAATTGTATCAATCTCCCCACTCGAACTACCACCAACCGAATCCAACGTAACCCAATCACAAGACTCAAACAAACTATAAGTCAAAACACCCGAGCCAGCATTCCAAATATCAAAAGACGTTGTCCGAAAACTGCCTTTTACCACTTCACCAAAATCATAAGATGTTGGATCAAACATAAGTATTGGCCCCTCTAAACCATCAGACACATAAACATGAACAGTAAAAACTGCATTACCCACATCTGTTATAATTTCAATATCACAATAATGATCCTGATCATCTGTCAACAAAGAAGTATCAACCGTAACACCAATTGTATCAATCTCCCCACTCGAACTACCACCAACCGAATCCAACGTAACCCAATCACAAGACTCAAACAAACTATAAGTCAAAACACCCGAGCCAGCATTCCAAATATCAAAAGACGTTGTTTTTGATTCACCTTTTACCACATTTCCAAAATCCCAAGATTGAGGATTATAAGAAAGAACAGGTTCATCTTCATCCTCTGAACTTACAAAGATAAATTGCTCTTCAATATAATCACTTGCTGGAGGCAATACTCTTCCAGCACCTGCGGCTGCTGAAACAGAGCCTGATGCAGATCTTACTATTTCTGCTCTAAAGGTCATTGTCTCCGACCAAGAAGAATACAGACCCGCCCATATCCAATTGACAAGTGTATTATCTGCTTCAAAATATACTAGTTTAATATCATCATTTGTTTTTGGTGATTGGCTACCTTCAATAAAATCAAACATCGGATCTTCATCAGGAGATGGTAAACCAAAGCCTGCTGTAAGATAACCATTACTCTTGAATTCAATTTCAATTTTAAATTCAATAATCGATCCAACTTCTGCATAAAGAGGTGTATCTTGCCAAGATCCATCAGGGTAATCTCTTATCTTAAAATCAAATGACTCTATAATTTCATGATCATCATTTATCTGCAGTAGATTATTATTTTCAAAAAGACTACCTGCTTCTGCATTATGTCCTGTATTGATACTAAAAGATATTGGAAAAAAGAGAAAAAAAACAATTGAACTAACCAAAAATTTTTTCAGATTATTTCTATAATCCATCTTATTTCACCCCCAAAAATTACTCCATTTTATATTGAGACCACTACTATATAAACATTCCTATTAAAATTTGTTGCGCCTAAAAATAACAAAAAGATAAATTTAGAATAATATATTTATAAGATTCGAAAATTAGATTAATATTATAGCATATCACATTTCTCAGGATGCAAAATTATGCCTGAAAAAAATGATTTTTACAAAAAAAGTGTAAAAGAAAACTTAAAATCACTTGAAACCTCGGAGAAAGGACTAACAAAAAACGAGGCTCAAAAAAGACTTAAAAAATATGGGGAAAACACACTTAAAGCAGAGATAAAAATGCCTTTGTGGCTAATCTTTCTTTCACAATTCAAAGAACTACTCGTAATAATACTAATAATCGGTGCACTTATAGCCTATTCAATTGATGATTTTAGAGATGGGACAATAATTCTTATAATCGTTATTGTAAACGCAATTATAGGTTTTATACAAGAGTATAGAGCCGGAAAAATTGTAGATAAATTAAAGAGTTTGATGAACTCACCTGCTAAAGTTATAAGAGATGGAGATTTAATTGAAATTAATCAGATAAAATTAGTCCCAGGGGACATTATAAAAGTAGAAGAAGGAGACAAGCTTCCTGCTGATGCAAGAATAATTGAATCTCAAAGTTTTAAAACAAATGATTTTGCACTCACAGGAGAGTCAGTTCCTCAGGAAAAAACAATCTCTGCAATAAATGAAGATGTAGGTATTGCAGATAGAACAAACATTGCATACGCTGGAACTACTGTTGCATCTGGTAATGCAACTTGCGTTGTAATTGCAACTGGCATGAACAGTGAAACAGGCAAAATTGCTAAGATGACTGAAGAAACAGAGATTCTTGAAACACCTCTTCAAAAAGAAATGCGACTACTTGCACGCCAACTTACAATTGCTGTAGTAATTATAGGTGCTGCATTGTTTTTCATAGGCCTCGCTCAGGATTTTTCAATAGAGCTTAGCCTCATTTATGCACTTGGAATTTCAATGGCAATTGTTCCACAAGCACTACCCGCACAGGTAACAGTTGCTCTATCAACAGGTAGTGCAAGACTTGCAAAAAGAAAGGCAATAGTAAAAAACCTACCATCAGTAGAGACTCTTGGATCAACTACTGTTATCTGTACTGATAAAACAGGCACTCTTACAAAAAATGAAATGACTGTAAAATCAGTATGGTTTGATTTTAAAGAATTCAAAGTAACAGGTTTAGGATACGAGCCTAAAGGAGAAATCACAGATGAAAATGGAAAAAGCTTAAATCAAAAAGAAATCGATGAAATAGAGGTTTTAATGGACTCTGCCACAATGGCCTCAAATGCAGAGATACACAGTCCAGACGAAGAGCACAATACATGGTATCCAATAGGTGATCCCACTGAAGCAGCATTAATTACTATGTCTACAAAGATTGGTACTAGATCACCTACTGAAGACGAGGAAAATCCAGAACTACAAGAATTTCCATTTGACTCTAAAAGAAAGAGAATGAGCTCAGTCAGGCAATTTGGAGAAGATATAGCACTTACAGTTAAAGGTTCAACCTTAGGAGTTCTTTCTATCACGAAATATATCTATAAAAACGGTAAAAAAGTTGCAATTACCGAAGAGGATATTAAAAAAATTAAGAAAAGAAATGAAGATTATTCAAAAAATGGTTTGAGAGTCCTTGCTGTTGCAAGAAGAGACCTACCTAAAAAGAAAGACTATACTCAAGATGAAGTAGAAAAAGATGTAACCTTTTTGGGTCTTATTGCAATGATTGACCCTGCAAAAGAAGGTGTTAAAGAATCAGTTGCAGAAGCAATAAAGGCAGGAATTAGAATCGTTATGATAACTGGAGACCATGCAATAACTGCAAGGGCAATCGGAAAAGATATTGGCCTTTCGGTGGACTGGGAAAAAGATATCTTTACAGGAAAAGAACTAAAAGAAATGGATGATGAAAAACTCAAAAGTGTTTTAAAAGGCGAACATAACCTTATTTTCTCAAGGGTTGATCCTGCTGATAAACTTAGAATTGTAAAAGCGCTCGAAGAACAAGGAGAAATAGTGGCAGTTACAGGAGACGGAGTAAATGATGCGCCTGCTCTTAGAAAAGCACATATCGGCGTTGCAATGGGGCAGAGAGGAACTGATGTTGCAAAAGAAGCATCAAGACTCGTGCTTCTTGATGATAGTTTTCCAACACTTGTAAATGCAATAGAAGAAGGAAGAACTATTTTTGCAAATCTAAAGAAAACAATTTATTCTTCTCTTACTACAAATATCGCTGAATTAGTTCTTGTTTTACTCGGACTTGTTGGTGTTGCTTTATGGGATTATCCAATACCAATTCTTGCAGTACAAGTCCTGGCAGTTGATTTAATTGGAGAAATTATGCCTCTTACATTTCTTACATTTGACCCACCGTCAAAAGAGATAATGAACATACCACCGCGTAATCCAAAGAAACATATTGTAAACAGACACGTCTCAATGGAATTTATCTCTTTAGGAGTATTAATCGCTGTTCTTGCGTTTTCAAACTTTTATTTCTTTATACAAAGAGAAGGTGCAGAAGCAGTTTTATCTTCAAAGATTACTGAAAACATTAACAGTTTACCTGTGGAATATTTGCAGGTAAGTGCTCTTGCTTATGCCACAATTGTTTTCTGCCAATATGTCAATATATTACAATGGAGACACAACAAAACCACGTTATTTAACAAAAACATATTTTCAAATAAGATTCTAATAGGCTCAATATTAGGATCTATGGCATTAGTATTTGTTGCTATATATGCACCTTTCATCAGTGATTTCTTTGTATTCGGAGGATTACAAATTACAGATTGGTTATATGTGTTCTTAGCAGCTACAATATACCTTTTTACATTTGAGGCGCTAAAGATAATTAGGAAGAAAAAACCATTGGATTTAGATTGATTCAAAAACAGTGAAAAAATAGTAATGTATCACATAACAATATGTTACTCTTTTAAACCAATTAAACATTATCATTTTGTATAAGTTTAACATTATTGAGTTTGGAGGGACAAGGGTTTGAAGGAGAAAACATTAAAGATATATGTTTCAATTATACTTTTTTTCCTTGTTATATGGGCCTCCAGCAGTTTAGTAAGTAACATGAAAATAATTGATAGAGATGAAGATGGGTTAAAAGACGAATTAGAATATTCTTTAGGAAGTAATCCTTTAAATATCGATACAGATAATGATGGTTTAGAAGATTATAAAGAGTACAACTACTGGATAAATAGATCAAAAGATGCTTTTGATGAAGAGTTCTATGATTATTGGAAACAATATTGGAACGAGACATTTAATTTGAAAATCTCTGAAAATGATTTAAAGAAGATGCTTAAGCCAGATGGGGATATTGATGGTGATAACAAATCAAATATTTGTGATGATGACTCAGATAATGACAAACTTTTAGATGGTTTTGAACTCAAAAATGATACCGATCCTGCTCTTCCGGATTTAAATCCACCCTCCAGTAATGATGGAGGCGGTGGGGAAAATAGCAACAGCGATGATTCAGAAGGAGGCGGAGGAGGAGATAGAAACGATACAATAACTGAAATAACAAAGATTTCATCAAGTCAGATATATAAAACAGGTTTTTTTTATGTTCAAGGATATGTTACAGATAATTTAAATAAACCAGTAGAAAATATGACTATCGAAGTTTTTGTAAATAAAACAAAGGATACGCCAGGTAGCTTTGCAGGGACAGGATCTATTGATTCGAACGGTTTTTTTAATATATCCTGCGAGGTTCCAAAAGATGTAGATGTTGGATCAAATCAAGTTGTTGCACATACATTATCAAATGACGAATACGGAGATTCCTGGTCTGATCCAACTATTAATATTTATTCTAATACAACATTGACCCTTGACACAGCATCATCAGCAGGTAAAGATTTTGTCTTTCCTATCAAAGGGAGTCTATTAGATGTTGATGATCAACCCTTAGAAAATAAAACAGTTAGGATAAAGTGGGACAATGAATTTTTAACACTTGATAAAACAAACAATGAAGGAAATTTTATATTTAATACTTCAAATAAAACTCTTGGAAATCATAGGATTGATGTAGAGTTTGATGGTAGTGAATTCCTAGGATCTTCAAACGATTCACAAAAAATAATAATTAAAGATATGGACACCTATCTATTTGCTATTACTCCAACTGATAATTTTAGGAGGGGAGAAGAAGTAACAGTACAAGGACAATTATTTACAGGACTTGAAGAACCTCTCCCAAATAGTGAAATAAAGATATTCTTTGAAAATAATTTAGTATCATCGCTTCAAACATCTAGTCAAGGATCATTTACTTCAAATATTAAAATTCCTGATAACTCAAAAGTTGGTGAAATACCTATAAAAATAAAATTTCCGGGTACAGATTATTATGCAGAAGCAGAAATAGAAGATACAATAGGAGTTGAATCAGATACAAATATAAATTTTATTTCCCCTATTGAAAAGAATTTCATACAAAATGATTCTTTAGTGATTATAGGAAATATAACAGATGATAAAAAAAATCCTGTTGAAAACGTATCAATTGAAATCTCTTTTATAAATCTAAGTGAAAAGATAGATTCAGATAACAATGGTTCTTTTCAAACAATAATTAAAATTCCTTCTAATATTTCTAATGCCTCATATAATATAAAAGCAGATTTCTATGCAACAAACTATTATTTATCATCAAAAAATAGCATCTCAATAATAGTTGGAGTTGTCGAAACAAATCCAGATACATCTGATAATAATCTTTTAATAATCTTAAGTATTGTAATTCTTGGGTTGATAAGTGGTGGTATTGTATTCAAAGTTTTCAAAAACAAAAAGGGAGAAACAACAGTTATAGATCCTCGATCTATAGAAGATATTGCTTCAAGTACGATAAATAAATTAAAAAATGAACCCGATTGCAGAAAAACCGTCTTGGAGTGTTACTTAAATCTATGTAAATGGCTTGATGCAACAGGTCTGAAAAAAAACAAACATGATACTCCCAGAGAATTTGCAGTTGATCTCAAAAAATCTCTAGATGTATCAGATGATTGCTTGTCATCTCTTACAACTGTATTTGAGAAAGCATGCTACAGTGACCATGAAATAATTGATGATGATAAAAAAACTGCAATAAATTGTCTAACTGAAGTAATTAACACAATTGCCCATGATAACCCAAAAAATGTGAAAGGATAAAAAAAGAAGGAATTTGATGATATCAGAACATATAATGATAAGTATAAACCCTGCTTTAAAATGGTCTATTTTCGTAATTATTTTTATAATTGCAGGATTTGCACTTTTTCATCTGATTTTTAAAAACTCTAAAAATCCTAAGGATTGGAAACATAGAAACATATACTCAAAAAATCATGAGAAAGCTAATTTAAAAAAATTTGCAGATTCCATACGTTTTCAGACTCTTGAATATGACTATAATACTTCTTTAGAAGAAGTAATACAAATGATTTTTTTTAAAAAAATAGAGTATAACAAAGGATTATCTGTAGAAGAGCTTTATGAAATTAAAAACAAAAATCCAGAAGCTCTCAGAAACATAATAGCAGATGATGATATATACAATTGGATTTTAAACTCAGAAAAAGAGAAGGATAAAAATAGTTTTTTTTGGAAGAAAAAAACAAAAGAAGAAGGAGAATATTTAAAAAAAATAAATATGGTTATTGATAAAATGGAGGCCTGGGTATAGATGAATGTGACTGTAACAGAAATATCTTCTGTTTGTAAAAAATTAATTGATGAAGTAGGAAAAGTAGTAGTTGGTAAAGAAAATATGCTAAAGTATGTAATACTTGGTATACTCACAGATGGACATATCCTCTTTGAGGATTATCCTGGTCTTGCAAAGACTTTGACTGCAAAAACATTTTCACAGGCTATGGGCTGTAAGTTTTCTCGTGTTCAATTTACACCGGATCTTCTACCCGCAGATATCACAGGGACGTATATATACAATCAAAAGGAAAGTGAATTTAAACTTATTAAAGGACCAATTTTTACAAATATACTTCTTGCAGATGAGATAAATAGGGCTCCGCCAAAAACACAGGCAGCACTTCTTGAAGCAATGCAAGAGAAACAAACAACTATGGAAGGACAAACATATCATCTGGAAAAACCTTTCTTGGTTCTTGCAACTCAGAACCCTATAGAATATGAAGGGACATATCCTCTACCAGAGGCACAAATCGATCGTTTCTTATTGAAACTAAGCGTAGGTTATCCTGAGCCACATGAAGAAAAAGAAATACTTACACGTATGAAAAAAATTGATTTACATGATGCAAAGGTTGACAAAGTTGTTTATCCAAGTGATATTCTAAAAATGCAGGAGGTTGTAAAAAGTGTTTTTATCGATGAGAAAATCGAAGAATATATTGTAAACATTGTTCATAACACTAGATATGATGCCCGCGTAGAAGTAGGTGTAAGCCCACGTGGTTCCATAGCACTTTTTAAACTCTCAAAAGCCCATGCTGCTTTTCATGGGCGAGACTATGTGATTCCTGATGATATAAAACAAGTCTCAGTTCAAGCTATTGCTCATCGTCTTGTTTTAAAACCAGAGACAAGATTCAAGGGAATAAAACCCGGACAGATAATAAATGAAATCATGAGTGAAATCCCAGTACCTACGGTAAGATAGATATGCAAACTTTAAAAGCAGCAGGTTTCATCAGTGCAATTATCGGTTTGATACTACTTGCTCTGATACTTATTCAATGGTTCTTTTTTTTACTTGTGATACCGCTGTTTTTATACATGTTTATAAGTACTGTTTTTTTTAACAATGAAGATTTAAAGATAGATGTTAAAAGAACCATTTCAAAAGAAAAAGTTTTTGAAAAAGATAAAGTAGAAATAACCCTTGAGCTGGAAAACAAGGGAGAAAACATTAATTTTTTAGAAGTGTTTGACAAGTTATCAGAAAAAATAAGTATATCAAAAGGTAGCAACTATTTTGTATTAAGCCTGAAAAAAAATGAGAAAATAACTGTTAAATACGAAGTTAGCTGCGATGTTAGAGGTCATTATGAGATTGGATTGCTTCATCTTAGATCACGTGATTTTTTTGGTTTTTTTTATCGTGAAAAGATAATAGAAGACATATCACATCTTGTTGTAATACCACACATTGAAGATATAAGAAGTATTTACATAAAAGAAAAAGCAAAGCTTTACCCCGGTGTTGTTCTTGGTAGTCAAGCAGGTCTTGGAACAGAATTTTATGGAATTAGGAAATATGTGCCAGGAGATACTTTTAAACAGATTAACTGGAAATGTTTTGCCAGGTTTAATGATTTAGTTGTAAATGAGTACACACTTGAGAGTACAACCGATGTTGTAATAATCATTGACTCAAGGGATACAGAAAGCATGGGATCTGTAGTTTTAAATCCTTTAGAATACAGTGTAAAAGCAGCAGTTTCAATTGCATCTTTTTATCTTAAAAGACGTGATAGAGTAGGCCTGCTCTCCTATGGATCTGCAGATGGAGAACTTATCTGGGTTTATCCTGATTCTGGAAAAAAACAGCTTTTTAAAATAACAGAGAAAATAGTTGAACTACAAGCAAATGGTGATTCTAATTTTACCAATGCCGTAAACCAGGCAGTTATTCATATGATTCCAAAAAGCTCACTAGTGATATTTATAAGCTCATTGGAAAACGATGAAACAATTGGTGGAGGAATAGGAAAACTATCAAAACTAGGTTTTAAAACATTGGTTATATCACCTTCTCTTATAGATATTGAACATTTAATCCAAAAAGATGATTCAGATGAATACGATGAAATAGCATATAAAATTCTTTCTCTGGAACGTAAAAATGTTATATCTGAGCTGAGAGGAGCAGGCGCCCTACTTATTGATTGGAATCCAAAAAAACCACTTTCAGTTTCACTTGAGGAGGTGCAAAAATATCAGGTAAGACGCTGAATAATCTAATGTTAAAAACAAATATTTTACAGTATTTAACAATTGTTTTATTTGTAATTCTTTATTCAATTGCGATAAAACCATATATCACTATTTTCAATGATTTTATATCAATTAATTTTTCATCGTTTATTATCGCTTTTATTATTACAATTATAGGTAGTTGTATAGGATATTTTTTTACAAAAAAAACATTTAGAAAAATAAAAATGGATTATAACTTGAAAAATAATATTATAACTGCAATAACTTCAATTATACCTATTGTGTTATTAGTGATATATTTTGTTTTTGGATCTGAAGCTTTACAAAAAACAGTCTTATATCTTACAAAATCAGTGATAATAATTTTTCTAACAATAATCCCTGTGTTTTGTATATATTCCATAGTTAAGAAGAAAAAAAATATTTTTGTTACAAATAGCATCACAGTATTTATTTTTCTTTTTTATCTGTTTTTTTTAGAAAATATATTTGAAAATATTGACACTGGTTTTTATTTCGATAATCAAAACACCTTTTTATTAGTATATTTTGTTTTGTTTATATGTTACTTAGAAATTGGTTTAAAAAGTATAGTTTTTAGTTCAATGATGAAAAAGATAAGCCCAGATAAAGATAATGAAAACAGTTTTTTATTAGAAAAATTCAACAATGTCTTTAATAAATCTTTTTTGTATTTAATAACTTTTTTTGTTACCTCCATTATTTTATCTCTTTTGGTTTTAAACAACAATTTTGATGCCATAGCTTTAAAAGGTCTAGGATCTGTTGATATTATAATCATTTTAACGATTCTAGTTATAATACTATCACTTTTATTCTGGTTTTTTGCTGCATATGATAAATCAAATAAAATAAGTAGTTTTAAGAAAAAATAAGAATATCAAGTGTCAAATAAATTACAATCTATTCTTTTTTTATCATTGATCTGTAGCATGGATAAAAATCTTCGATTGATTCAAGTTTCCATAGAATCATACCAATATTATTATCCAATAAAGAATTTATATTATCTTTAGTTTTTTGCATTTTTCCCCCTTTATTTATTACAATATATTATTTTTGTTTCTTAGTATAAATATTTTTTCACATATTTTAAAATAAAAAAAATTATATATAACATATTGTTAAAATAATTCCTAATTTTGTAAAGATAGTTATATAAAAACTATTATTTTTTCTTCTTTGGTAAAATAGAAAATAAAAACAAAAACAAAAAAGCAATAACAATAAAAATGGTTAATTCAACACTTGGAAGTTTTATACTAGGTGGCCTTGAATACGATTTTATAATGTCTTGATTGCTTTCAAAAAAGTTATATTCCGTAAGATTTTCTTCTTCAGAGTTTTTATTATAGATTGCAAGAGAATTGTTTTCAAAAGTATTGTTTTCTATAGTGTTGTTATGTGTATAACTAAGTGATAAAGCAGCACTGCAATTTACAAACCTGTTGCCAAGAATAGAATTATAGTGAGAGTGATCTGCTGACAAACCATTACTATCATATTGCTCTGATAAAAAGAGATTATCTAATATCTTATTATAATCAGACCAACGACCTAAATAAATCCCATCTGTATTTTTCCAAAAAGTATTATTCTCAATCCTGTTGTTTGTAGATAAATCCCACATCCTAATTCCAACGTTTGTATTGTTGAAAATATTATTTTTAAAAACATGGTTATTTGATGAATTATAAAAAATTATAGCTTCAAGGCTCTTTGTTATATTATTTTTAATTAAACTATTATTCTCTGAGAAATCATCAAAATATATCCCATTTCTGTTATCTATAAAAAAATTATTTTTTATTATATTATCTGATCCTGCTATATACACACCAATCGTTGAATTTGTAATTGTAAAACCAGAAAGGCTAATATTTGAAGATTTTAACAAAACTGAATATATACCACCTGAAGAATCAATTATTGTAGAGCCACTGCTATTACTAATGATAGAAACAGATTTATTAACAAAAATACTTTCATTATAGATCCCGGGGTTAACATAAATTATATCACCATTATTAGCATCCAACAAAGCACTAGATATATTCATATAATAAGTTGAAGAATTATTAGCATCAACAACCAAAGACCTTGATTGATTTATATAATCTGATTTAACAACAGAGCCAAATAACAGAATAGATGATAAAAGAAGTATAAAAAATAAAACAGCAAAATATCCTTTTTTAGGCATAATAATTTCAAACCTTTTTATTTGTGAAACAAATTTTGTTTTATAAAATATACTCTTTTAAAAACCAGTAAGTTAAACATATCAACTAACATACTATTCATAGGAAAAAATGGATTACAAAGAAATAGCATTTAAAACAGATACAAAACAAATCAGGATTAAATGCGAAGTTGCAGAAACATTTAATGAAAAAACAAATGGATTAATGCATAGAGAAAAACTTGAAAAAAACACAGGGATGCTTTTTTCTTTTATGTTTCCATGGTATCGTTTTTTCTGGATGAAAAACGTAAAAATACCCTTAGATATAATATTTGTAAACAGTAAAAATAAGATAATTAAGATACATGAGGCAAAAGTTGAAAAAGGTTTTTTTTACAAATTTTATTCAAGCCATGGCCTATGCAAATATGTAATCGAAACAAATATGGGTTTTTGTAAAAAAAACAATATTAGAGAAAACCAGGAAATAGATATAATATAAATTTTTATCATTTTGAAAAAATAACAGATAGAGTTTATAAACAAGTATTTTTAAAAGTATATACTGAGGAAGAGAAAAACATGTTAAATAAAAAAAATGAAAAACCTAAAAACAAACTATCCAAAAAGAAAATATCAATAAAAAGAAACTACTCTTTTGGATTTATAACTGGAGATTACAACTAAATTTTTTTAACGGTTTTTTATAGTTTTAATTACCTCATATTAAGTGTTTTAAATAAATAATTTTATAATTATGTTCCCTATTACGTTTTATGGGTGGAAATACTCTATTATTTAGGAGGATATTGTTTTGACAAAAATCACAGCAAATGACCTTGCAAAAAAACAGAAAAAAATCTCTGTTGCAGAATTTTTTGAGAAAAATAAACATATTCTAGGTTTTGGAAATCCAACAAGAGCTCTTGTCACAAGTGTAAAAGAAGCAGTTGATAACTGTTTAGATGCATGTGAAGAAGCAGATATACTACCTGAGATTTATGTTGAAATTAAAAACGGTGGAGATGAAGGAGAAACTACTTTAATTATAGAAGACAACGGGCCAGGTATTGTAAAAAAACAGATAAAACATATTTTCGGTCGACTCCTGTATGGCTCTCGTTTCCATGAGATCAGGCAAAGCCGCGGTCAACAAGGAATCGGTATATCAGCTGTAGTTTTATACAGTCAACTTAGCACTGGTAGACACTCTATTATAAAATCAAAAACAAGTGAGGATCTACCTGCAAATATTGTAGAGCTTGCAATTAATACAAATAAAAACCGTGCAGAAGTAATAAAATATGATACCATTCACTGGGAAAAAACCCATGGAACCCGTTTTGAATCAAGGATAATTTCAGATTATAAACGTGGAAGGCGTTTTGTATATGATTATTTACAGAGCACATCAATAGTTAATCCTCATGCAAAAATCATTTTTAAAGAACCAGATGGTAGCGAACATATATTTGAGCGTACAGCAGAAGAAATACCTCCAAAATCAGAATCAATTAAGCCGCATCCTCATGGTGTAGAACTAGGAACACTAATAAAAATGGCTAAATACACAAAGGCACGTAAACTCTCTAGTTTTTTAAAAACCGAGTTTAGCAGTATGGGGCAGCGTGCTACAGAAGATGCCATTAGAAAAGCAGGTCTTGAAAAAGACTTTAAACCAGATAAAATGTCCAGAGAACAATTCCTTAGCCTTCACAAAGCTTTCAAAAAAACCAAGGTTATGGCCCCTTCAACTGATTGCCTATCGCCAATAGGCGACATGCTGATTAAAAGGAGTCTGCGTAGAGAAACCGCTGAGATTTCACCAGAGTTTATTTTCACCTCATCCAGACCTGCATCGGTTTATTCAGGAAATCCATTCAAAGTGGAAGTAGGGCTAGTTTATGGAGGAAGCCTTGCAAAAGATGAAACAGTTAGAATAATGCGTTTTGCAAACCGTGTCCCTCTCCTGTATCAACAAGGAGGATGTATTACAACCAAAGCTATATCCTCTATCGACTGGCGTAGATATGGACTTGATCAAAAAGGAGGTAGAGGTATTCCCTCAGGACCTGCGATATTACTTGTACATGTTGCATCAACTCAGATTCCTTTTACATCTGAAAGCAAAGAAGCAATTGCAGATGTTGATGAAATAAAAAAAGAAGTACAATTAGCCTTCAGAGAATGTGCACGTAGAGTAAAAAAACACATTAATAAAAAAGCAAAACGGCAAAAAACACGTGAGAAATTTGATTTAATTACTAAAATATTACCAGAAATTGCTAAAAAATCCTCTGAAATGTTGAATAAACCAGTTCCAAAACTAGATCCTATAATAACAAAGATAATGGATGTAGTATGGATTGAAGATTTGATAGAGTATGAAAAAGTAAAAAGAGAAGGAGTAATACAAACTAAATTAACTGATAATTCTGAGGAGGAAGATGATCCAAGATTTGGAGTTATCACCAAAAGTAAAATCATGGTTGTAAACTATAAAGGAAAACCTCAAAAATTTAGTTTATACACGCTTATACCAAAAGAAGCAGTAGTAGGAAATGTAGAACCTAAACCAGATAAAATAGCTGAAAATTACATAAAATGGAAACTACCAGCTATTGACCCTGCAAATAAAATAGATATCTCTTTTGAGTTGGCAGGGCTTAAAGAAGGGGATTTTGATGAAAATGATCTTTACACAGAGCAAATCAATCCAACATATGTGATTGGTGCTGACAAATGGGAAGGAGGCAACTAGAGATGAAAAAAGATTACTCAGATGTAATCAAAAAAATTGATGCTATCGCATATAAAGTCTATGATGATTTTGATAAACATCATATCCCAAACATTGCAATCCCAACTAGGACTAAATCAAACATTGATTTTGATGAAAAATTAAATGTCTGGAAATATGGAAAAAACAGATCCGAGCGTTCTGCTAAATCATTGAAAGGAGCATATATGCTTCTTAGAACAATGTATATGACAGAGTTTATTAAAAACATGATAAAAGCTGAGAAATCCTCTACCTTAAGAGAAATGTATTACATCTCTGAAGGATGGGATATGGCAAAGTTTCATTCACAAGGAGAATCCAATCTTCTTGCAGAGGATTTAGAGGTAATTACCAGCTGTATGCGCGAAGATTTCAAGTTAAGACCCGAGGAAGACGGTGCAAGGGTGATGGGAAATATTACTGTCGAGGAGATTACCAGAAATAAAAAGAAAAGACAGATTCACTGTCAAGAAGACGTTGGAGATGCAGGATATAGCATTCCTTATAATGTTGAGCCTGAGAAAATCAAGTTTAAAAAAGCTGATGCTGATTTTATTTTAGCAATAGAGACCGGTGGTATGTTTGACAGGTTAGTTGAAAATGGTTTTGATCAAGAAAGCAGAGCAATACTTGTGCATCTTAAGGGTCAACCTGCACGTTCGACACGGCGTTTTATACAGAGGCTTAATAGTGAAAAGAAACTACCTGTTCTTGTTTTTACTGACTGTGACCCATGGAGTTATCGGATATTTGGTAGTGTTGCATATGGTGCTATAAAAACCGCTCATATATCAGAGTATCTTGCAACACCATCTGCTCAATATTTAGGTGTTACACCTTCAGATATCAAAAACTATGATTTACCAACAGATGATCTTACAAAAGAAGATGTAAATGCATTGAAAAGTGAGCTTACAGATCCTCGTTTTCAAGATAGTTTCTGGAAAGGTGAGATAAAACTTCAGCTTAAAATAGGTAAAAAATCAGAGCAGCAGGCTCTTGCAAAATATGGTCTTGATTACGTTACTGATACGTATCTACCTGAAAAATTAACAGAGATGGGGCTGATCAAAAAATAAGACTAAACATCCGTGTTTTTTTGTTCTTCATTGTCTTTCCACAACTCACCTGGATGAACCATAAGTGCTCTGAGACGAAGGATGCTCTGTTCATCAAGTTCTACATATGTTTTACTAAATATTCCTCCTTGCATCCCTTTAGGATAAGTAAAGATATGTACTTTTTTACCATTTATAAACTCAGGTTTAGTTTTTTTAGTCACAACAGTTTTTTCTTTAATACGAGTATATTTAAAATACAGAGCAAGTTCAATTATTATTAAAAACGATATTATTATACTATCAATTAGAAGCCAAATATCAAGACTTATCAAAGCCCAATCATAAGCATAGTTCCAGAAAAGTATACCTAAAAAAAGAATTCCAGTCCATAAAACAACAATCATTCCTATTAAAAAGATTATTTTTGTTAAAAGAGAATATTTATTTTTTTCTGTTTCAATAAAATCTTTTTGTTTTTTTGATGTTTCCATAGGTTACAACCTTGTAATATGTATCATAATTCTATACTTTTAATTTTTCTATTTATAAATTTTTAAAAAAATCAAGCAATTTATCTAATGCTTTTCCTCTATGAGAAAAAATGTTTTTTTCTTCAACAGACATTTCAGCAAATGTTTTTTCTTTGTTTTTTGGTATAAAAATAGGGTCATAACCAAAACCATTACTTCCTTTTTCTTCAAAAGATATTTTTCCTAAAGAATTTCCTATAAAAAAATTTGGTTTTTTATCTGGCTTTGCATATGCATAAACTGATCTAAAAACTGCACTGCGTTTTTTTGAACTTGTTTTTTTCATAAGATTTAATATTCCTCTACATCCGATAGTATGAAAAACATATGCAGAATAAACCCCTGGAAAACCATTAAGTGTATCAATGAAAAGACCTGCATCCTCTAAAATAAAGGGTTTATCAAAGTTCTTTAAAACATGCTGAACTCCATAAGATGCAACATCTCCTAGTTTTTCTGCTTGAATTTCAGGGTAACCAAGGTTTTTTTGGACAATATTGATTCCTATTTCTGAAAACTTTTTTTTGGCTTCTAAAACCTTTCCTTTATTACCTGTAATAAAATAGATCTCTTTCATCTGTATCTTCCTCTTTTTACTATTTCATCTATTTTCTTTTTAACAAAATTTGCTTTATCTTTCATTATTTCCTTGTATCCCTCAAATACGTAATCAAAACAATTTGAATATTTAGAATGAGTTGATTCAAGTGCCTCCATGAGCACATGTAAATCTACTCCTTTTGCTTCAACCTCTGTATTTATTTCTCCAAGTCCAAAGTCTATGAAATAAACATGGTCATCTAAAAGTATCATATTTGATGTTGTAATATCTCCATGGATTATATCATTTTTATGAAGAAGAGCAATATTTTTACCAATTTTTTTACATAGTTTTTTTCTCTGCTCTTCATTAATTTTGTCTAAAATATCTTTTACTCGTCTACCTTCTAGATTCTGCATCCTTATAATTCCTTGATCTAAATCAATGTCATATATAATTGGGACAGAAACACCACTTTTACGTGCTTGTATGATTAGTTTTGCTTCTTCTTTTGTACGAGATGATATAAGTCTATCATCGATTTCTTTTATTCTATATTTTTTTTTAACTCTTCTTTTTTCAATTACATCAGAACCCAAATATTTTGATGAAATTATTTCTGCTTCAGCGCCTCTATAGATTATCTTGTTAGTCACGCCATGTCACATCCACCATATCTGTTCTAAATCTTTGGTCTATAAAACTATTCTCAACATTCATTCTAACTCCACTATTATACATTAGAATTCCAAGCCATGCAATCATAGCACCATTATCAACACAAAGATCTCTACTTGGAACAAAAAAAGAGACACCTCTCTCATTTGCCATAGTTTTTACCATGTCCCTCAGTCTTTTGTTACTTGCTACACCGCCACCTAGTAAAACCTCTTTTTTTTCTATATGAGCCATAGCTCTCTCTGTTACCTCGGTAAGTGCTGCAAATGTTGTTTCCTGAATAGAATAACAGATATCTTCTAGTTTTTGACCTGATTTAAAGTATTGTAAAGCAGATGTTAAAAGACCTGAAAACGCTATATCCATACCTTTTATTGTATAAGGTAAATCCAGATATTTTCTACCTTTTAAAGCAAGTTTTTCAATCTTAGGTCCACATGGAAAATCAAGGCCTACTTCTCTTCCAAATTTATCCAGACAGTTTCCAATACCAATATCAAGTGTTTCACCAAAAACACGGTATTTTCCTTCTGCAAAACCAATTACTTGTGTATTTGCACCAGATGTATACAAAAGAACAGGATCAAAACAATTATCAATTGTTCCACGGCCTACTTCAATATGTGCGACACAATGATTTACACCCATAAGTGGTTTTTTAAGTGAAAGTGAAAGCGCACGAGCAGCTGTAGCAGCGGTACGCAGACAAGGCCCTAGACCCGGGCCCTGTGAAAAAGAAACAAGATCGATATCATCAAAAGAAACACCAGATTCTTCCATTGATTCTTTAATTAAATCAGCGACATGTGTTGCATGATGATTTGCAGCTTCTCTAGGATGAATTCCACCATGCTCAGGTCTGTAAATTTTGATAAGATTAGAAAGAACTTTGCATTTTTGTTTTTCTTTTTTAACAACTCCTAATCCTATCGAATGAGCTGTTCCTTCTATTCCAATGCTTATCATTGTAAACATCTTGGAAAACATACTGGTGTATAAAATAAATTTGGTTGGAAAAAAAAGATTATTTAGTAATGATAATAATTTTCATCATCTTGATTAACGTCAGTATCTTGATCTTTTTTCTCCAAGCTAAGAACTCCTGTCTTAAATAGAATAAATATTGCAGATATAATTGCTATAATTACGATGGTTATTATGATTATCATTAGCCAAGGTAAATCATCTGATGGTTCTTCTTTTGAATATGTATGAACACTATTGCTAGCAGGATCATATACATGATCCCATTTTTCATCGCCTCCCATATCCAAAAGATAGCTTCCATCATCTAATATTTTAGTATCAGTTACAACTCCTTTATTTTGATAATAAAGCTTTTCAAAAATACCATCTAAGTCTGCATCTATCAAGTAATAGCTGCTATTAATCTTTTTAACATCGTTTTTATTTATTTTGTTAGATCCAATTGCATCTTCTATAGTATCAGTTAACCCGTCCCCATCATCGTCACCATCATAATCATCTGGGATTCTGTTTCCATCGGTATCTATCGGATAAATACTAGAATTAGTATAATTATAGCCATATTTCTTCTCTTCTTCATCTGACCAGCCATCTGCATCTGTATCTAGTTTAATTGTTGCAATAGTTGAATCTGTGATACTATACTTTTCATCATCTGTAACTATCAATTTTATTGTAAATTTTCCATGTGTATTATAGATATGAGATGTTTTTTTATTATAATCTTTAGTTCCATCTCCAAAATCCCATGTGTAATTTACAATTGTTCCGTTATCATAACTTTTTGATCCGTCAAAAATTATTTTTTTATAGGTCAAACCACTATATGGTCCACCAGCATCAGCAACAGGAGGATTTAGACTTTCTGGAACTTTAATTGTGGCATTTGTGGTATCGCTATTTGAAGATGAACCATCACTTACTGTAAGAGTTACAGTATATGTACCTGCAGATGCATATGAATATGTTGTTGTTTCACCAGTATCTGTATTTCCATCTCCAAAATTCCAACTATATGTGAGAGTATCTTCATCTGGATCAGAACTACTTGAACCATCAAAAGTTATTTCAGAATTTATCATACCACTATATGGCCCACCTGAATTTGCTGTAGGGGGATTATTAGTAGGAGCCGCAGGGGGAGGACTTGACCCGGAAGGAGAAGAGGACTGTTGATTGTTAACAGTGATAGAAGTTGTATTTGATGTATATCCAGTTTTTGAAGCGGTAATTATTTTAGAGGTATCAGATGATACTGATGGTGCTTTTAAAGTCGCCTGGCCATTAGAGTTCGTTGTATCATTATCTCCTTGTATGCTTACCAATGCATTTTCAACATAGGTATTTCCTAATGTTTTCACTGTAACAGTAAAATCACGTCCTTCAGTAATAGATGACGGTGCATCATTTATTATAAGAATAATATAATCCTCAAACTGTGAAACTAGTGGATAAGTATCATTATTAACGCCGCCAGTTATATTATATGGTGTATCGTAGATACCATTTGAGTAGCTGGCATTAGGATAATGTGTAGTGTAATCTCCCCAGTAGTTTCCCTCTAAAAGTGTTGTGTTGTACCAGGTATTATTATCACCAGTATCATTTGCATTTATTCCATTATTTATCATATTGTTATGATATATACTATTATTATTTGATTTTATTTTAATTCCAAATTCTAAATTATTCAATATATTATTTTTTGTAAGTATATTATTATTGGGATTCCCCGATTCAAATAAATATATTCCTTCGTTATTATGAGAAATATTATTGTTATTTAATAAATTATAATTGCTACCCGTGCCTAATGATATTGCATTTCTGCTGTTATTTAAATAATTATTTGAAATTGTATTATTACAAGAAAAACCAAGACATATTGATGTATTAAGAGATCCCTTGCATAAGGAAACACTATTGTTTAAAATTAAATTACTATTAGAATATGTTAAACTTATACTTTCATTATTGTATGTGAGAATATTATTTGATATCTCGTTATTATCACAATAACAAAGATCTACGCCTTTATAATTATTAGAAATAAAATTTGATAATATAGTATTATTATCACAGTAACATCTCTGCAGATTTATTCCATAGGTATTATTTATAATACGATTATCTTGTATAGTGATAGAACTCAAACCTTGATAAATATCTATACCAGAATCCCAACCTGGCCCCCATATTGAATTACCTGAATTTTTTATTGTACAACTTTTTATCGTTATAGAACTTGCATTAATAGTTATTACATCATTCTGACCACTTCCATCGATAACCGTGCCTGTTCTATTCTCGCCAATTAATTTCATTGATTTATTTATAAAAATGTTCTCTGCATATGTTCCATTGTAAATATGTATAAAGCCACCTAGACTGATATTATCAATTGCATCTTGTATACTATCAAAATGATCGAAATGCCATCCTGGGGTTGTACTATTGTAATCATCGTTAACCAGGAACTGAGGTATAGTAGGTTCATAGCATAAAGGATATAAGTCCTGGTTACTACCTCCATTTATTGAATAAGCAGTATCACCAATCCCATCATTGTTTGCATCTAATCCATTGTAATCATCGTAATAATTTCCTAAAGAATATTGTTGATTATACCAGTTATTTGTACCAAGATCTCTAGCATTATCACTGTTAGATTTTATCGTATTATAATAAAAGCTATTATTTTCACAGGAGCTATCAATATCTATACCTTTTGATGTTGTGTTACTTATCGTATTCTTGTAGAAAGTATTATTATTCGATGAATATGAAATTGCTAAACCTGAAAGATTACTGTTGTTTATGATATTGTTCTGCATTGTATTGTTATTTGAATACCCAGAAATCAATCCATAATCACAATTATGAATGTTATTATTATTGATTGTACTTGTATTCATAAAATATGGATATACACCTCCATAACAGTCATTAAATAAATTGTTTTGTAAACTGTTATTCTTTCCCCATATCATTGATCCCATTACTAATTTAATGTCAATTCCAAAGAAATCAAGTGTTGTACCATTTACAGTGTTATTTTCAATGGTTATAAAATCTCCAACTGTAATAATTCCTGCTATAGAGCAGTTTGTCATTACATTATTACGAATACTCGTGTTTCCCCTAGAACTTCCACTTAAGCTTATCGGAGAGATACTGTAACCAGAGATGTTAGACAAAAGATATATACAATAATATGTTCCATTAAATCTGTTATTTTCAATAACACTTCCATTATTTGATGTGTAAACAACCCCTATTTGGTTTCTATTAAAATAAAAATTACTTATATTACATCTATTTGAATCAACCCAAAAAGCATAATCTGTTGTATAATTAGTCTGAATTATTGTATTTAGATTTGATTCAGCAGATATATCAATATCGCTTGTTATCATTATAGACTCATTATAAGTGCCATTATATACATATACTGAATCTCCATTGCCCGCATCATTAACAGCATTTTGAATATTAGAGTAATTACTTGGACCCGACCCACCAACATAAATGGTAGTAATATTATTGTTTATCTTTACATACTCAACATCTATACTATTTAAAACACCAGTTGAGTTTACAACTAATTTTAATGAATAATAACCATCTGAAACATTTGAAGTGTTCCATTGTCCAAGTAAACTATCATTTACTTTATTAGCGGAACTAGTAACTTCAGTCCAGGATGAAGGATATAAACCATAGCCGTACAACAAAGAATAGTTTGTAAAACTGCTACCATTTGCAGTCCCATAAATTGTAATATTATTTGTAAATTCATTATCAAAATTAGATGAATTTATTATTGCCGTTGGAATTTCGTCATATAAAAGAGATCTATATGCATTTATCCTTCCAGCTCCAATAAAATAATCAGAGTTTATACTCTCCGAAGAAGTTTTTAATATATTTAGAAGTTTTTGAGGGGTTAAACTAGAATTATATGAAAGAAGTAACGCAGCTAAACCTGCAACATGCGGACATGCCATAGAAGTTCCAGATGCTTCGTAGTACGTATCCCCTTCAAAGGTACTGTATATGTCTACTCCCGGAGCTGCAATATCAACCCATGACCCCCAATTTGAAAAACTGGCTTTAGAATCTGTTTGGTTTGTAGCAGCAACCGCAATAACTGAATCATATCCTGCAGGATATGATTTTCTATCAAGATTACTATTTCCTGCAGCTGCAACTAATACAACACTATTATTATGAGCATAATTTATCGCATCAGTTATCAAAGAAGATTCAGTATAACCTCCCCAACTCATACTTATAATATTTGCACCATTGTCAACAGCATAATAAATAGCATTTGCAAGATCATCTGAATAACCACCCCCACTACTACTAAGAGCCTTTATAGGCATTATCGAACAATTCCAACATATACCTGCAATCCCAATACTATTATTTCCAACTGCACCAATCACACCTGAACAGTGAGATCCATGGCCATGATCATCAGCAGGATTACTATCATTACTGTAGAAATCCCAACCTCTAATATCATCAATATAACCATTACCATCAGTATCAGAACCATCAACAGACTCGTGTGTATTATTCCAGATATTATCAGCAAGATCTGGATGATCCCAATCAACACCTGTATCAATAACCGCTACAACAATACTCCCATTTCCTGTTGTAATGTTCCATGCATCAGGTGTATCAATATCATGATCATTTGATTGATTTAAAGCCCATTGTTGATCAAAATAAGTATCATTAGGAAGAACAAAAGTTTGATAAAGATAATTTGGCTCAGCATACTCTACCTGTGGGTTATTATTAAATTCTTTCAGAATTTTATCGATATCTGAATCTTTTGAAAATGAAACTTTATAAACATTTGACATCGGAGAAATACTATTTTCTTCTGATAATTGTTTATATGATGTAATATCATACTTATCATTAAAAGTCATTATATCCATTGTCTTCTCTTGCTTATATTTTACAATTATTTCGCCTTGGGCAAAATCTGTCCTTAGAGTATTAGAAATTTTTTCAGGAAAAAACATATCTAAGTTTTCAAATTGATTTGAATAAACTTCCTCACCATCTTGTTGGTCTTCGTCTATAGAAAAATCAGCTATAATATGTGAATTAGCCACACTAAAACTGCTTTCAAAAAAGAAAAATCCGTTACAAAATATTAAATAAATTGCAACTATTAATGATACAAGTTGTTTCATTATATCCCATCCACTCTATTATTTGTTATAAAATTTGTACTAATTAACTTTTATATTAAAAACGGTGTGTCTTTAAGTTGAAATACCAATCTTTACATCAATATTATCTATTTTCCATTTTTTTACTAGTTTTCCAGAGGGTTTATCAACAAATGAAATTTTTTCAGATCTTGTCTCTCCTTTGATGTAATCTATCCAGTTCTGCAATGACTTTTGTTTTTCGGTTTTTATCTCAGTTGTGATTTTTTCTTCAACATCAAGATCTAGTTCTTTTCTCATTGATTGTATTCTTCTAACTATTTCTCTTGCAAACCCTTCTGCTTCAAGTTCAGGTGTTAGTTCTGTATCTAAAATAAGTGTCACATCATCTGTTTGAGTTTCTGCGATATGTTCTTTTACCGTATTTACTATCTCTAAATCTTCTTCTAAAAGCTTTATTTTTTCACCTTGTATATCAAGTGTGATTTGTTTCTGTTTTTCAAACTTGTTGTATAGCTCTTCAGGTTTTTCCTCAATTTTTTGTGAAATAATCTTTGATTTTTCTTTGTATTTGGGACCAATTTTAGCATGATTTGGTTTAAGGGATTTTTTCATAAATTTTTCTGTGTTTCTTTCAAAACTGATTTTTTTAACGTTTATCTCTTCGTTTAAAAGATCAAGTAAGTTTTTAACAAGGTTCTCTGTTTTTTTATCACAGACAAGTGTTGCGCTACTTAATGGATATTTTACCTTAATTCCAACCTTAGAACGCAGTGCTCTTCCAACTTCTACAAGAGCTCGTATCTTCTCCATTCCCTGCTCAAGTTTTTCATCAACTTGTTTCCCATTTATTTTGTAGTAATCACATAGATGAATGCTTTCGGCCATATCCTTTGTTTTTATGTTCTGATAAACTTCCTCTGTGATAAATGGTACAAATGGAGCGATTATTTTTGATAGATTCAAAAAGATTTCATACATTGTAGAATATCCTGCAAGTTTATCCTCTGTTTTTTCTTCAACCCAGAGTCTTTTCCTTGAGCGCCTCAGATACCAGTTGCTAAAATCTTCTATTACAAAGTTTTCAACTGTTCTTGCTGCTTTGTGGATATCAAAGCTTTCAAAGTTTTTTTCAACCTCAATTGCTGTTTTGTTGAACCGGCTTATTATCCATTTATCCAAAAGCTGTCTTTTATCAAATGTTACTGTATCTTTTTTAGGATTGAACTTGTCAAGAGAAGCATATGTTGCAAAGAAATTATATGAGTTCCAAAATGTAAGTATAAATTTACCAAGTGTTTCTTTTACAGCTTCTTCAAAGAATCTTTTTGAGTTCCACGGGGCACTAGCTGATATTAGATACCATCTAAGGGCATCTGCGCCTTCGTTGTCAAGTACTATATCTGGGTCTACATAGTTTCTCTTGCTTTTACTCATTTTTTGATTGTTTTCATCCAAAATCAACCCTAGTGTTAAAACGTTTTTATAGGATCTATCATCAAATAAGAATGTTGATATTGCAAGAAGTGAGTAGAACCATCCACGGGTTTGATCTAGTGCTTCACTTATAAAATCCACTGGGAAGTTTTGTTTGAATTTTTCTTTGTTTTCAAATGGGTAATGCCATTGTGCAAAAAACGCTGAGCCTGAATCATACCAACAGTCTATTACTTCTTCCTCTCTTTTCATTGGTTTTTTGCATTTAGGACATTTAATCTTTAATTTGTCCACTAGTGGTTTGTGAAGATCATAATCTTCTGGGAAATTCTCACTTAAGTCTCTTAGTTCTTCAACACTACCAACACAGATTTGATGATTGCAGTTTTCATCTGTACATGTCCAAATTGGTAGTGGTGTTCCCCAGTATCTCTTTCGTGATAGTGCCCAGTCTTTTACATCACGTATGAAATCACCGAATCTACCTTGTTGAAGATGCTTTGGATACCAGTTAATGTTATTGTTGTTTTTAACTAATGAATCCTGAACCTTGGTCATACCAATAAACCAGGATTCCATTGCATAATAAATCAGAGGGGAGTCACATCGCCAGCAGAATGGATAGTCATGAGTATATTCATGGACTCCTTCCAACAGACCTCTTTCTTCCAGATGTTTTGTAATCTCAGGATCTGCATCTTTTACAAATTTTCCTTCCCATAGAGGTACTTCTGCTGGAAATGTTCCATCGAGTTTTACAAGCTGAATTACTGGTAGATCATATTTTCTTCCAATATTATAATCATCCTCTCCAAATGCAGGTGCGATATGTACGATCCCTGTACCATCATCCATTGTTACAAAATCAGCAGTTATTATGTACCATGCTTTTTTCTTTGGTTTTGCATAATCAAAAAGTGGTTCATAATCTATGCCTTCAAGTTCTTTTCCTTTGAAACCATCTATTATATCATATTGTTGATCTTTGAGAAGAACAGATGCTCGTTCTTCTGCAAGAATTAAAACCTGGTTATTATATCGAACTTTGATATACAACTCATCAGGATGAACAGCTAGAGCCACGTTTGATATAAGTGTCCATGGTGTTGTAGTCCATGCTAAAAAATATGCATCCTCTTCTTTTAATTTGAATTTTACAAAAATCGAGGGTTCTTTTACGTTTTTATAGCCCTGTGAGATTTCATGGGCAGAAAGAGCTGTTCCACATCTTGGACAGTATGGTACAACCTTATGACCTCTGTATAATAATTTTTTTTCCCATGCTTGTTTAAGTGACCACCAGACAGATTCAATATAATCGTTTTCAAGAGTGACATATGGGTTTTTCATGTCAAGCCAAAAGCCGATTCTCTTGGTCATATCTACCCATACGTTTTCATATTTGAAAACACATTTTTTACATTCTTTGTTAAAACTTTCTATTCCATAATTTTCTACTTCTTGTTTATCTGAAAGACCTAGTTCTTTTTCTACTTCTATTTCAACTGGAAGCCCGTGTGTATCCCACCCAGCTTTTCTAAGTATGTAATGTCCTTTCATTGTTTGGTATCTAAGAACAAGATCTTTTACAACTCTAGTGAGAATATGTCCTGGATGGGGCATACCATTTGCTGTTGGAGGACCCTCTAAGAATACATATGGCTTACAACCTTTGCGCTGATCTATTGATTTTTGAAATATGTTTTTTTCATCCCAGAATTTAAGAATTTTTTTTTCAACTGATGTAGGTTTGTATTTCTGTGGTGGTTGCTTGATCATGTTATATTACTTCCTTTTAAACAGCACCCTTAATAACAGAAGAGTATTAAAACCGTTTCCATTAATAGTTTCTGATATCCTCTGTTTTCATAAACTCACGCAGAAATGATGTTGCATAACATCCTTTTAAAAGCTCGAATTTAAGTGTCAAAGCTTTTCCTGTTTCTTTGTCTTCAAATAATTTGTAATCAAAGTTTTTTACAAAACCAAGTATTGATCTTCGAGATCCTGAAGATGAAATAAATGGTATTTCCGGGATTATAAAATCCCTGTGATCGATTTTTTCAGATTCGATTATTTTATGTTCTATCTCACCCATTTCTCCTCCGCAGAAAACAGAATCGCTTCCAAAGAGCACTGCGCTTATAACTGCTTTTTGTTTTGAAAGTTGAATATTTACTTTTTCAATGTTTTTATCTGATACAGGTATCGATCTATCATCAATTATTCCTTTTTTTAATGGTAAAACGATATCTCCTTCTATTGCTTTATTTAGAGGTATCTTCCTTTTTATTCTCTCACTTATTATTTTGTTAAAAAGATATGATTGATATGCATAAACAAACATAGTCAGCAGATTATTTGGAAGTTCTTTTAATGCTGATACAAAATCATCAGGGTTTTTTACAAGTTTGTTTAATATTGCTTTTTCAAAATTTAGTTTATCCGGGTAATTTTTTAGTGCTTCTGAGTAATCATGGGTTTCTTGAAGTTTTTTTCTAAGCTTGTATGTTTCATCATCCTCAGCCTTTATTGGATTTGCAATATAGCTCATTACTGCTTTTTCAAAATCACCTTTTACAATATGTTTTCCAACTATATGGGTGATCGGTCTTATTATTCCAAATCTTTGAATACCAAAAAAATTTGGAAAACCACCATTTTTATCTATCAAGGACCAAATATTTTTGATATCAACATTTTTTGTATTTTTTCCAATATTACGAATAGTTATCTCAAACTCATTTCCAATTAACGTTCCGATTTTAACTGGTCTGTCAGATCTGTAAACATTTTTTATTTCAACGTCTTTGAGTTTTATATCTGATACATTATCTGTTTTTACTTTGTAAAAAGACATTAGTTGTTTGGTTTCTGCTCTTTTGTCTTTTGTACCTGCAAAACCAACCCTCTGACGAGAGATATGAAGCCTATTTGAAAGTTCTCTGATTAAACGATTTGTTTCCCATGAGAGAGATGTTATCTCTGCTATTGTAAATTTGCCATCGTTTTTGTTGGGTGGATAAATAGATTTTTCTGATACTTTAAAATCTTCAGGGTAAAACCTTAGTTTTCCACCAACTCCCTTAAATGGGTTTAAAAAAGTAGTAACTCCGATTTTTTTTTCTGATTCAAGAGTTTTCATCTATTTTTTACTCTTTTTGGTTTCAAAGTTTTTACTAAAATCTTTTACTTCTTTTGTTAGTTGTTTTACTGCTTTCATAAGAATTTCTTCAGGTTTTCCTTTGGTGACTCTTAGGTAGAGTCTTCTTTTTTTGGAGTTAGGATGGTCTGCCATATATGTAGCATAATCCACATCTTCATATTGAAGCAGTACCTCCGCTATTGGGTTTAGAATTGTTTCGTTTTCATCTGTTATCTCAATTTCTAGTTCTTTTGAGGTTTTTTTAATTTTTTTAAGTTCCATTAATTCTCACTTCCTACGTTTTTTTTATAATTTGTTAGGATCATATGTTCCATAATCTTGTGAAATGTTTCTTCGTTCTTTGTTTCTACAGTTTTCACATTCTAGTATGCTTCCTTTTTTATGAAGAGTATGTCTGCATTTTGAACAAAGCGATTTTATTGAGCCGTATTCTCTTCCTTTTGTATGTAGTTGTATACTAGGTTTTACTTGTGTTACTTTTGCTCTTATTATGTCACCGGGGGCGAATTCTGTTGCTGGGTCTTTTACATATGATTGAGATATCTCAGCAACTCTAAGTGTTCCATTTGTATCTCCAGATATTTGTCTTTTTTTACCTATTACATGTATTACATCTGCAATTATCATATTGGATCTAACCATTCCTACTCTTGCAAGAACTGTGTCTCCTTTTTTGACTTTAATAGGGATGCTTGTTAGTGGTTTTACAGTTGCAGTTCTGTTTTTTTGATCTACATAGTACTTTCCAAACCGAGAAGCTTTTATTATTCCATTTTCTTCAAATGTTCCATCTCCCGGCCCTAATTCTTCAGATGTTGATACTTGGTCCCCGGGTAAAACTATTTTTTCTTTTGTCATTAGTTCACCTAATTTTTGTAAGTTTTTATCAGATATGGCAATTATACTAATGTTTTAAATCTTGTGGTTAGGAAAAATTAAATTTTTTTGGATTAAATCTTTAATATGATAAAGTATACAGGTGTAACTGATGTGAGGTTGTAAAGATAGATGATGAAATATTCTTCTGAAGATTTTGTTGAAGATATCTGTAAAGAAAAATACTCAGGTTTTTATCTAGGGGCAGATGTAGGGGGAACCTTTACAAGATTAGCAGTTGCTGGTGTTAAAGAAGATAAAGCAGATTTGATATTTTCATTAAATTTTCAAACATCTTCATTAAAATCAATAATACCTGCACTCAAAGAAACGCTGGATTATGCAGATAAAAAATATGATATAAGTATTAAAGCAGGATGTATTGGCTGTGCTGGAAGAATATCAAAATCAGGTGAATTTGTTAAACTTACAAATGCAGAGTGGAGTATAAACAAAAAAGAAATTATAGAAAACATTCATCTAAATGATGTTTTTTTAATAAATGATTTTGAAGCTTTAGGTTTTGGAATTAATCTTTTGGATGAAAATAACAATAGAGATATTTTTAAGATAAGAGAAAACAAAGAAAATATTCCTAATCAGGGTACAAAAGCAGTAATTGGTGCTGGTACAGGTCTAGGAAAATGTATTCTAACATATGATAAGGAAAAATGTTGTTATGTACCAATTGCAAGTGAAGGAGGAAACAGTGATTTTCCCTGTTATAACGAATTTGAAGTAGAACTTGTTGATTATATAAAAAAAATTCGTAGTATATCAAAACCTTTAGTATATGAAGAACTTTTATCAGGTAGAGGTATAAAAGGGATCTATAGTTTTCTTAAAAAAAAGAATGATTTTGGAAAAACAAAAGTTGATTATGAAATAGAAGAATCAGAGGATGGTGCAGAATTAATATCAAAATATAGAAAAAAAGATGAGAATTGTAAAAAGACTTTTGATTTGTTTAAAAAGTTTTATGGTAGATGCGCAAAAAATTTTGCTCTTGATACACTTTCAAAAGCTGGGATGTATATATCAGGAGGTATTGCTGCTAAAAACAGCGATATGTTTCAATCCAAAGATTTTTTAGATGAATTTAACAATGGAAATCGTAGAGAAGATTTTTTGAGAAATGTTCCAATATATATTATACTAAACAAAAATACAGGACTGCTAGGTGCATGTTATGCTGCTGAAATAAAAAGTAGAGAGCTGGATAGTTATGACTAAAAACGCTGTTGTTGATGAAGTATATGAAAAACATTTTCGTGTTGCAATCTTTGGATCTGCAAGGATAAAAGTCAATGAACCAGCATATGATAATGTCTACAAACTAGCACATATGCTTGGTGCAGAAAACATAGATATTGTAACTGGTGGAGGACCCGGCATCATGCAGGCTGCCTGTAAAGGTCATCATGAAGGAAGGAAAAGTGATGCATCTCACTCTATAGGTCTTAATATTGATATACCTGCTGAGCAGAAAACAAATAGATATCTAGATATAAAAAAAGATTTTCATAGGTTTTCAAAACGCCTTGATACATTTATGGTTTTATCAAATGCTGTAGTAGTAGCTCCTGGAGGAGTTGGGACACTTCTGGAGCTTGCATATGCATGGCAGCTTGTACAAGTAAAACACATATGCAATATTCCAATTATTCTATTGGGTGAGATGTGGGCGGAGTTTTTGAAATGGGTAGAAAAACATCCATTAGAAAAAGATTTTTTATCTCAAAAAGACCTGCAGCATTTGTTTGTTGCAAAAGATAGTTTTGAAGCATTTAGAATAATTAAAAGATTTCATGAAGGATATCTTAAAGGAGAGGATATCTGCTATAACTTTAAAAAATACAAATGTGAAACAGATAGTTTACTTGATGGTGAAAAAATATGAAAAAAGAGATAATACCTGCAATTATTGCAAAAAATCAGGAAGAATTTAAACAAAAAATTTTGAAAGTAAAAGACTATGTAAAAATTATTCAACTAGATTTTATGGATGGAAAGTTTGTACCAAACAACTCAATTGATTTTGAATTCAAGTTACCTGAGACAAAATGCAAGTTTGAAGCACATCTCATGATTAAAGATCCGCTTGATTGGATTAAAAAAAAGTATCCTAAGTTAGATACAATTCTTGTTCATTTTGAATCATGTGATAATCATAAAGAAATAATTGATTTCGTAAAAAGTAAAAATAAACGCATTGGTTTTGTATTAAACCCTGAAACATCTATTTCAGTTATAGAAAAATATCTAGATGAAATTGATCAAGTATTAATTATGACAGTAAAACCTGGTTTTTATGGAAGTCCTTTTTTACCAGATATGATTGAAAAAGTAAAAAAACTAAGGCAAATAAAACCTATGTTAGATATAGAAGTTGATGGTGGAATTACGGATAAAACAATAGAGCTTGCAGACAAAGCAGGAACAAACCTATTTGTCTCAGGTTCATTTATTGTAAAATCAGAGGATGTAGAAAAATCAGTAAATATCCTCAAAAACAAAGTTAATAACTAATTATTATGTGATAAAAAAACAAATTGGACAAAAAGTGATTTGATTAACAGATAGTAAAGACGTCATACTTATTATAAAGCCCAACAATTTATAACACACACTATTTCTTTTTTTTTAGTTTAAAAAACTTTTCCTCATGTTTTAAAAACATTGAGTTGATATATAATTTGGACATAGGCCGGGATTAAAACAATGAATGATGAAGATGTAAATAATTTTCTTGAAGACTTTAAAAAAGGAGACATTCAGCAAAAAATGGATATGTGGTTTTTTGCTCTTGAACAGGATGCTATATGGGATGAAATCATGGATGAAATGTCAAAGATAGCAAGAATTCAGATAATGAAGAGAGGTTCAAAGAAATAAAAAAAGGTGTAACTATGGATGAAGAAGGTAAAAAAGAACTAATGGAAGAATTCAAAAAATCAGAGGGAACAAAACGTCTTGATATGTGGGATTATGCATGTAGTCAACAGGTTTTATGGGAAAAAATAATTGCTGAAATGCAGAAAATAGCACATGAACAAGGCATCGATAAAAAACTTGATAAGCTTATGCAGGATGAAATGAAAAAAGCTGAAGAGGAAGCTGCAACTATCTAATTTTTTTATTAACTTAGTTTGTTTTTTTATATTTGTAAAAATGTCTTTTTGGTAATACTTGACGAAAATAATATAAACTAGTTAATCCCAAACAAATATATTGTCATAGTTTGACATGATATAATATGTCAAATATGGGGTTGTGATATAAAATGAATAATGCGACAAAAAAATTACAAAAATTGGTAACAAGCAGAAAAACCAAGAAAGTAGTTTCTAAATCAAAAGATTTCAACCCATATAAACGTACAACAGCAAGTTCTACAACAGATTATTATAACTAAATAAAATCAAATATAAAAAAAATATTTTTTCTTATTTTATTGTTTGGTATTTCCCAAACATTTTAAAGGTTTTTAAATACTAAAAAATACAATACCTTATTTTAAAGGTGGAAAAAGCAACATGAATAAAAAACAAATCATGTCAATAGCCGTAATAGCTCTTATCGTTGGAGCTGTTTTTATAAGCATATTTTACAAACCTAAAGATTCAGATGTAGAAAGTGAGGACGTACCTGTAGCCATTGATACACACGCAACAGCAGAAAGTGTCAGATCACTGGTTGATTCAATAAATGATTTCTCGTTTGATTTTTATAACGAGATAATAAAGGATGAAGAGTCAAATGTTTTCTACTCACCTTACAGCATATTTACAGCACTTTCCATGGCATATGAAGGAGCAAAGGGAGATACTGCAGCCGAGATGAAAGATATTTTAAATATCTTACAAAATGATTCAGTTACAGAATCTTCATTTGGAAGATTATACAACTTACTTAACCACAACATAGAAGGATACAAAATAAACACTGCAAATGCTTTTTGGGCAAACGATGATTACAAATTCCTTGATGATTACACAAATCTGCTAAAAAATTATTATATAGCAGAGGCAAATGAGCTTGATTTCTCAAAAAATGTACAAGCAGCAGAAATAATCAACTCATGGATAGAAGAACAAACCAATGACAAAATAAAGGATATGATCAAGCCAGACATGTTATCAGACTTGACAAAAATGGTACTTGCAAATGCAATATATTTTAAGGGACTTTGGGAAAAACAATTTGATTCAGAAGATACATATGAAGAAGATTTTGAAACAAACAATTTTGAAACAGTAAAAATTGATATGATGGAATACACAGATGAAAATAACAAATTCAACTATACTGAAACCAATTATTTGAAAATACTAGAGATGAACTATCAGGGAAACGAAACATCAATGATTATAATTCTTCCAAAAGAAAACAATATCAGTCTTGCTGAAAAACAACTTTCCAAAGAAAATCTTACACATTGGAAAAATAATTTTGTAACTAGAGAGATAGATACATTAAAAATACCAAAATTCAAATTGGAAACAGAATACACTCTAAACGATATATTATCAGATATGGGAATAGATGATGCTTTTACCCCTGGTGTTGCTGATTTCTCAGGAATGGATGGAACTAAAAATCTTTTCATAAGCAAAGTTCTTCATAAAGCATTTGTAGAAGTAAACGAGGAAGGAACTGAAGCAGCCGCTGCAACTGCAATAATAATGGAATTGACAGCAATACCTGGTGAAGAAGATCTAACCACATTTATTGCTGATCATCCATTTATATTCTTGATTCAGCAAAAAGAAACAGGTGCAATATTATTTATGGGAAGAGTAGATGATCCTTCCCAATAAAAATATTTTTTTAACCTTCAATATTAAGTACTTTTATTTTAAAAATCAGTGTTTTTCCAGCAAGTGGAGAGTTAAGATCAATTGTTACCTTATCTTCTTCTACCTGTGTTATCCTTACAGGTATCTGACGGCCATCAGGCAGGTTCATAAGAAACATCATACCTGGTTGGATTTCTTGATCAGATTGAAATGATTCCTTAGGCATTTGTCTTACAAGCTCAGGATTATGATTGCCATAAGCTTCTTCTGGAAGTAGTTTTATTTCTTTTTCCTCACCTTCATTCATTCCAACTACTGCTTCTTCAAAGCCTTTAATAAGTTGTCCTTCACCTACAGTAAACTCTAGAGGTGCTTCATGTTTTTCTGAACTGTCAAATACTGTTCCATCTTCTAGCTTTCCTTCGTATTCCACTTTTATTTTATCGCCTTTTTTTACTCCAGACATAAATTATCAACTCTTATACATACAAGAACAAAAATCAGTAAATTATGATATTCATCCTCATCCTTTGAATCATCAAAACAGACTCTTTCTATAAATATGTTTTGTGCATTTAATCTTTAAAAAATAAGTATAGAGATTTGTATTATAAAATCTCTAAATCAGAATATACAAAGATGTAATTTAGAAATACAAATCCTTTGGCATTTTTTGTAACTATTTTTGCATTATTTGCATAAATATTTGCTTGTATATCAACAGGTCCTAAGCCAAAAACAGGTGTGTAAACTTTTTGTTGCTCTCCAGATGTTATAGGGTTTATAAATAAACCATCTGTTTTTTCATCTATTAAACCAAGGATACCGCCTGTAACTGTTACTTCAAAAAATACTGCTGTTGCATTTACAGATCCTGTATTATTGAAAGTTGTTGTAAGGTTTTTACCAAACATTTGGAAATCTATTTGAAACGTTGTAGAATCTCGCCCATATGTTTTAAAGCACATATCTGATCGGTTGTTTCCATCGCTTAGTGCCTTGATGTGTGGCCTAGGCTTTGCTTTTGAATGATTAGTCCAAGAATTTCCTTCATCATAGCTTATATATGCCTCTCCATTTTGATATGATTCTGAGTCATTATTTTGTGCCCAGAGATACCAGTTATCAGTTACGTTTTCTGTGTAGCTTACAATGTAATATGTCTCACCCACATCTAAAAAGATTCGTTCCAAATTAAATGAAACCCATGAAAAGTTTAGATTTGGATCAGATACATTAATAGAGTTTATATTTTCAGGTTGTACTGATGTTGTTGCTAGGTTTTCACCGGTTAATTCTTCTCGAATATAAACTGTAAAAGGATGATTTGCACTATTGTTTTTACAGATATATAACTCTACTTTTGTAAGAACGTCTTTTGTTGGAACAAATGATTGGGCCATGTAACTGCTCATATTTGAGGTCTCTGAAGGTATTTGTCCAACAAATAGAGGTACTCCTATTGAGTCGTTTTGATACTGATCTAATGTTTCAGGGTTATCAATAGTCAAAGTTGAAATATTCTGTTCTTTTTCAGAAGACATAGTGTTTCCAAAAACACTTGTGCCCACTGTTGAAAGCATTAAAAAAGCTCCTATTATACAACCTATTATTAGTTTTCTTTTCATTTTTACCACATATAACTTTTTAAAATATTTATAAATTAGTTTATTTATAAATTTTTCTATAAAAAACTTATATCTCCTGAAACAATCTTTTCAAAACCCTTTTTTGTCTTTAGTATCAGACAACCACTTTCATCAACATCAGAAACGATACCTAAAACAATATCTTTTTCCCGGGCAACTCTAACTTTTTTACCAATGATATCAGCATAAGAAAACCACAAATCCCTTATTTTATCATAATTAAAGGATTTGACATAAGCATAATTTTTATCAAAAAAAATTATTATATTTTTCAAAAGATTAACTCTTGAAACATATTGATCTGTCTCTTTTTGTAACGAACTAGCAATATCACGTAAATCACTACTCAGATAACTATTAACATTAATACCAATACCTACAATAGCATAGTTTATTTTATCCATCTCAGCATCAAGCTCAGTTAAAATACCACAAACTTTCTTACCATTTATCAAAATATCATTAGGCCATTTAATCACAGGTTTTAAACCAGTTATTTTTTCAATAGCCTCCACAACCGAGACAGATGCAGCCATAGTAATGGCCATAGCATACTGAGGAGGAACACAAGGATAAAGTATAAACGAAAAGTAAATACCGCCCTCCGGTGAAGACCAAACTCTATCCTTACGACCTTTCCCCCTCTCCTGAATATCTGCAACAACAACAGTACCTTCCTCAACATTTTTTTTAACAAGATCTTTACAATATAAATTAGTCGAATCAATTTTTTTAAAATAAATAATTTTTTTACCAACAATATTTGTTTTAAGATCTGATTTGATCTCCTCAGGTATCGGAATATCAGGTCTTGATACAAGCCTGTATCCTTTGTTTTTAACTGACTCAATTTTGTAACCAATTTCTTTCAAAGATTTTATTTGTTTCCAGACAGCAGTCCTTGAAACACCAATTTTTTCTGCTAATTTTTCACCAGAAACAAAATGTTCTTTTCCGAGCATTTCAAGTATTTCTTTTTTCATTTTTTTACTTTCTCCCTAAAAATCAATAAAGGCAAAATTGAAAATATCATACCAACAATTACGGCATCAACCCCATATGGATTATTTAAAAAAAACCAAATAAGAGATATAGAACCACCAAGGATTAAGCTATATAACGCACCCTGCGAAGAAACACAGGTTTTTGTTTTATAAAAACCAAAAAGAATAGGTATTGTAAGTCCTGCTGTAAAAACAGTATAAGCAAGCTGCAGAGTTTTTAAAACATCATCAAGATACAAAGCAAGAGCCAGTGCTGTAAAACCAACTAAAAATATGCCTATCCTTGAAATATTTATTTTTTTGTTTTTCAAAATATCAATACTTATAATCGTTCCTGCTGAGAGAAGACAGGAATCTGCAGATGAAAGCATAACTGATACGAAAGCCGCAATTATAATTGCACCTATCACCGGTGAAAGATTTAGTACAGCAGATGGAATTGCAACATATGCATTTGTAAGATCTGGATATAAAACAATAGCTGAAATTGCGATAACTGCTATTGCAAATGCAAAAACTAGTTTGAACAATCCTGCAAAAATTGTCCCTGTTTTAGCTGTTTTTTCATCGTTTGCAGAAAGAATTTTTGAATAAATATCAGGTCCTACGATATGAGGCATAAACATCATAAAAAAAATCGATGCAGCACCCATAAAACCAATATTTTGATTTACTGGAAAAGAAAGAGACCCTGCAGCTAAATTACCAATTCCAGGTAGGGCATCTATAAAAAGCAATGGTGCTGCGATACAGCATATACCGATAAACATTACAAAAAACTGTATTATATCTGTATAAACAACAGCGTATTGCCCACCTATTATAGTGTACAGGATAAAACCAATAGTAATTATTACAAGCAAAACTGTATAATCAACAGTAATTGCAACAGATAGTACTAGGCTGCATGCCTGAATAAGAAGTGATACCCATGCAATCTCAGTTATAACAATTAATACAGCTGATGAAAAACGAACTTTTTTATCAAACATTTTACCTGTTATATCTGGTAGTGTAAAAAGTCCTGTTTTTCGAACTTTTTTTGCGATAAATAAACCAAGTACTATTAAACCAAGGCCACCAGCAAGATCATACCAAAGTGCCGGAAGGCCCTCTGCATAAATCCTTCCTCCAGCTACAATTGTTGCTGATCCCCCTATAGTGGTCGCAGTAATAGTTGCTATTAATGCAAATTTTTTGAGGCTTCTATCTGCTAGGAAAAAACTATCTGAGTTCTTTATTTTTCTAGAACTTAATAGACCTATACTTATTAGCATTATTAGATATGAAAGTATTATTCCAATAGTAAGAAATGATTCCATTGTTAACCTTCTTGGATTGCATAGTTAACTATTTTAAATATTTTTTGTCAACATTTAAATTCAAAAAAACGCTTCAGAATCAGAGATAAATATGAAATATGAAACACTCACAACAGAGGTAAAAGAAAACATAGCATATATTACCCTAAAAAGACCCGAAAGACTAAACTCATTTGATATGAAACTTGGAGAGGAATTATATAGTGTTTTAAAAAGATTTACTCCAGATAAAAACATAAAAGCAGTGATTATAAAAGGCAGTGGAAAAGGATTCTGTGGCGGTGGAGATGTCAAAGAAATGCATAATGCAAAAAACAAATCCAAATTTTTAAGAGAATTAACACTTGTGATCCATAGATGTGTTCTTGAGATGAGGAAAATGGAAAAACCAGTAATAGCCGCAGTAAATGGACATGCATTTGGTGCAGGTCTTTCTCTTGCACTTGCATGTGATATCTTAATTGCTTCAAAAAACGCAAAGCTTGGAACAGCGTTTATTGGAATTGGTCTTGCCCCGGGTTGTGGTACACAGTTTTTTACAGAAATCGTGGGTTATAAGAGAGCATGTGAATATATTTTAACATCCAAAGTTTTTACTGCCAAAAAAGCAGAAGAACTAGGTTTAGTAAACATATTAGTAGATGATAAAGAATTTGAAAAAACTGTTGAAGAATTTGTAAATAAATTTAGAAAGCTTCCACCAATCGCAGTTGGAAAAGCAAAGATGCTAATAAACAAGAGCATGGAAAACAATATAGAAGATCATCTTGAACTTGAGAGCATTACCGCATCCAAAGTAGCCGGTACAAAAGATTTTAAAGAAGGCGTTGCTGCTTTTGTTGAAAAAAGAAAAGCAGTATTTAAAGGAGAATAACTATTACGTCAATTGCTATAAAAACTTTAGAAAGCTTTATGTATTTTAGCTAATATCGCCAGGATGTCTTCTGGTAAAAGGGAGGAAAAACAGATGAGATATGACACCATTGAGGTATCAAAAGAAAAAGATGTTGCCACTATTTTTCTAAATCGTCCTAAAGTGCATAATGCCATGGATGAAAAACTTATGAAAGAGCTTACAGATTGCTTTAAAGAACTGGAAGAGGATAAAAAAACAAGGATAATAATTATTACTGGAAACGGTAAGTCTTTCTGTGCGGGAGCTGATCTTAATTGGATGAAAAGCATGGTTGATTACTCCAAAGAAGAAAACATCAAAGACAGCAATTTATTACTTGATTTATACGAGTCAATATACAATTGTTACAAACCAGTTATTGCAAAAGTAAATGGACATGCATTTGGAGGAGGAATAGGGCTTTTTGCAGCATGTGATATAGCAATTGCAAAACCTGGTTGTAAATTTGCTTTTTCTGAAGTAAAACTTGGTATAATACCCGCTGTAATCTCACTATATATCTCGAGGCGTTTAAAAATCTCAGATATGAGAAGGCTTTTTGTTACAGGAGAAAGATTTGATTCAAACTATGCCGAAAAAATTGGTTTAATCGATTTTGTCTCTGAAGAAAAAGAGATTGAAGGCACAGTAAAAAAATACGTTAAAATTCTTCATAGTTCAGGTCCAAAAGCAATAAAAGAAGCAAAAAAACTAGTCGATGCTTGTGAGAGAATAGATATTGATAAATACAAAAAATTTAGCGTAGAAAAAATCTCAGAGTTAAGAATATCTGATGAAGGTCAAGAAGGAATCAATGCATTTCTTGAGAAAAGAAAAAGTAAATGGAGTGGATAATACAATATGTTTAAAAAAATTCTAATTTCAAATCGTGGGGAAATTGCTGTAAGAATAATAAAAGCCTGCCAAGAAATGGGGATTAAAACCGTTGCAATTTATTCAGATGTAGATAAAAAAGCACCACATGTTCAACTTGCAGATGAAACTGTTTGTCTTGGTGATCCAACCCCAATAGAAAGTTACCTTAATATCCCAAAAATAATACAAATAGCAAAGGATGCGGGTGCTGAAGCGATACATCCTGGTTATGGTTTTCTTGCTGAAAACCCTGATTTTGCGAATTCATGTAATGATGTTAAAATCAAATTTATTGGTCCTTCCCCAAAAGTAATAAGTTTAATGGGTGACAAGATTGCTGCTAAAAAAACAATGGAGAAAGCAGGTGTTCCTGTAATCCCTGGTTATCATGGCACCAAACAAGACAATAAATCTTTAATTGCTGAAGGTAAAAAAATTGGTTTTCCTCTGCTTGTAAAAGCAGCTGCTGGAGGTGGAGGAAAAGGAATGCGTATAGTTCACTCTGAGAATACACTGGCTGAATCAATTGAAAGTGCAAAACGTGAATCTAAATCTGCATTTGGTGATGACACTGTTTTTCTTGAAAGATACATTGATAAACCACGTCATATAGAGTTTCAAATTCTTGCAGATGAACAGGGTAATGTGATTCATCTATTTGAGCGTGAATGCAGTGTACAGCGTCGTCATCAAAAAATAATTGAGGAAACACCATCACCTTTGATGACTGAAAAACTGCGAAAAAAAATGGGAGAGTCGGCAGTTACTGCTGCAAAAACTGTTGGATACACAAACGCTGGGACAGTTGAGTTCATGGTTGATGGTAAGCAAAATTTTTATTTTATGGAGATGAACACAAGGTTACAGGTCGAACATCCCATAACTGAGATGGTTACAGGTGTTGACCTTGCAAAATGGCAAATCAAAATAGCAGGTGGAGAAAAACTTACTATAAATCAAAAAGATTTAACCCAGAGAGGCCATGCGATAGAATGCCGTATCTATGCAGAGGATCCTGCAAATGGTTTTTTACCAAGTATTGGAAAACTTGAGAGGGTAGAGGCACCAGCTGGGCCAAACATAAGAGACGACAGCGGGATTTATACCGGTATGAAAGTAACATCATATTATGATCCTATGCTCTCAAAAATAATTACTTATGATGAAAACAGAGATGAAAACATTAAAAAAATGATATGGGCACTATCCAGATATGTAGTTTTAGGTGTAACCACCAATATTCCTTTCTTAAAAAAGGTTTTAGAACATTCGGAATTTAAAAAAGGAAACATTACAACACATTTTATTGATAATTATTTCAAAGATTGGACTATTGCAAAAGATGGACTTCCAATTGATGCCATAATTGCTCTTGCTATTTTTGATTCTATGCATAAAAAATCACAGGACACTGTTCGGTATAAAGAAGTTGATCCACATAACCCATGGAAACATGTGGGACGATGGCGTTTAGGCAAAGAAGGGGGTAACTAATATGTTTATCAACTATGAACATGAAAACCATGTGTATAATGTTACAACTGAAAAAAGAGATAATCATTTTTTCATAACATATGATAACACAGAATACAAGGCAGAAGCAGAAGAAATAAAACCTGGTCAGTTGAAAATAAAAATAGGAGATAGAATAATAAAAGCAGTAATAACACAAGGTGAAAAAGAAAAATACGTGTTTGTAGAGGGAAATGTTTACAAAGTAAATCATGTGGAGCTTACTGCTAAGAAAAAAACTCGTAAAAAAGAAGAGGGTAACCTAAACTCTCCTATATCAGGCAAGATTGTAAATGTAAAAGTCAAAAAAGGAGACAAGGTAAAAAAAGGAGAAGTTTTAATGGTAATTGAAGCCATGAAAATGGAATATCTAATTCGTGCTCCTTTTAAAGGAACAGTTAAAAGAGTTAATTTTAAAGAAAATGATCAGATAGAAATTGGAGAAGAAACTGTAGAAATTAAAAAATAATTGGAGGAATAGAATTTATGGATGTAATTGAGAGCAATATTGATACTTCAGGTAAAGAATATAAAGAAAATTTCAAGCATTACGAGTTACTCGTAAAAGATTTAAAAAATAAGATTTCAAAGGCACAAGAAGGAGGTGGAGCAGAAAAAATAAAGCTTCATAAATCACGTAAAAAAATGCTTGCCCGTGAGCGTATCGATGCGTTAATTGATCCTGATACTCCTTTTATGGAATTTAATACTCTTGCAGGTCATGGAATGTACAAGGATAGAGCACCATGTGCCGGGATTGTAACAGGTATTGGTGTTGTTCATGGTAGAGAAGTTGTAATAGTTGCAAATGATGCAACTGTCACAGGTGGTACATATTATCCAATGACCGTGAAAAAACACTTGCGTGCCCAGGAGATTGCTATGGAAAACAATCTCCCCTGTATTTATTTAGTTGACAGTGGTGGTGCGTTTTTACCAATGCAGGATGAGGTTTTTCCGGATAGAGAACATTTCGGCAGGATTTTTTATAACCAAGCAAAAATGAGTTCAATGGGCATACCCCAAATTGCATCAGTCATGGGTAGTTGTACAGCAGGTGGAGCATATGTTCCTGCGATGAGTGATGAAACAGTTATTGTAAAAGGAACAGGCACCATTTTTCTGGGTGGACCACCATTAGTAAAAGCTGCTACTGGTGAAGAAGTAAGTGCTGAGGATCTCGGTGGTGCAGATGTTCATTGCCGTAAGAGTGGTGTATCTGATCATTATGCTCATGAGGATTCTGAGGCGATTCATATGACGAGAAGTATTGTTGAAAACTTAAATCGTCCTGAAAAAACCAATTTAGATGTCTGCAAACCCGAGGAACCTGCTTATGATATAAAAGAACTGTATGGTATTATTCCAAAGGACTCCAGAAAACCATTTGATGTACATGAAATAATAGCACGTGTTGTTGATGGCTCTAAATTCCATGAATTCAAGGCATTATATGGAACTACTATTGTTTGTGGTTTTGCAAGAATTATGGGTTATCCTGTGGGAATACTTGCAAATAATGGCGTATTGTTCTCTGAATCTGCGCTGAAAGGTACGCATTTTATAGAGATGTGTTGCCAGCGTAAGATACCTCTTGTGTTTCTGCAGAATATTACTGGTTTTATGGTAGGTAGCAAATATGAATCAGGAGGAATTGCAAAAGATGGAGCAAAAATGGTTTCTGCTGTTGCTACTGCAAATGTTCCTAAGTTTACAGTGATTATCGCAGGTAGTTTTGGAGCGGGAAACTATGGTATGTGCGGTCGAGCATATGAGCCTCGTCAGCTTTGGATGTGGCCTAATGCCCGTATTAGTGTTATGGGTGGAGAACAAGCAGCAAATGTTCTTCTGACTGTTAAAAAGGATCAGATGTGGCGTAAGGGAAAAGAACTTACTAAAGAAGAGGAAAAATCAATTACTGAGCCTATTCTCAAAAAATATGAAGATGAAGGTAGTCCCTATTACAGTACTGCCCGTATTTGGGATGATGGAGTAATAGATCCTGCAGATACACGACTTGTTTTAGGTCTAGGTATTAGTGCATCTTTGAATGCTCCGATTCCTGATTGGAAACCTGGCGTTTTTAGAATGTAAAAAAAATCTATTCGATCAGTCTTTGCAGTGCTTTGTAACCTGAGACAGCATTGTCTTCACTTACAACAAAGATCATTTCTAAATCTATGGATAGTATCTCTTTTATGTTTATGCTTTCCCATGCAAAGTTTCTAACTATCTGAAATAGGACTCCCGGTGTTTTTACTAGTTTTTTGTCTATTGAAAAAAAGAGTGCTACTAAATTTTCTTGTATTTCTACTATTTTTTCGAATTGTAAGAATCTGCATATCTGATTTTTGTATCTTTCGTTTGTAACAATACTTACAGTATTTCTACCATATATTATGTGTAGTATATCTCCTTGTCCAAAATTTATCACATCATATATTTTTTTGAGTTTATCAAAAAGACAGGGTGTTTTTTGAACTGTTATATCTATTATATTTGTTTTTAGGTTTACTTCTGATTTACCTGAATCAAATGTTATATCCTTAAATTTTTTATTTAGTTTTTCTGCATATCTTCTAAGAGCAGCTACTATTGCATAATGTGCTACATCTTTTTTTAATTCTTTTTCTATTTCAGGTTTTATTCTTTTTGCTATACTTCCATAAGACGCGATTCCTTTACCTATAGCTTCTTGCAGATAGATTTTTTCATCCACCAGCTTATGAACCAAATGGCTAATCGTTACCATTTTATATCATCAACATATTATTTTATTTCTCAAATTATATAAAACTTATTGTCTAAATTCTAACCAAAAGGCTTCAAAAATGTTACATTTTATAACAAAACGGTTTTTTTGGTATTATTTAGATAAATATTTGTAAAAAAAGAAAAAAATAATAAAAAAATGATATTTTTATTTTTTTCTAAGCTCTCTTCGTATTATTTTCCCAGATATTGTCTTTGGAAGCTCCTCGGTATATTCAACTATCCTTGGATATTTATATGGAGCTGTTGTCTTTTTAACATGTTCTTGGAGCTCTTTTGTAAGTGTATCAGATGGTTTGTATCCTTTAGCAAGAACAATAAAGGCTTTTACTACAACACCTCTGACTCCTTTAGGATCTTCTGCACCAACAACAGCACATTCTGCTACTGCATCATGTTCCATAAGTGAGCTTTCTACTTCAAAAGGCCCGATTCTGTATCCTGAGCTTTTTATAACATCATCATCTCTTCCTACAAACCAGAAATAACCCTCCTCATCTTTGTATCCTCTATCTCCAGTGTAGTAGTAATCATTTCTAAATGACCTCTTCATTATATCTTCGTCTTTCCAATATTCTTTGAAAAGACCAGGTGGTCGCTCATCTCCAATATATATTGCTATGTTTCCTTCCTCTCCAGCAGGCATTTCTTTTCCGTTGTCATCTACGATTCTGACATCATGGCCTGGTGTTGGTTTTCCAACTGATCCATATTTAATTGGCATAAATGGATAGTTAGAAAGCACACATACTGTCTCGGTTTGCCCAAAGAAATCATAAATTTCAAGACCAAAAGTATCCTTCCAAACACGAATTACTTCAGGGTTAAGTGGTTCTCCGGCACTCATTGAATGACGAAGTTTTAGATTGTATTTCTTCAAATCCATCTGTATAAGAAGTCTATAAACTGTAGGTGGGGCACAAAAAGATGTAACTCCATATCTCTCCATTGCACTTAGCAATCCATCTGCATCAAAGCGTCCAGGTGTTTCCCATTGAATAACAGCAGCTCCTACTATCATCTGACCAAATAGTTTTCCCCATGCAGCTTTTGCCCAACCTGTTTCAGATACTGTCCAGTGAAGATCCTTACCAGTAAGAGCTTGAGCAAACCTTGCGGTTACTTCATGGCCAAGTGGATAACTATGGGTATGAAGCACCATTTTTGGATGACCTGTAGTACCTGATGTAAAATAAATAAGCATTGGATCAGTTGATTTAGTCTTTCCAACTTCTTTTTGAGACAGATCTCTTGGTGCCTCACTCATCTCTTCATCATAATTGAACCATCCTGCTCTTTTACCATCAACTAGCATCATGTGTTTGAGGGTAGAACATTTTGCTTTGACTGATTCAACAATATCTGCATGATCCATATCTGTTATGACCATATTTGCTTCTGCTCTGTTAATCCGGTATTCAACATCTTTTGCTGTTAGAAGAACAGTACCCGGCATTGGTATAACACCTATCTTAAACATACCAATTAGTGCTATATACCATTCAGGAATACTCTGAAGTATCACTAGAACTCTGTCTCCTTTTTTGACACCAATTTTTCTAAGTGCATTTGCAAATTTATTAGATGCCATGCTTAAATCATGAAATGTATGATATCTATCATGTTTACCCGTCCTATCTATTGAAATTAAAGCAAGTTTTGTTCTATCTTCAGCCCATTTGTCTACTACGTCAAAACCAAAGTTGTAATGCTTTGGTATTTCCCATTCAAATTCTTTGTATAATTTTTCATATGTATCTGTATTTTTTGGCATAAATTTTTTTTCCTCCCAAAATTTTTTTTATAAACCTAGTTGTCTGGCAATAACCATCCTTTGAACTTCAGATGTACCTTCACCAATCTCACATAGTTTAATATCTCTGTAATATCTTTCTAAAGGATAGTCTTTTGTATAACCATATCCACCAAGAACTTGCATTCCTTTGACAGTTGCTCTCATTGCCATTTCAGATGCGAAAAGTTTTGCCATCGAGGCTTCTTTTGTAAAACGTATTTTTTTATCTTCCATATCTGCGGCACGAAATACTAGTAGTCTTGCAGCATCAATCTCTGTTGCCATATCAGCAAGCATCCACTGTATGGCCTGAAACTTACCTATTGGCCTTCCAAATTGTTGACGTTGTTTTGCATAATCAAGTGCGTCTTCAAATGAACCACGAGCTATACCAACACTCATAGCGCCAATTGCAGTTCTGCCACGGTCAAGGATATCCATAGCTCCAATAAAACCAAAATCCTTTTTACCAAGTAAATTCTCTTTTGGAACTCGGCAGTCCTCAAAAATAAGCTCAGCAGTATGACTTCCCCGTAGGCCTAGTTTATCTTCTAGTTGTCCTACTTTAAAACCAGGTGTGTCTTTTTCAACTACAATTGCACTTATTCCTTTAGCTCCTTTTGATTTATCAGTCATAGCCATAACTGTTGTAATATCTGCGATATCACCTGTTGTTATGAATTGTTTTGTACCATTTATTACCCATTCATCTTTTTCTAAAACTGCTGTGGTTTGACCCGATGCTGCATCTGATCCAGCATTTGGCTCTGTAAGAGCCCATGCAGCATATGAATTTCCACTGCATAGTTTTGGTAGGTATTTTTTACGTTGTTCATCTGTTCCATGTTCATATATATGTCCTATTCCTAAGCTATTGTGTGCTTCAACTGTAATTCCAGTGGAACCGCAATAACGGCTTATCTCTTCAAGTGCTATCATATAACTTACTCTATCGATTCCTGCACCACCATATTTTTGAGGTACAGTCATCCCCATAAGACCCATTTTTCCCATTTTTTTGTAAAGTTCTTTTGGAAAATATTCTTCTTTATCAAGTTTTTCTGAAATTGGTTTTATTTCTCTTTCACAAAACTCTCTTATTGTTTTTTTGAATAATTTTTGTTCTTCTGAAAGACTGAAATCCAAATCAAATCACCACACCGGTGATATTGTAATCCTCTAAAAACCTTTGGTAATATTTTTCGCAGAATGTCGAAAAAAAAGTTGTGTTTTACTTCAATATTTTACCAGTTTCCATGTACCATAAGTATAGGTCTAGCTCTGCAAGTGTAAGATTTATTTTTTCTGCTATTTTTTTAAGGATACTTTCTATTTCTAAGTATTTGTTTTTTGTCAGTGTTTTTGGTTTTTTTATTATATTGTATTTTACTAATAAATCTATTATATGAAAATCTATTATGGCATAGTCATCAAAACCTATGTTTCTTAAAAAATGACTGGTTTCTTTGTAACCAAGACCTTTTACGTTATTTACTATCCATTCTCTTAGTGCCTTTTTGTCATGAAAACTTACGATGTCATTTAGTTTGTCTTTACATGTTCTTGCTTTTTGTATATACTCTGCTCTTTTATTTGGAAATCTGTGACCATATTTTTTAAGTTGTTCTTGTATTTTTCTTTGATTGTTTGATAAAAAGCATTCCCCTGCTTCTTTTTGAATTTTTATAGATTTTTCTGCATTGAAATTTGCAGTTAGCAGGCAGAAACATAATTCGCTGAATAGTTCTTCATTTGATTCTTTGTTTATTTGTTTGAATTCTTTTATTCTTTGGTTTATCCTATCTTTTATATCTGTATTTTTTAATTCATCTATTTTGTTTATTAGTTCTTGCATTTTTGGTCATCTTTTTTTTATAAATGTCTCTTTAGTTATTTAAAAAGAGAGGTTAGGGGTGATTTTTTTGAGTGGAGTAATATAAAAAAAGGTATTTGAGGAGAGGAGGAAAGGATGGGATTTTTTACTATATATGATGGATTCTCCACTAGTTTTTGCACCCCTAATACAGATTAATCGAAAATTTTTATTTTCACCTCTTTGTTACAAGTTTTTATATTACTTTTGTAACATAACACCCATTATTAACAATCGTTAATAAGTAACCTATATTTAAACTTTTTGGCAAATACAGTAGTTCCGAAAGTGCTCTAAAACAGGAGTAAAACCTCTATTGTCTGATACA
>CAZQEU010000002.1:0-53839 GCA_964592335.1 uncultured Thermoplasmatales archaeon
TTTTTTGCATAAATTTGCCTCCTTATGTGTAAGTCTTTTTTTATTCCCCCATGGCAATAATATATATAGCCATAGCTAGAAGCCCAATAACAAAACAATATATAAAGGTATCGATAAAAATTTTTTGTAATCTATTCTATTTTAGATTTAAGACGATATATTTTTTGCATTTTTCTATTTTTTCTATAGATGGTGAAACAAATGTTGCATTTTACATGGATAGTTTAATAAAACACCCATTCTTAATCCTATTTATATCTTCCCACATATTTTATTATAATAATATCTAGATAATAACTTGGGAGTTTATGAATCTCGTGTTTTGGATTACATGTTTAGATTCTACACATTGATATAGTTATTTATATAGTATCTTAACATTATATTATGATTTTAGTATTGAGTGGTTGGCGCGATCATAATCATAAATTCTAAATTTTAAAACTCAAATCTTAACTTTTAATTTTTTCCCCAAACAATTCCAACCCTGTCTAATTCCCGCGTCTTTTCCAGTCCTTCAATAGATCCATAATCATACTCAATTTAACTCAAATTAACTCATTTTAACTCAAATTAACTCGATTTAATTCGAGTTGACTCGAATTAAAACAAGGTATTCTCTTTTGTATGGTAATAGAGTCTGTACCAATTGATTGTTCAATTTCCGAGTCTTTTAAACCCTTGCAATTCTGTCTAAAATTTGTGTCTCAAATTTGACTTGTATATTAACCCTTGTTCAAAATCTGTGGCTTGCCTTTTGTCTAATCTTTGTGGCTTTTTTTTAGTATATAACAAAAATAATATGGCAGATATTGACTCAAATAATCGTTTAAGAATTTTTGAGAGGCAGAATTAACTTTGAGACAATTAAAATTTCTTTTGATTTAGTTTCTTCATGTATACCAAATCAGTTAATTTATTTCCTAGAAGAAAGTAATCTCGGGATGACACATTTTGCTTCTGATGGATTATATTCATAGTAACCATCTTTATCAAACCATGCACATCTAATTTTTTCCAGCGATGTTTTCGTTCTAAATGATAGTCCTAGAGCATAGTGGTATAGTTGATCAGTTGCTTTTTTGTCTTTAGATGCATCAGGTTTGTAATCCAAAATATAGACAATACTATTTCTTACTTGGATTAGATCTATATGGCCTGTAACTCCGTTATCAATTTTTTTATCCCAGTACCATACAGGTATCTCACATGCTATTGTTGCTTTGTCATTTATAAGCATAAATTTTTCAACTATTTTGTGTCTATCGCGATTATTACATGCAGCTTTTACTGCAAAACCTGCTATTTTGCATGCTAAATTATTGGTTTTTCTCACTTTAACTTTTATTTGAAAACTTGGTTTCGAGCATCGTTTTCCTACTTCAAAAAATGTATCTGGGCATCCACTCTCAAAATTTGTGATGTATCTAAATAAACCACGGAATTGCTCTTTTACTTGGGTATCTAGTTTGTATGTGTGGTACATAAACTCATAGTCTAGATTTTCATGTTCAAAACGTTTAGTAAACAAAACATTTTTCTTTCCTTTTTTATCAGAAAAATTGTCTCTGATAGTTAAGATCGGGCAGAAATCTCTATACTTTTTTATCCAATAGAAAATAGTGCTTCTATGGGTTTTAACCTTATATTTTTTATTTATCAGTCTGCTACTTTTGTCAAGTGTGTTTCCAAGGTTGTAGTAATTTAAAGCGTTGTATATGATTTGTGGAGAATACATCTTATGCTTTAGTATCTTATCTGCAAATCTTTTGCCACATTTTTTGCAGTAGTATATTTGTGTATTATCAAATCTAGTTTTTCTTTTCCCTCTTTTGATAATCTTTTTACTCTTACAGTCAGGGCATATCATATGTTTATTCCTTTTCTACCGCCGATTTTTGATATACTAATATGGATATCGGTTTTGTTTAGTATGGTATATATGATTTCTTTTGCGATACGACTGATAACAAGATTTTGTTGTACTGTTTTATACTATTTTAATTAAAATCGTAGCAAAATCTGTTTTTTTTAGGTACATCTAGATTATATCCTTAATACTCTCAGATAAACTTAACTTAACATTCTTTGACGTTTCTACTTTACTTATAATATTTGATTTTAACAATTCATTTGTTACTCTATATTTTGTCATATTGCTTAGGTCGTTTTCTAGATCTAGCTTCTTACAGTACATATCAGCTGTTCGAATAACACTTTTTATGCTCTTGCTCATATGATCCCTATGTTTTAGAAAAACAATTGTTACAATGCTTGCATATGTAGAAGATTTCGTTTTAACCTACCCCTGTTTTATATCATATTTGTTATAACAAATCTGTTATTAAAATAGGCTATTTAACATTTTTCAAATTTTACAGATGCTACATTTTCATACTTAGCATATTTGTTTTGCCAGATTATGCACATCAGTATAAATTACCTTGCAACCATTAATATTTGTGTTTCCTTTTTTACCTTTTAAACTTACAATAACAGCTTTTTTTGGTTTATATTCCTCAATAAATGAACGCAGGCTTCTTTCTATCTTTCCAATTTCTGCATGAATTTTTACCTCAACTGGAATTACATTATTTTCATTTTCAATTACAAAATCAACTTCAGCTTTGGTTTTTGTCCTCCAATACTTTGGATTAAAACCTGTTTTTAAAAGCTCGGATAATACATAATTTTCAAATAGTTTCCCATCTATATTTAAATCAAAACTCTTAGCAATTATATTCCGAAGTCCTGTATCTACAAAATAAAGTTTTGGTTGTTTAACTATTTCTCTTTTTTTATTTGTAAAAAATGGCAGAACCCTATAAATCAGATAACTTTTTTCCATTGCATCAAGATATTTTTTTACCGTTTGAAAGGACATGTTTAGATTATTGCTTATCTTATCATAGGATATAATCTCCCCGATTGAAAAAGAGAGATACTTGGAAAATTCTTCTAATGATCTAATATCATCTATAGAAAAAGTACGTGCTACATCTTTTAAAAGCATCGTTTCATAAAGATCACTTAGAATTGTCTTTTTTATATCAGTATCTTCTGTTGTAACAACTTTTGGATAACCTCCATAATTTATGTGTTCCCATATCATGCGCTCCATGGTTTTTGATGTCATTTCTCTTTGACCTTTGGCAGTTAAGAACTCATTAAAAGAAAATGGAAATAGTTTGATGATTGAAACTCTGCCTACAAGAAACGATAGTATTTCTTTTGAAAGAATTATTTCTGAAGAAGAAGTGATCCATAATTTGTGATCTGAATCAACTAAATATTTTAGTTTTCCACCTGCTTTTTTGCAGTATTGAACCTCGTCTAAAACAGAAACATTGTAGCTTGATATGAATTGTTTTTCAAATTTTTTAATATCTTCTTCAAAAAGAGATCTAGCATCAGGGTCATCAAATAAGATGTATGAGGAGTTTTTGTTTTTGATTTGTTTTTTAAGAAAAGTTGTTTTACCTGATTGTCTTGCTCCGACTAATGCGATCATGTTATAGCTATTGGATATTTTATCAAACTTACTTCTTATATCTCTTTTTACGTACATATAATATAGTTAGTACATTAGACTATAAATACTTTACTAAAGTTAAACTAGAGTTTAAGAATAGTAATACTAAAATTAAACTAGAGTTTAATAAAAGTTAAGATTTGAGTTGCTAAAAAGAATACAGATTATATCATATTTGTTATAATACTACAGAGCTTCATTAGATCTTTTTCATCAATTACAACATCAGCATACTTTTTAACACAATCATCATCAGGGTTGAAGGCAACACCCATACCTGCTACTTCAAACATAGGGATATCAAAACAAGAATTACCAACTGATACTATATCTTCATTATTAATACCTAGTTTTTTTGCCAAATTTTCAACTACCTCATCTTTTGCTTTTAGCCTAACACCTATTATTCCTTTTTGTGTTAAAAAACCATTTTTATCTACAACTAAACCATTTGAATAAATAAAATCGACACCCAGTTTTTTTCCTACTCTTTCTGCAAGAAAATTAAGACCTGCACTTACAATCGCGGTTTTAATATTTTTTTCTTTAAGAGCTTTTATACATTCTTTTGCTCCCGGCATCAACGAAATATTTGAAAGAATCTTTACGAGTTTTTTTTCTGTAATTGCTTTACCGTTTTCCTTCCAAAGACTTGCATCTCTTCTAATAAACTCTTCATCATCAATTTCGCCTTTTAGATATGCATCAACTGATTTTTCATTTGATGTATTAAAAAACTCATGAACATATTTCCATGAGCTATAGGTATCTGTGAGAACACCATCCATATCAAATACTACGAGTTTTACATCTTTGATTCTGTTTTTTTGTTTTTTTGTTTTAAAACCGTTTTGTCTATAGCAGTACTTACATTTTTCATCTGTCATTTCTGACTTGGCATAAATCAAGTTGTATAATAAATTTTAGACCTTGTTAGAAAAAGTTTATACTATATAATAGACATATCATATATTAATAATGGGGGCAATATAAAAATGAAAAATATGAAAAAAATAATTGTTTTGATGATGCTTTCTTTTTTTGTTATATCATCTTTTACAACAATTTTAAATGCTAGAACTATAAAAAATGATGATTATTCTGATGATGTTTTTGTCTCAGATAATATCAAATATGATTTACTGATAATTACACATCCTAGTTTCTACAATGCACTTCAGCCTTTAAAAGATCATAAAATGAACTATGGTGTTAAAACCAAGATAATAACTCTTGATGAGGCATATTCTCTTGGCTCTATGGGTTTTGATAATCCTGAGAAAATAAAACTTTGTATTGAGAAGTACTACAATCAAGCAGATATAGAATATGTTATGCTTGTCGGAGATTTTAGAAAGATGCCTGTTAGATATGTATATAATAATGAGCCCGGTGGTTATTATGAGCCACGTTATATATCTGAGCTTTACTACGCGGATTTATATAATGAAACCAGTGTTTTTCAGACCTGGGATGAAGACGGAGATGGTGTTTATGGTGAATGGATCATCAATGAGACCAGTGCACGTGATAGATACATTGATCTCAGACCTGATGTTTATGTCGGCCGGCTTGCCTGTAGAAATATTTTTGAAGTAAAAATTATGGTTGATAAAATAATAAAATATGAGTCAAACACCTATGGTGCTGATTGGTTTGATGATTTTGTGGTTATTGCAGGTGATACTTATCCTGAAGGTCAATATGATTTTAATACATCAGGTTATGAAGGTGAGGAAAACACTGAGAGTGCAATAGAGAACATGACATCTTTTAACCCTAAAAGGATATGGGTTTCAAATGGGAATTTTACTGGCCCCAAGGATGTAATAAATGTGATAAATAAGGGATGTGGGATAATGTTTTTTGAAGGACATGCTTCTCCTGGTGCATGGGGTACTCATCCATATAATAGCCATAAATTCATATTTGGTCTTAAAAATACTCATATGTGGAGACTGTTTAATTTTTATAAACTCCCGGTTGTTGTTGCTGCAGCATGTCATAATGGTATGTTTGATGTAACACCTTTTAATTTTTTGAAAAAACTTGATTTTATTGCTGGTGTTTATCATCCAGGTGATGAGAGTTTGGAGTGTTGGGCATGGAAGCTTGCCAGCAAACCATTTGGTGGCTCAATTGCAACTATTTCAAATACAGGTCTTGGGATGACAAAAGAGGATAAGAAATCACTAGAAGGAGCTGGTGATTATATCGATCAGCAGTTTTTTTATGTCTATGGCAATGGTATGAGTGATATACTTGGTGAGTGCTGGGGTATGACCATAGATAGATACATTGATGCTTATCCTGTGGACTGGGATATTGATGATAATGATGAGTTTGTTGTTGACATGAAATATGATCTTAAAACACCTCAGCAGTATATATTGCTGGGTGATCCAAGTCTTAAAATTGGTGGTTATCCACCATTATCTTAACTTTTTTTCTTTTTTTGATTTTTATGCTATTTTCTTTAAGATTTGTTCTTAATTGAAACAAAAGTTTAATTAACTAGTTTAACTATAGTTATACTTACTGGTTAAAATGATATCTAAAAATATACTGGCAAAAGGCCAGATAGTAATACCAAAAACAATCAGAGATCTACTAGGATTAAACATCGGAGATGAATTAACAATTGATGTAAAAGATAAAAAAATAATACTATCAAAAAAACAAAACGTAAAAGATATATTCTTAGAAGTTTCTAATAAAAACTCAGATAAACTCTCAATGAAAAAAATAAAGAAAGATTTAAAAGAAAGATACAAGGGGGATTAGTCCCTTGTATATAGACTCAAATATTTTTGTATTTGCTGCAACAGACAAAAACAAAAAAGGAAAAAACTGCAGAAAAATAATTGAAATGATAAATGAAAACAAAATCGTATGTGCAGCATCTTATTTGGTGATAGATGAAGTAATATGGATTTTAAAAAAACATTTGGGAAGAAAAGATTCCATAAAAATTACAAAAGCTATACTTTCTCTGCCTATAAAATGGATTGACTTAGATAAAACCGTTGTAGTAAATATGGTAAATATATTAGAGAAAACAAAACTAGATCCCAGAGATGCAACACATCTTGCGTCAATGGAAAAAATGGGTTTATCATCTATTATAAGTGAAGATTCTGATTTTGATAAAATAAAAGAAGTAAAACGTATTAATGCATCAACTTTAATAGAAAAATACTAATTTTTAGCTCTTGACCAACCGTATTTTCTGATTTTTTTGCTTTTACCAAATCCACATGCGGCACATACTTTTTTTTGTACATGATATGCATGTTTTCCGCATCGTCTGCACATGGTATGGGTTTTTTTACCGCCCATATGTGATGGAGTTCCTTTGCTCATCTATATTACCTCAAAAACTAATTTTTTTTTATGCTGGTGAGACATATATAATATTGTCGCCTCTAACAATTATTGTATCATGTTTTTCTTTTGTTTCACCGTTTATTACTTCTTCTGCGTTTTTTAAAACCAAGTTCATATGTGGTACGTCGTAACCATCGAGTTTTCCATGATAGCCTCTTCTTCCTCGAAGTTCTACCATTACTCTGCTGTTTAAGCTTCCATGTAATATTTTAAGTGGTTTGTCCATAAGTCTACTACCTTGGAAGCACGAAATATACTTCCTATTTATAAGGATTTGGGCAGTTCCTGTCGTTAAATGATAAATGTTATATGATGTATGTAAATGTCTTTTTTTTGTTTATGAGTACAAAGATTAAAAATCGTCATCGTTTGAAAAATAAAGAGATTCGTGAGATAAATAATATTTTGAGCAAAGATTTTGATAGTATCGAGTTAGAATCTGATTCTGTTATAGAGGTGGGTGATGTTGAAGATACAAAATTTGTATTTGTTGATGGTCAAGCAGTTCTCATGTATTTTGAGAATAGACTCTGTTTTACACTAAAGGGTATTGAACTTTTTAATCCAAAAGAAAAATTTGTTGTAGTGGATATGGGTGCTGTAAAGTTTGTTACAAATGGTGCAGATGTAATGTCCCCAGGTATTATTGATGCTGATAAATATATAAAACAAAATGATTTTGTATGGATTTGTGATGAGCGTAATAAAAAAGCCCTGGCCACAGGCTTTGCAATCATTTCAGGTGAAGAGATGATATCAGGAGAAAAAGGCAAAGCAGTACGTGTTATTCATTATGTTGGAGGCCCTATCTGGTCTTTTTCCGCCAAAAGTTTATAAAGAGATTAATATATATTGATTACGAGTTAAAACACTTAGGAGTTGATTATTATTATGGGAATTGTGAACAAGATTTTTGGAGATAAAAAAACAGGTGATGTGGAAGGATACGTTGATTTAGAAAAATATGTAGATAGTACTGGTGACACGGGTCCTGCTAGTATGTACGTTCGTGTCGGTGAGATTCAACGCTATGAAGATCTAAAGAGTTTTTCTGACTATGTTTATGGCGGAAATGTTCTCATACTTGATTTTTCACCAATTGCAGAAGAAGAAGTTATTTTGAAAAGAATTACAAATGATCTTAAAAAAATGGCTAAAGAAATCAATGGTGATATAGCAGGTATAGGCAACAATCTTATGATTGTATCACCTTCAAATGTAAAAGTCGAAAGACGTAAACTTAGAGGAAAATTTGCATAATTTTTTTTAGATTAAAATGAAACCCAAGTGAGAAACCCCCAAACTTTAGTTTGTGGGATGAATCGCATGGAACGATAATTTAAAACACCGTTAGGTGTTTTGTTTCCCTAGAGGGAAAAGTCACGACATTTATGTCATGGAAGGGGTGACAATTAAGGTAACTCCTCATCTTTTTTTATTTTATTCACCTAAGAGTTTTAGAGAGAGAAGGGAAGGAATCTGGAGGGTGGATGGTAAAGATGAAAGGAAGAAAACAAAAGTTTCTATCCAGATTCCTTTGTGTTATACTTTCTAAATAATAGTATATAAGTGTTACTTGTAATTTTGTCTTTTTGAAATTTTTACTAACTTATGAAAGATTATAATAAAAAATACGGACCCATGGGGATTCGAACCCCAGTTACCGGCTCCGAAGGCCGGTAGGATATCCAGACTACCTTATGGGCCCACTATTTTTTTACGAATCAACAAAGATGATATAAACTTATTTAACCAAGTTTTTTTAACATAATATATTAATTAACCTTGCAATTAAAGAAAGATATAAATAGCCATTAAAACATAACAAAAACAGCTGGATGAGATGCGCATAAAATGTTTACCTTCAGAAATTATGATATGTTAACAGCCATTAGTGTAAACGTTTGTAAAATATAAAAAATGATGTGAAGGGATGTGGATGCAATATAGGAGAGATAACACATATTTCCTTGCTTTATTTAGTATAAAGGAGAGGTTGACTTGAGCAAGGATAAAGATACTAAAAATAAACTAAAGGAACACAAAAATATCGCTGAAGTTGAACGATTAGTTGACCAGATAATAACCAAAAACAGAGAAAAACTAGATGAAGCATATAAAAAAGAAATCCAGTCAAATCGTTTTTCAATAAATAATAAAATCAACTCATCATTCTATCTCAAGAAAAATAAAGAAAAAAAGAAGAGTCATAAAGGAATTAGCAACAAAATAATCTCCCAAGCAAGAGCAAATCTAGGTGAAAAACCAATAAAAAAAGAGGCTTTCACACCTCCCTTTGAAACAAAAGAAAGCTTTAAACCAACAGAAAACAAAAACATGAGAAAAGACTCAGTTCAAAAACAAAAAAAAGAGAGCGAAATAAAAGATGACACTACTTCTAAAATTCATGATTCAAAAGAGATATTGCAATCAGATGAATTTGAAGAAGTAATATCTGATTTTGAAAAAGAATCAAGCGTAGATATTAACAATGAAAAAAGCCCTGACTCAAAAATAATTGATGAGAATATAGAAAAAACTGATTTAGAGAAAAAAACAGTTAAAGAAAAAAATCATGCTGAGGATAAGTTAAAAGAATTAACTAAGAAACGAGGAATTTTTGATAAAAGAAAAGTTGGTTATAAGAGAAAAATTCCAAAAAACAAAAAAGAAACAGATGAAATCTTTGATGCTTTTTTAGATGATGACTCTTCTAAAATAGATGAAAACCTTAAAAATGATACTGCAGATGAGACAAACGACTCTTCTTTGTCAAATTCTGATGAAAATATAAAAGAAGAAACAAAAGAAGAGAGAGGAATATTTTTTGGTAGAAAAAACCCGAAGGAGGATAAAAAACATACACATGAAAAACAGCCTTCATATTCTTTTAAACCACGTTTTCATGTTGAAAATCATCCAGATGATAAAAGAGATTCTGATAGTCTAATTTTAGATGAGAAACTAAAAAATGAGGAAGCTGTCGTTGAAACTAAAGATGCTTTTGAAAATGTTGAGTTAAAAGCTCAGGAATATGCAAAAAAACACCTAAAAGATAAACCTAAACCTTCTGCAAATCCTTTTAAAAAAAGTGAAAACAAAAAAAACAATGAACTAAAAAATGAAGACTTTTCACTTGAAAACACAGATAACGATAGTGAGCATGTTTTTTTTGATGAGCATGAGGATTCTTCTTTTACTGGTTGGAGCCCAAATATTTCAGACAAACAAAGAAAAGAGATTTTACTTCCAGCAACAGATAAACCTGAAGATAGGCCTGAACTTTCACCTGAATCTGCACTTGGGGAAGTAGGTGATGTTGAACTTCCGAAAGAAGTTCTAAGTATGGACTCAGTTAAACTAAGTGATCTTGGTTTTTCTGAAAACGAATGGGATGAACTTGATTTTTATGCACTCAGTGAACCTTTTGCTTATGTTGAAATACTTCGTGAAAGAGAATCCCTTGAAAAATGTTATTTTTTGGTAGAAGTGGAGATAACTGAGGAGGAACAAGATACATTAAATTTTATCAGAGATACGCTTCTTAAAATGCATATTGAAACAGAGGATTTAGAAAAAAGTGGAGACGATGAATATCTTGCCTCCAGAGTAAAAAAAATAATCCAGGAGTATAATCTACAAATATCTGAGGAATCATTAAACAAGGTTCTGTATTATCTTTCAAAGACTTCTTTGGGGCTGTCAAAAATCGATCCATTGATGAATGATCCAAACATTGAGGATATCAGCTGTGATGGAGCAGATGTTCCTTTATTTTTGTATCATCGTAAGTTCGGCTCTTTGAAAAGCAATGTATCATTTGATACTGAAGAAGAACTATCTTCTTTTATTTTTAAACTTGCACAGAAATGTGGTAAACATATCAGTATCGCAGAACCAATTTTAGATGCAACTATGCCTGATGGGTCTCGTATTCAGATGACTCTGTCTGATGAGATAACTGCTCGAGGCAGTACTTTTACTATCCGTAAATTTAGATCAGATCCTTTCAGCCCACCTGATCTTATAGAGTTTAACACTATGAGCTCTGAGATGGTGGCATATATGTGGCTTGCCATAGAAAATGGTATCAATATGCTGTTTGCAGGGGGAACAGCATCTGGTAAAACAACAGCTCTTAATGCACTTTCCTTATTTATTCCACCGGAAGCAAAGATTGTAAGTATTGAAGAAACTCGTGAGATTAATCTGCCTCATTCAAATTGGATACCTGGTGTTAGCCGTAGTGGTTTTGGATCGGTTGTTTCCGATAGGGTTGTAGGGCAGATTGATATGTATGATCTTATGAAGGCTGCTCTTCGTCAGCGTCCAGAGTATATTATTGTAGGTGAGATTCGTGGTCGTGAGGCATATGTTTTGTTTCAGGCTATGGCTACAGGTCATGCAACGTATAGCACGGTTCATGCGGATAGTGCCCATTCACTTATTCATCGTCTTGAGGGAAAACCAATTAACATACCTCGTGTAATGTTACAGTCTCTTGATGTAGTATCTCTTCATGTTACAACAAAAGTTAAAAACAAACGTGCTCGTCGTTGTAAGCAGATAATTGAGATTATTGATATTGATCCTACCACCAAAGAGATTCTTACAAATGAGGTATTTCGCTGGGATCCAGTTGAAGATAATTTTGTTTACTCTGGTAAAAGCTATGTCCTTGAGCGTGTTCGTGCTGAAAAAGATATGTCTAGAGAAGAAATAACTAGTGAGATTAAATCTCGTAAGAAACTTGTAGAACTTATGAACAAGAATAATATAAGAGAATTTAGAGGAGTAGCTCGTATTATTTCAAAATATCTGGATAACCCCTCTAATACATTTTCTATGATGGAGAAAGGTGCTATAAAAGAATGAGTAAAAAAGTTGCTATTTGCCCGGGTTGTCATACAAAAATAGATGTTGAAGGTGAACCTGGTCAAAAAGTAGAAGTTAAATGCCCAAGCTGCGGTAAAACCGGTAATATCAGCTTTAAGGCTGAGCTCGATCAACTTGATTTTTATCCATTAAAAGAACCTTATGCCTATGCAAAAATTTTAAAAAACTCAGATACTCTTGAGAAATTTTACAAAATAATTGAGCCTTATTTATCAGATGAAGAACAAAAAAAACTTAATTTCATCTGGGAGACACTAATGAAAACTTTCAGTATGAGGTTAGATGAACTTGACACAAAAAAAGCAGAGAGTTATCTTAATGAACAGGTTGAAAAGGTTATTGCTAACTATGAGATGGATGTAGATGAGGTTACTAAAAAGAAAATTTTGTACTATATTAAACGTGAGTCATTAGGCTATGGAAAAATCGATCCTTTAATGCTTGATCCAAATATTGAGGATATTAGCTGTGATGGGCAGAATGTTCCAATATTTTTATATCATCGTAAATATGGTTCACTTAGAAGTAATATCGAATTTGGTAATGAAGAAGAGTTATCTTATTTTGTAGTTCGTCTTGCACAGAAATGTGGCAAACATATCAGTATCGCAGAGCCTATGCTTGATGCTACAATGCCTGATGGGTCTCGTATTCAGATGACTCTGAGCAGCGAGGTTACAACAAAAGGCTCTACTTTTACTATCCGTAAATTCCGCGCTGATCCTTTTACACCTCCTGATCTTATAGCACTCAACACTGTTTCATCTGAGATAATGGCGTATTTCTGGCTTGCAGTTGAAAATCGTGTAAATGCACTTATTGCAGGGGGAACAGCTTCAGGTAAAACAACGATTCTTAACGCTCTTTCATTGTTTATCCCACGTGATGCAAAGATTGTAAGTATTGAAGAAACTCGTGAGATTAATCTACCTCATCCTAACTGGATACCTGGTGTTAGCCGTAGTGGTTTTGGAGAAATAGTCGCAGATAAGATGGTAGGCGAAATTGATTTATATGATCTTATGAAGGCTGCTCTTCGTCAGCGTCCTGAGTATATTATTGTAGGTGAGATTCGTGGTCGTGAAGCATATGTTTTGTTTCAAGCTATGGCTACAGGTCATGCAACGTATAGCACGGTTCATGCTGATAGTGCAAAAAGCCTTATTCATCGTCTTGAGGGAAAACCAATTGATATACCAAGGATAATGTTGCAGTCTCTTGATGTAGTATCTATTCATATTACAACCCGTGTTAAAGGTAAAAGAGTACGTCGTTGTAAGCAGATAATTGAGATTATTGATATTGATCCTACCACCAAAGAGATTCTTACAAATGAGGTATTTCGCTGGGATCCATTTGAGGATAAATTCATATACACCGGAAAAAGCTATGTTTTGGAAGGAATACGTGCTCGTTGGGATATTGGTAAAGAAGAGATTACTAAAGAGATTAGACAACGTGCAGAAATACTTGAATGGATGAAAGATACAAATGTTAGAACCTTTTTAGAGGTTGCCAAGGCTATATCACGTTATGTTGATAACCCTGAGGATTTTTTGAAAAAACTAAGAAAAACTAAGAAAAATAATAAAAAAACAAAACAAAAAAATAATAATACAAAGAAAACTAAGGATGAAAATAAAAAGGAGATATATAGTTCTGAGGATACTAAATCTGATTTAACTGTTTTGAATAGTGTTAATAAAAAAACTGCAGAGAAACTATATGAAAATAAGATTGAGACCGTTCAGGATTTAAAGAAACACTCAATTTCAGAATTAAGTACTATGGGATTGAAAAAAGGAGAGGCAAAAAAGATAAAGAAAGAAATAAATAAGAGATATAAATAAAGTATAATAAGAGAAAAAATATAACTATACTTAATAAAATACGCTGGTGAGGAGAATGCCGCTTAATAATTATGAGAAGTTATGCTATAGATGGTTTGGAAGATCAGCTGAAAATATAGCCTCAGACAGACTAAAAAGAGCTTTAGAGAGGGCACATATGGATATGCGTGCTGGAGCTTATCTTTCTTGGGTCTGGGTAAATACGATACTTGCAGCTCTTATTTCAACTGTTGTAATTTTAAGTCTGATAGCTTTTTTAAACCTGGTTTTAGTTATTATAGTACTACTTTTATTTGCTCCTATTTTTGCAACTATTCTTACTTATTTCTATCTTATGAATCTACCAGCTTCAAAAGCAAAAGCCCGTGGTAAAAAGATAGATATGCACTTGCCTTATGCACTAAATTTTATCTCTGCGATGAGCTCTGCAGGTATTACTCCTACTGAAATATTTAAAAGCCTTTCTAAACAAAAGATATATGGTGAGATACGTGAAGAAGCTCTTTGGATTTATAGAGATGTTAGTCTTTTAGGTAGGGATATAATATCTGCTATTAAATCAAATATTGACCGAACGCCTTCTGAAAAATTTAAAGAGTTTCTGCAGGGTGCAATTGTTACAGTTCAGTCAGGCGGTGCTTTAAAACCTTATTTTATGACAAAAGCAGATCAATACACTCGTGAGAACCGTGTTGTACAAAAACAACTTATAGAAAGTCTTGGTATTATGGCAGAAGCATATGTTACTGCAGCTGTTGCAGGTGTTCTACTAATCATAATCATTCTTCCTTTGCTCATGATAATGTCTGGTGGTAAAGACCAGTTAATTATTATATATGTCTTTGTCCTCTTGGTTGTACCTCTTATTCATTTTAGTTTTTCTTATGTTTTGTCTTCAATGTCATCTAGGGTGTGATAAAAGTGGCCGATAATAAAAGTAAAAATAGTGAAATGAAAAAACAGGGTTTTCTGAAAAGATTGTCTATGACTGGGCAGATGTCAAGATTTATTGTTTATCTTGCGGCAGGGATACCATCTATTATCTGTATTTTTCTTGCGATACTTTCTCTTACATCTTTTTTGAATTATACAGAATTTACTTTTGGTGATAGTACTATAAAACTTTTTACTTGGTATGACTTCATTATCTTTGCACTTATTATTTTTACTGGTGTTTATGGGATATATGAATGGTTTAGATTACGTCGCGTTCGTATGATTGATAAACGTTTTCCTGATTTTGTACGTGATCTTGCTGAATCTAGACGTGCAGGTATGACTTTTACTAAGGCTATTATGTACTCGGCAAAGGGAAACTATGGTGTGCTTACAGATGAAATTAAAAAGATTTCTATGCAGATATCATGGGGAAATAGTGTTGAGAATGCACTAAGGGCTTTTGCAAAAAGAGTTAAAACCAAGCTTGTTATTCGTACTATTTCACTTATAATTGAGGCTAGTAGAAGTGGAGGAAATGTTGCTGATGTTTTAGATGCAGCTAGTAAAGATGCACGTGAAATTAAACTCTTGGATTCAGAGCGACGTGCAAGTATGCTTTCATATGTTGCAGTAATATATGTTGCTATGTTTGTTTTTCTACTTATTATGATAGTTCTTTCAAAGAGTCTAATACCAAACATGGTAGGTGAAGGCGCAGCTGGATTAAAATCAGCGGGGGCCCTAGGAGGATCTTCGGGTAACCAAATTTCTCAGGATGAAATAACACAGCTTTTCTTTATAGCAAGTATCATCCAGGGTGGTTTCATGGGTATTGTTGCTGGTGTTTTTGAAGAAGGAAATGTTATCTCTGGAGTAAAACATGCGTTCTTTATGATACTTATCAATTGGATTGCATTGAAATTCATAGTAGGTGGAGTGTGATATAATAGTTTTGAGGGGGGTTTTATCTAGATTTGAATAAATCAAATGCTGTAAGTTCAGTTATTTCTTTATTTCTTGTTTTAATGATAGTTTCAACTACTACCGCTTCTGTTTTTTTATGGGGCCTGCCAGCAATTGACAGTATGAAAGCAGATTCCAATAATAGAAAAATGGCTGAGAAATTTGAAGATTTTCATGAAACCGTAAATCAAGTTATTTCAAGTGGTACAAGTGCCTATGTTACTGAGCGTATGTCAATTGAAGAAGGATCCCTTGAGATTGATTCAGAAGGAGACAGATTGGTTACGTGGTATTCATACGATCCTGATTGGGATTTTAATGTATCTGGTCTTGAACCAGGCGATGGAAACAAGAAGGATATTTCGATAGATATTACTGATTCTCCAGGCGGTGCGGGATGTAATAAACGTGATTTTTATTGGCTTAATGAGACTTGTTTTCTAGCTGGGACGAAGGTTTTGATGGCAAATGGAATGAGTAAAAACATCGAAGACATTAAACCTGGTGATCTAGTAAAGTCGTATGACTTTGATAATAAAAAAATGGTAGACTCAGAGGTTGCATATCATCATGAACACTTAGCTGAGGAGATGGGAGGTTATTATCTAGTTATAAACAACAATTTATGTGTTACGCCTAACCATAGGTTTTACACCAAAAATGGATTGGTGCAGGCTGGTAACCTAGAGGTTAAGGACAAAATATTTTCAAATGTACAAGGTACATATTGCCCTGTAAGTTCCATAAAAAAAGTATATTGCCCTAGTAAAACCTATGATCTATCAATTAAGAATCTCAATAATTACTATGTAAAATCCAATGATAAATTTTTACTGGTACACAATGCTGGAGTAGATATAGAGCTAACTGTAGAAGAAGACATTGAATTGCAGAACCTTGAAATTGACTCCTACGGTTCCTTCATCAAATTTAATATAAATCCGTTATATGAGCTAGGAGAAATAAATATTATTGATGCTAGACTGGAGTTATATGTTAAAGATAAGGGTGGATGGGAGCCTGTAATTTTGGTTAGCGGTGGTGGAGAGAAATGGACAGATAGTTCGGACACAGAGATAATCCAAGGTATGATTGATCCATCACAGTCATCTGTTAAACCTATCTCTATTGAAAGGTTTGATGGTGAACCTAAGAGATGGTGGCAGGCAGCAGGTATTGAAGATCTAATCATAGAAGATTATAACGCCGTAAGCGAATCGTGTTCCTTAAAAATAGAACACCCAGGTTTCCCGTTGGATGAAATTAACGATTACACTAACAACGAGTTAATATCTATTGGTAGTCTAGCTAAATCAATTTTTATAAGATTTTTATCCCAAGAAGTAGAACCAGACTTTTGGCCAAAATTAGTTGTTACTTATGAAACCGGCTCTTCAAATAATCCTCCAACAACCACTATTTATGACATTCCAGATCAAGTGGAGCCTACACAGCTATCTATTATATGTGGTAATGCATCCGATACTGATGGTACAATCGCAGGCGTCTACCTGAATATCCATGATGATACAGAAGACCTCTATTGGTGTGGATCATCCTGGAGTGGTACGTGTTCACCATTGCCTTCTGGTTGCTCTATGATACTTTCCGCTATGGCAAGGGATGGAAGTTTTAATGAGGAATATGAGGAATGGAATTATCTCTCTAGTAGTGTTAGTTGGACTAATGGTAATCAATATACGATAACTGCTAAGGCTAAGGATGATGATGGAGACTGTGATACCGATGGTGCAAGTGATACTTTTGTTTATGTAGAGGGTAATAGTCCTCCTGATACAGGTGTTGAAGATTTTCCTGAAAATGCTGGTCCAGAACATGTTTCTGAGATTACGGGTACTTCTTTGGATACTGATGGTACAGTTGCTGGTGTTTATTTAAGGATATATGACAGAACCAATGGCAATTATTGGACGGGTAGCGGATGGAATTCTTTTGGGGGTGTTGTACCAGGTCAATGTAGCTATGAACTTTCCGCTGTGGCTTCTGATGGTAATGGTTTTAACAGCGGTGATGAGGATTGGTTGTATGATTGTGAAGCTGAGGGTGTTACCTGGACTTCTGGGCATGAGTACACGGTTTATGCTAAGGCTAAGGATGATGATGGAGCTTGTGATACCGATGGTGCAAGTGATACTTTTGTTTATGTAGAGGGTAATAGTCCTCCTGATACAGGTGTTGAAGATTTTCCTGAAAATGCTGGTCCAGAACATGTTTCTGAGATTACGGGTACTTCTTTGGATACTGATGGTACAGTTGCTGGTGTTTATTTAAGGATATATGACAGAACCAATGGCAATTATTGGACGGGTAGCGGATGGAATTCTTTTGGGGGTGTTGTACCAGGTCAATGTAGCTATGAACTTTCCGCTGTGGCTTCTGATGGTAATGGTTTTAACAGCGGTGATGAGGATTGGTTGTATGATTGTGAAGCTGAGGGTGTTACCTGGACTTCTGGGCATGAGTACACGGTTTATGCTAAGGCTAAGGATGATGATGGAGCTTGTGATACCGATGGTGCAAGTGATACTTTTGTTTATGTAGAGGGTAATAGTCCTCCTGATACACCTTCTAATCCTGATCCTGAGAGTGATGCTGTTGATGAGAGTATAGATGTGGAGTTATCTTGGACTGCTAGTGATCCTGATAGTAATTATGCTACTTCAGCGGTTTATTTTTCTGATCCAGCTGAGCCTGGTGATGATGAATCTGAAGCTGAGACTATAAATAATTTAGAGGATAGGATCAATTCAGATGATAATGATCAAAATACTAGTTCTAATTCGTTTGATCCAGGGGTATTAGAGTATAATAAGAAGTATTTTTGGAAGATAATCGTTTGGGATGATAAAGGGTTGAGTACTGAGGGTCCTATTTGGAATTTCACTACCGAATCAGATCCTGTGGTGAATAATCCTCCTGAGATTACATATCATTATCCTGTTAATGGCTCCATCGATATTCCTGCATCTCCTACTTGTAAGGTAACTGTTTATGATGATGATAGGGATGATGTAATAAGGGTAGTTATTAAAAGCAAGCCTGAGGGTGGTTCTTGGTCTGATCCTCAGTATGATAGTACGCATTCAAGTGGTGATACAATTTCTTGGGATTACACAAGCGCAGATGGCTCAAGTGGTGTGTTTACATATTATTGGCTTGTAACTTTAACTGATCCAAACGATGAATCTATATCTATAGAAGAAGTTTATCATTTTACGATTTCATTGGATCCGATAGTTACTGATATTTCAGAGCCATGGGATATTAGCATGGATTATTTATCCTATTATAATGATACTGATTATGATTTTTATGCTTCTGCATCAACACCTCATAATTTTGATATTTACTTTAACTTTTCATGGGGTGATGGAACTTCCTCAGGATGGTTGCTAGAATCTGCTGTATCTCCAGGTTCCTGTTCTGCTACACATCAGTGGTTAAATGCTGGTGTGTACCCTGTAAAAGTACAGGTTGCAAGTGACCCTGATGATGATGGCCATGGAGGTACAGGAAATAGCGATGATGCTTTTTATAGTGGTTGGACTGATCCAGTTTTTATTAAAATAGAAAACACAGTTATGGTTCCTTGTGATATTGCAATTGATGAAGCCGGTAACCCGAAGTTACATTCGGATGCTGGCTCAGGAAATGTACCTTATAATCTGGAAGGAATTGTTAGAATCGATTTATACAGTAATGATTACCCTGATTCAAGTGACTATGGCTCAGATGTTTCAGGCAGGATTCCTTTCGGGCAAATCTGGATTTTTGATTTAGGAAAAATAACTCAAACTTATCGGGGAGCTGAGGATATATACAAAACAATTTTTGAAAATGGTGGCATAATAAGCTCAAAATCAGAATATCATTCAATGACTGAAAATTCAAATATATATAATTACAGCTCTTATCTTGTATTCAAGTTAAATCTTGTTAGAGGTATCAACTCGATTTCAGGTAGTGGAAGCGGTATATTCAAGCTAAAACTTAAAATCAATAATAGCTATATTAGAAATGAGCAAAACAGGATGTCCTCTAATTTAAAAGTTCAAATGTTTGGGGATTACAAAGAAGTCTGGTATGATTTTTTGACTAGTCCACTTCGCAGTTATAATTTCCAAGAGTATTCTTCAAATTCAGATATATTGCTTTATGATGAGGGTAGGTCAACTCGTTTGATACTTTCAAGCAATGTGTTAATTGCGTCTATCTCAGGAGTGTTATAATAAGATACAATGATAAAAACAAATATATTTAAAAGCAACATAGCTGTAAGCCAGGTTTTATCGACGATATTAGTGTTATCTATAGTTCTATCCTGTGTTGCTGGAATTATGGCTTGGGGGGTTCCTTATATTGAAGAAAATAAAATGAAAAGCCAAAGGGAGACTATTTTTAGTAACTTTGAGGTTTTTGACAATACTATTGCTAATTTACTGGTAGATGGCCCTAATTCAGCTGACACAGGAGTTATATCAAGCAATGTTGATGAAGGTGCTATTAATATTAACTCGTTTGATTATTTCGTTGAGGGTTCTACAGACAGATTGGTTCTTTGGTATTCATATCATAATGGGACTAATTTTACAGTAGAAGGTTTAGATGATGCTGATGATACTTTTAGTGTGATGCCTACAGGATCAGATTTGGTTTTTGGTGATTGGGCATATGAAAGCTATTCTCTTAGAAAAAAATTAACTATCAATAGTGAATATGTCGATGAGGATCTATCAAATTTTCCGGTTCTTGTTAGATCAACGGTATTTACTGCAACAGATGATAATAAGGATATTATATTTGCAGATGAGTCTGGTACAAAACTTGATTATGAAATTGAAAGTTTAGACGAGGGTTCCGGTTATTTAATTGCGTGGGTAAATATACCTTATGTTTCTTCAACAGAAGATACTGTCTTTTATCTTTATTCTAATAATGCAGAGGAAGACGATCCTCAAGAAAACTCAGAAGCTGTTTGGGATTCAGATTATATATTGGTCCACCACTTTGAAGAAACAGCAACTACTACAGTTGATGATTCTACATCTAATCAGAATGATGGTAACTTTTATGGTTTAACAGACATGTTTCGTCTTTTTTATATTAATGGAGCATTAGATTTTAATGGATCTAGTAACTATATTGATCTAGGTGATATCTCTGTTTTAGATAGCGTTGATGATTTAACTATTGAAACATTGATATTCCCAAGACAGGAAACATATTCGGATAGTACCTCTTTAGTTGGACAAGTTAATTATTCTAATCCTAATCTATTTGGCAAATGCTGGCTTACATTAGATACAGGACTAAAGTGGGGATTTACAATAGATCCCTCAGCAGGTGATCCAAGAACTTATTGGGCCGATACATCCATTCAAAATTCTTCCTTTCAATATTTAGTTACAACTTTTGATGATAAAGGTGGTTCAGATGGTTCTTTAAACTTTTATCTAGATGGTGAATCAGATGGATCAAATGATAATATTGAAAAAGATTTAACATCAAGCGATGAGGATTGGAAAGTAGGCTGGAATGGCAATATCTTTTTTAATGGTACATTAGATGAGATTAGAATTTCAAAGACTATCCGTGATCCATCATGGATAAAAGCAAACTACAACAATTTATTCAAGTACGATTTCGTTGAACAAGGATATGCTGTTAATCAAGGAGGAGCGCTTTTCATAGATGATGCATCAATCTATCATCTCGATCCCGGGAAAGAAGAAGATATAGATACCAAAACTTATGTTTCTATATATGATACTTATAAATATTCTCAATCTTTTAAATGCCCTTTTGAAAATGACGAACTTGACAAAATAAAATTGTATATCGGAAAAGTAGGAAATATCTATGATAGTCTAACTGTGTCGATATATGGTGATTCTGGTGGATCCCCTGACCCAACTGACAATTTAGGCTCTTTTGAGATTTACTCTGATAATGTTTCAACAACTATGGATTGGGTAGAATGTGATTTTTACCAAGATATTCCTCTTTTGCAAGATACTACCTATCACATAGTGGTAAACACTAGTAGCTCTACTGGGTCTTCAGGATTTTATAAATGGCGTTATGAAAATCCTTCTGTCTATGAGGACGGATATGCAAAATATTATGATGGATTTAATTGGGTTTATATAGAAAGTGATGATGAGTATGACTTATACAAACGTATTGTTTATAAAAACTATGATAGTCCCTCTGCTCCAAAGATAAGCGGAAGTATTCCAATACGTTCTAATCCCTATGGTTATTCGGGGGTTAAATATAATTTTTTGTTAAACAACGAAGATATGTTTGGTGATAACTATTGGTATAAAGCCGATTGGGGTGATGGAACTACAACTGGCTGGTGTGAATCAGGAACCACTTTTTATACAAATCATACTTGGACAAAAACAGGGTTGTTTAACCCTGTGTTTAAAATTAGAAAGAAGATAGACAGTACCGATGTTTTTATTGAAAATGAGTTTGATAATGAAACGTTGTCTAATCTTTATATTCATGAAGGTATTTCATCACCTGTTAATATTTTAGATTATGGAAATCCTCAAATAACAGATGGCAGTATAATTACAACAAATATTAACTTAAATGGAACTGTATTAATCAACTTATTTAATGATGCATATCCAGCTGAATTTGGTCCACAATATATGGGAAAGATACCATTTGCTAGGATATGGGTCTTTGATCTTGGATCTATTGAATATACAGTACCATCTATTTCAGGTGTAAATACTGTTTCTCTTCAAAATGGTGCGGTTTTATCAAATGGTTTTTCTGGTTTTTCTAATAGTTTTATAAAAAATGAACCAGCTTTTGTGGAAACAGATAAGGCTATTGCTTTACGATTGATACAAACAAAGGGTATTGGAGCTATGGCTGGTTCCGGAAGATATAAGATAAATGTCGTTCATAAAGCGTCTTATAATTGTGAAAAACCAACGCTTTATTTTGTCGATAATGTATCAAATTTTAAGATGCAGTTTTCCGGTTCAAATTCAGACATATGGCTAAATTATTTTTTAGATAATTATGATTTTGGAATACAGGGTGATACCTTATTTTATAAGCACAATGAAAGAATATTGCTTCTCGACAATTCTCTTTTTGAATATTATGTGGGGGGGATTTATTGAAAAAGATTTTTAGTAATTCTTTGGCTGTTTCACAGGTCGTGGGTTTTATTTTATCTCTTTCACTTATGAGTCTTGTTGCGACTTCTTCAATTCTTGTTGTAAATACTATAATCGATGAAAAAACTTCTTCAGCAGCAGAGATTCATGCTAGGGATATTGCAAATAAAATTTCAGATGCAATTATTAATGTTTGTTTATTTAAGGAGAATTATCCATCTGCTAATTATTCAACTACGGTTGATATTCCATATCAATTAATTGATTATTTTAATTACTATATTGAGCTAAATAATAACTTTGTATTTATTAATTCCACAGATGGTTTAGTAAATGTGAAAAACTCGCTTTATAATTGCTCGGGTAGGATTGGCTGGGATATACAAGGTAGAGTAGATGGTGCAGACAAGTTGGTTATTAGTTGTAACAGCAGTAATTATGTTTATAAATTTGATTTTGGAACCAGCAATTCATCAAGTGCAAAGGGTTATACTAGAATATCTGAGAATTGTGATAACTCGGTTTGGTATACTACTTCAGGGGTTTGGAAATATAGAGTACCTATTTTTGTTTCTAATCCTTTAAGTGAGCCGATAGATGATTATGCAGTTCTAATTCAGCTCAAAGATAAAAATTTTAATCATATATTAGTAAATGAGAACTTAAGTGATATTAGGTTTTTTGATGATGCTGGCTCTGAGCTTTACTACTGGATTGAAAACTGGTATTCAGATACTACAAAAACTTCAAGGATTTGGGTAAATGTGTCATCGATACCTGTTGATGGATGTATGATACATATGTATTTTGGGAGATCTGCAGATAGTAGTAATCAGTATCATGATGGATCGAAAACATTTTTGTTTTTCGATAACTTTAGTAAAAATACTATGAATAAATGGGATCTTTACTATTATAACGCTGATTCTAGGATAAATATCATGGATGGTAGTCTAGTTTTAAAAAATGGTGCTGCAGTTATTTCAAAAACATATATCAATCCAGATAGTACACCTTACATACTCGAAACAAAATCAAAATCAATAAGTGAAACAGAAATTGGACAAGGTTATGATAATCCAATAGAAGCTAGTATTTTTGCAAGAAAAACAAATGGCTCTTTTAACCCACCTTATCATCATGCTTCTGTTTTTTCTTCAGGAACATTCGAATATCGTCCAACTGATGCTCATTATTTTGATAATGCAATTGTATATTATCAAGATGGTAAGTGGAACAATTATACTGATTATGAAACACAAGGTATAAATCAAGGATGGTATAGGCTAAAATACATATTAAATCACTCAGATGATGTGGCTGCAAGGTATTTTTATGATAACTTTGTTCTAGATGGAGAACCAAAATCTATTTCATACCGTGGTACAAAAGATGGAGCGTTTGGTCTTTGCATAGCAAATACTGAATATATTGATGAGGATTTTAATATCACAGCATATTATGATTGGATTTTTGCAAGAAAATTCGTGTCAAATCCTAATGCTGTTTCTAGTAGGGAAGAATCAGAACCTATTGCATATGTTGGCGCGGTTCAATCAGAGGATTATGGATGGGATACTGCTTCTGATAATATTTTATCAAAATCATCAGGTGGAACAGGAGTTGGAGATGATTTAGTGTATAGTAATGATAATAATGTTCATTTCGAAGTTAATAATCTATCTGATTCTAAATATTATAGCATATTTTTTACAATAGGTGATTATGATACTCCACAAGATATAGAGGGTATGTCTATTGATATTACTCATTCTGAAGGTACTGAATTATTAAGCTTTTCAGATTGTTCTGAAAACATACCTCATAAAAAACGTTGGATTTCAAATCTACAAACAGCTTCAGGAGATTTTATCTTTAGTTTTTCAAGCAGTAATAAATGGGCTATAAATGAAATAACAATAATGGAAGGAGAAAGAATTATATGGCTAGAAGGAAAAAATTAATTTCAACTAATAATGGTCAAATGCATGTCATGGAGGCAGTTATAGTTGCAGGTTTAATTTTTTCAGCTTTATTTTTTATAAGTAATATGGAAGTTTCTAGTTATACTACAATTGAAAAGCAAAATAAGCTAAAGCAGTTAGGTGCAAAAATATTAGAAAACGCTGAGGCAAAAGAAGATTCTACTGGAAACTATGATAATTTTTTAATTTATTGTGTAGAAGAGAATATAAATTATTTGTATTATGATCTGGTTTCAAGCTTGCCAGAAGGTACTTTGTTTCGTTTGACAGTTGTAAATATGTCTAAATTGTTTCATGATAATTCTGCATCTTATAATGATTGTATTTATACCAGTATTGGAACTGATATATGGGTTGATGAAGAAACAAGGGTTTCAAGAATTATAGCTTTTAATGGTTTTATCTATGAGATTGTATTGCAACTGTGGCTTAATACGGGAGGTGATTAAATCTGAAATATAATCTTATTAAAAAACTTGTAAATAAAAACTCTTTGTATGATAAGGATGATGCTCAGATCGTTCTAGTGGGTGGAATAATTATTACAATTGCAATTCTTAGTTTTGGTGTTATAATTACTAGTCTTAGTGATGTGACCGAAACTATTGATAAAGAATCTTATTTGCTGTATAATTACAATAATATCCGTAAGGAATTTGGTTTGGTATTAAAGCAAAACCTTCAACAGAATATGGATAATGATTATTTAGATTCAGATATTATTGGTTATTACTTTAATGATTCAAGGGACATACTTGTTTTCGCCGAATCCTCTCATGGTGTTTTCTTTGATGCAGAGCTTATTAGAATCGTTTATAAGGGAGAAAACATAAACGGCTTGGAAGCTAGGTTAACTCTTAGTAACGAGTATGATTATATATCTGAAGAGGTTACTTATTATTTTGGATAAATTGTACTCTTTGTTATTCTTATAAGTAAGGCTTAAATAATATGTGCATATAATATTAATATAATGGAATGTTGGGTGAAAGTGGGATGAGCTTTAAGCTTGATAGGCTATTTGGTAATGTTATTTTACCATTTTGTCATTTTTTTACGAAGATTATATATATCATGGTTGACAGAGTGCATCATATAACTTTAGCATTAAACTTAGATATATACTCCGTTAAGGGGTGAGATAGGATGAGAAAAAGAATAATAAAAAATAGATATGGTGTTACGCCACAATTCGAAGCAATTTTTGTTGTTATAACCGTTGTATCAGCGACAGCTTTAGGAGCAGTTGCTATAGGTAATTTTTTTAGTGGCTCAAACGTTGAAAAAAAGAGTCTTGAAGCTACAGCATTAGAGGTCTCTTCTCTTTTAACCCAAACCAGAGGGCAGAGCTTAGATGGTAGTCAAGCCTGGTTTGAAAATGTTGAACATGTTAGCAGTATTGGTTTAAAAGCAGATTTAGGGGAAGAAACATGGCTACATGTGTTATATGATGTAGGGAGCTCTTCACCAGAGGAACAGGAAAATAGTAAACCAACTGTACCTGAGGTTACAGGTGAGAATGGTGAAGTAGATAAAGATTTAACTTTTACAGCGGTATCTGAAGATGTAGATGGAGATCAAATTAGATATGTATGGATTTGGGGTGATGGAGATTCAGAAGTAAGCAATTATTATGAGTCTGGTGAAAGCGATAGTCGTACTCATTCTTATTCTAATCAAGGTGGTTATACTGTAAAAGTAAGAGCCCAAGATGATGGTAACCCTGTAATGGAGAGCACTTATGCAACTATTAGTATAGAAGTTACTGATAGTAGTTCTTCAAATAATTTTCCAAATAAACCAAGTACGCCAGTTATAGTAAATCAATTTGGTGGGATTGTTAGTCCTCCCCCTGATGTGCCGAAAGCATTTTCTATTTCAGTTATTGCAAATGATACTGCGTACAATTATGGGACTGATACAACAGATCCTGATGGGGATAAATTAGAGTATGGCTGGGATTGGAATGATGATGATAACGTGGATGGTTGGGATGATAATAAAGGGTCTTATTATGATTCAGGTGCTACAATTTCAACTGGGCATACATACAACCAATATGGTTTTTATAACCTAAAAGTTAAAGCAAGAGATACACCTGCTGGTGATAGTAGTGCTTATTCAGATTCGATTATTGTCTTTAATGATAATCGCCCTGATAAACCTGTAACTCCTTTTTCTAATGCAGCTTCTTTTTCTGCTGGAAGTTCTTATTATTTTTTTACATATACAAGTGATCCGGATGATGATTATTTGTATTATAAATTCAGGGTTCAGAATGAAGATACTGGTGAAATATTAGAGCCTTCTGGTTGGTCACTTGTGCCCAAGGAAAGTGCTCCAAGTGGTGGTCCACCAGGGAATGAGTATGTTTATTCAGAAGAATATGTTATACCCCTTGATTGGAGTGGATGTAGCGCTAGTATTAGATCAAAGGCTAAGGATGTTACTCTTCATGAGGACTATGGTGTTGTTGAAGGACTTGAAAGTCTATGGTCTGATAGTCTTGTTATATCTATAGAAGAAGAACCAAGTGGCCCAGGTGGAGGAGGCACTCCAACTGGGTGTTGTGCTTGGGGCAAGGGTGGAAGGTGTATTGGTTATTATAACGAAGATGGTCATTGCTTAGTTAACCAAAATCCTTGTTTTCTTGCGGGTAGTAAAATATTGATGGCGGACCGATCTGTTAAAAATATTGAAGAGATACAAGTTGGAGATACTATTCTTAATTATGATACAGAAAATGCTGTTTTTGCAAAGGATAGGGTGACTAAGGTATTTCACCATGAACCTGACGAGCTTATAGCGGGTTATTATCTTATCATAAATGAGGAGCTAAAAGTTACACCGAACCATCCTTTGTATGTAGATGGTGAATGGGTAAAAGCAGAAGATCTAGAAATCGGTGATTCTTTGTCAAGTGGCGGCAAAATATTTTCAATTGAGAAAATAAATGAAAGAGCACCAACGTATCATATGATAACAGAATTGTATCACAACTATGTAATAGTATTTGAAGAAGACTATGTAATTGCGATAAATGGTGATCCGGTTGGAGTATATGTAGTAGAAGCTGAAAAGGAAGTAAACCCTGTTGGAGATTATATACTTGGTGACTATGAAGAAGAACCCTCTGAAAACAGTGAAATATCTCAGCTTAACCAGGCAACAAGTATATCTTACAGCTCAGTACTTAGCATGAACAAAGTATATTCATTATCAGAAATACCCTATTCTAAGTTCAAGGAGATATTCAATCTAGATGAATTTGTAGATGTAAGCATACAGATTACTAGAATAGATCAGGAAGACCAAGAATTCTTATCATATCATCCAGATAACGGCAGATCATCTGAAAATGCTGATCAGGTAGCAGTTCACTCTGAAAACGTCATAATATTTGCAAGACAACAAACATCCAGCTATTCACAGCAGTACTCTGATAGGTATGTACCATGTGAGCTTGAGATATCAGTTTATTAAAAAAATCCTTCTTTTACTTTTTTTTGCAAACTTTTTTAAACAACTCTTTTTTTCTTAAAAGTTATTAAGCATTATGATAAAAAAAAGAAAAAAAGATAAAAAAGAACAAAAAAACATTGCAAAAAAAAGAATTGAAAAACTTTTTTTACTTGCAAAAAGAAATGCTCTTGACTCAAAATTTGATTTATCAGATAGATACGTAAAAATTGCAAGGAAAATCGCGATGAAATATCAGATTAAAATGCAGAGAGATCATAAAAGAAACTTTTGTAAATATTGCTACTCATATCTTCTCCCAAATGTAAATTCTAGAGTAAGAATAAACAAAGGAAAAATCACGATTTATTGTAAAAACTGTAATAAATACATGCGTTTTTTAATAAAATAAATGTTTCCGTTATGCTTATATATATTATCATTTATTAGCCTAACCTACTTTAACCCTTACTTACAGGAGTAAAAAAGTTATGACTACCGTATATGATGTCCCAGCAAAGGAATTAATCGATGAAGTTGCAAAGAAATTAAAAAATGATGAAAATATTAAAACACCTGAAGAAAATATTTATTCTAGAACAGGTGTAAGCAAAGAAAAACCCCCAGAAAACCTTGACTGGTGGTACATACGCTGTGCAAGTATCCTACGTAAAATCTATATTAAAAACGTTATAGGAATCGAGCATCTGCGTGCAGAATACGGTGGAAAAAGAAACCGCGGTTCAAAACCATCAAAGGCAAGATCTGCAAGCGGGACAATTATAAGAAGAGCAATTCAACAACTTGAAAAGGCAGGATATGTCACAAAAATGCGTGGAAAAGGACGTATGCTTACAGGTAAAGGCCGGTCCTTTGTAGATAACGCATCACATGAATTACAAAAAAATATAGGATCTAATTACCCTGGAATTGAAAAATATTAACTAAAAGAAGTGTTGTTGTTTGATTTATGGATGAAGAACTTGAAAAACTGAAGAAAAAACGCCTTGAGGAGTTGCAACAGCAAGCAAATCAAGAAGATATTGAAGAGCAGCAGGAAACACAAAAAAAACAGATGGAAGAACAAAAAAAAGCAATCCTGCGAACTGTTCTAACACCAGAAGCAAGACAAAGACTAGGAAGAATAAAAGTAGCAAGACCAGAGGTTGTAGAATCCATAGAAAACCAACTGATAATGATTGCTAGAAGTGGACAACTTGAAAATAAAATAAATGATGAGCAGCTGAGAAAGCTGCTTTTAAAAGTAATACCCAAAAAAAGAGATATAAAAATTAAAAGAAGGTAAAAATATATGTCAACTCACAAATCACTAGGTAAAAAAATTCGATTAAATAAAGCAACAAAGAGTAACAGAAGAGTTCCAGCTTGGATTATGATAAAAACAAATAGACGTTTTACCCGTCATCCAAAAACCCGTAACTGGCGTAGGAACAAACTTAAAAAAAGTTAAAAAAAGGATTGATTTTTTATGGCAGAAGAAATTGAAAGAATATATGTAATTCCACTAAAAAAAACTGGTTTTAAATCAAGCAAAGCAGCACCAACCGCGATAAAAAGAGTTAAAAAATATTTAACACGCCATATGAAAGTGGAAGAAAAAAATATTTGGATAGACGACTCACTAAATACCATGCTTTGGAGCAAAGGCAGATACAATATGCCCAGCAAAATACGTGTAAAAGCAGTAAAGTTTGATGATGGAGTGGTAGAAGCATATCTGCCAGAACTTGAATTTAAAAAATCACGTCGTGAACTACTCAAAGAAGAAAGAGAAAAGAAGGAACCAATACTTAGAAAAGAGGAAATGCCAGAAGAAGCTGAGGGTGAAGAATCAGGAACAGATGATTACGAAATGGTTCCAACATCAGATGGAGATGTTAAATTAAAGAAGAAAAAACCTGCGAAGGAAACAAAGGAAAAAGAAACTGAAGAGAAAAAAGAAAAAAAAGAAGCAGAAGAGAAACCAAAAAGCAAAGAAGAAAGTAAAAAAGGAGAAAAAAAGAAAGAAAAAATAGTAGAAAAACCAAAGAAAAAAGAAACAACGAAGAAAACCACTTCTTCTAGTAAAAAAACTTCTACTAAAACCAAATCTTCTTCTAAAAAAAGTTCTTCTAAGAAAAAATCAACAAGTAAAAAAAAGTAGAAAAGTGGTAATAATCTATGCTTCAAATACTCGATTTTTTTGAAAATCCTAATCTTGGTGTTTTTTGCCGAGTAAATGATGATGTTGGTTTTATAAGAAAAGGTCTTCAAAAAAAGATTAAATCAAAGATTGTTGAAACACTTGAGATAGATCTTATAGAGTTAAATATCGCTGATGCAACGATTGTAGGCTCTCTTTTATGTATAAATTCAAAAGGAGCTATACTCTGTGATTTTGCAGAAAAAGAAGTAATAGATATTGTCGAATCAGCTGGTTTTAAAACATGTGTTGTTACTGATAAGATAAATGCGGCAGGAAATGATATATTAGCAAATGATAATGGTTGTTTAGTTCATCCTAAGTTAAAACAAAAATCTGTCAAAAAAATAGAAGAAACATTAGATGTACCTGTTAAACAAGGTACAATTGCAGATCTTTCTACTGTTGGAATGTGTGCTGTTGTTACAAATAAGGGTTGTTTGTGTCATCCTAAGGTAACAGATGAAGAAAAACATGTTTTGGAAAAACTTTTTTCTGTTCCTGTTATGATTGGAACAGTAAATCATGGAAGCCCAGTTATTGGCTCTGGGTTGGTTGCAAATACTAAGGGTGCTATTATCGGGAATCAAACAACAGGTATTGAGATGGGAAGAATTGAGGAAGCATTAGGTTTTTTAACATAATTATTATTTTCTTTATTTTATTTAATCAAAAGATTTATAAATACATATTATATTAATATCAACAGAAATATAAAATTAAGGTCGATAATATGGTTCAAAATACACATTATAAACTCACAAAACAAGATGAAAAAGTAGTTAAAATATTCCAGGACCTTGGAATGCCTAGAAATCTTGCTAAAACCTTGATTTATATAAGCCAAGTCGAGGAATGTAGAAGCTCAGAAATAGAGAGAAACGCAAAACTACGTCAACCAGAAGTAAGTGTTGCAATGCAAGAACTACATGAAAAAGGCTGGATAACAAAACGCGATCTTAAAAAGAAAGGTAAAGGACGCCCAGTTCATCTATACACTTTAAGCCAACCCATTGAAGGTATTATTAAGGATTTTGAAGAAGAAAAAACCCAAGAAATAAATGAAATAAAAAAAGACCTTGATGATCTTAAAAAACTATTAAACAATTTTTAATCAAAATATTTTTCCCTCTTTTTTTTCAAAAAAACTTTATATACATTTTTTTCTTTATAATTATTACTAACGGTATATGGATTGGTTGCACTCGATGGATAAAAAATTGATTATTTCAATTTGTATTATAGCAGTTTATCTTATTCTTTTAGCCAATTTTATTATTCCAAATACAAACCCTGAGACTTTAGACTATGTAAAAACAACTTATGGAAATAAAAACGCTGATGTTACCATACAATTATTTGTATATAACGGAGAATGTGGAAGTTGCGATGATGCAAAAGAAATATTATTCAATGATATATTACCTGGAAATGAAAGTGTTTTATTTATAGAAGAATACCCTATCGACAGTTCAGATAAGTTAAATAATAACTATAATCTATTTTCATCTTACCTGTTTACAACTACTCCTTCAATCGCAGTTATAAATACATCACATCCTAAGTTAAAAAACTACACAACTACACTAACATACTCAGATATAATAAATACTAAAAACAAGACTTTTGAAAAAGCAGTGCTTTATCATCTAAAAGGCAATTATTCAACAGAGCTGAATCTTTCAGATGATACATATATTTTTGATACACTCTTAGGAGAACTCGATTTATCAGATTTATCAATACCAATTATAACAATAATCTTGGGTGCAATGGATAGTATAAACCCCTGCTCATTTTTTATACTTCTTTTTTTACTCAGCATATTGCTTTACACTAATTCAAGAAAAAAAATGATTCTCATAGGTTCAATATTCATATTTTTCTCAGGATTAATCTATTTTTTAATCATGTTCTTTTTATTACAAACATTTAAATTAACAGGTGAACAAGCAATTATAACGATTCTAGCGGGTATAATTGCAATAATGTTTGGTATACTCAATATAAAAGATTTCTTTTTCTTTAAAAAAGGCCTTTCAGCAAGCATACCTGACAGTCAAAAATCCAAGTTATACAAACAGATAAGAAAACTTGTAAAAATCACATCAATTCCTTCACTTATAGCTGCAACAGTTATACTAGCAGTGAGTGCAAACACAGTGGAGCTTTTATGTTCACTAAATCTCCCCGTTATATATACCGCAATTTTAAACTCTTATAATTTAAGCTCTTCTGAATCCTTTATGTACCTATTTTTCTATAACTTGATATATATCATACCACTATTGGTTATCACCTCTATCGTGGTAATTACCTTTGGAAAAAAGAAACTAAGCGAGTTTCAGGGTAGAATGCTAAAGTTATTCTCAGGTGTTATGATATTTTCACTTGGAGAAATACTTTTGATAAACCCAAATATCTTATCAGATGTGTTTATAGCAATTGAAATATTAATTTTAAGCTTGATAATTACATTTGTAATATATGTTGTCTCTAAATATTTTGAAAATTAAAGAGATTAACCATATAATTTATAAGTAGTAATTCTTTGACCTTTTTTATTCTTAATACATGGATGGATCAGTTAGATGAGCGATTATAACCAGATAGAAATTGAAAAAAAATGGCAGAAACACTGGCAAAAAGAAAAAATATATCATTTCAACTTTGAATCAAACAAAAAACCATATAGCATAGATGTACCACCACGTTATGCATCAGGACCACTTCACGCAGGCCATGCCGTACATTACACCCATATAGATTTTGCAGCAAGATACAAACGTATGAAAGGATACGAAGTATTTTTCCCACTATGTTTTGACGTAAACGGGATACCAATCGAAGAACGCGTTGAAAGACAAATGGGTATAACAAGAAAAGACATAGACAGACATAAATTTACAAAACTATGCAGCAAATTTGCAAATAAAAACATCAAAACAATGACAAATCAATTCATCATACTTGGAGAAAGCATGGACCCGAGTATATACTATCAAACAGATGCAGAATATTACCGCCGTCTCACTCAGATAAGCTTTATCGAGCTTTTTGATAAAGGACTTATCTACAAAGGAAAATTTCCAGTAAACTGGTGCCCAAGATGTATGACTGCGATGGCAGATGCAGAAGTAAATTACAAAGATAGACAGACCAAACTAAACACTATAAAATTTTATTTCAAAGACCGACCTGCAGAGCAAATACTAAGCTATCATGGCATCGGAAAAGACAAAAAAGGAATCTATGTAGAAATTGCGACAACCAGACCTGAGATGCTACCAAGCTGTCAAATAGTAGCAGTACACCCAACTGATGAACGTGCACCATGGCTAGTAAATCAAACCCTTCTGGTACCTGTTTTTGAAAAAGAAGTAAAAATCGTGGAAGACGATGCAGTTGACCCTGATTTCGGATCAGGAGTTGTGATGATATGTACAGTTGGAGACAAAGAAGATCTAAACTGGGTATTCAAATATAAACTACCAATAGAGATGAGCATCAACGAAGAAGGATGCATGACAGATATCTGTGGCAAATACAAAGATATGAAAATAAAAGATGCCAGAGATAATATCATATCTGATATGAAAAAAGAAGGACTCCTTCTAAAATCAGTCCCTCTTGACCAAAATGTGGGTGTATGCTGGCGATGTAAAACACCTGTTGAGTTTGTAAACGCTGAGCAATGGTTCCTCAAAACCACTGATTTTAAAAAACTAGTCCTTAAAAAATCAGATGAGATGAACTGGTACCCAGAATACATGAAAGTAAGACTAGAAGAATGGGTAAACAGCCTTGAATGGGACTGGGTAATATCAAGACAACGATATTTTGCAACACCAATACCTCTTTGGGAATGTGAAAAATGCAAAAAAGTAATACTTGCAAGAAAAAAAGATTGTTATATCGACCCAACAATAGATAAACCACCAGTTGAAAAATGCCCTAAATGCGGTGGTAAACTAATAGGCTGTGAAGATGTATTTGATACATGGATGGACTCAAGTATATCACCACTCTACAATACTTTCTGGAATCGCGATGACAAAAAATTCAAAAAACTCTATCCAATGAGCGTTCGACCACAATCCCATGATATCATTCGAACATGGGCTTTTTACACAATTCTAAGATGCACACTTATAACAGATGAAAAACCCTTTGAAAACATAATGATGGGGGGTTTTATCCTCTCAGAAGATGGAACACCAATGCATGCAAGCCTAGGAAATGTAATAGACCCACTAAAAATAATAAAAAAACATGGCACAGATGCATTCAGATGCTATGCAGCAAGCTGCTCACTAGGAGAAGACAACCCATTTAGACAAAAAGATGTAATACGTGGCAAAAAACTACTTCGTAAAATATACAACGTTCAAAACTTTATAATAAACATTTTAAAAGATGAAAAACCCAAGAAAACAGAACTATCTATGGTTGATAAATGGATTCTTACAAAATATAGTAAACTGGTAGAAAAATGTACAAAACAAATGAATATTTTTGACTACAGCCAGACAATGAAAGACGTTGAATACTTTTTATGGCATGAACTAGCAGATCACTACCTTGAAATGATAAAATCAAGTATCCATAAAAACAAAAATACTGATAGTATAAAATACACGCTTTACACAATAGGTCTTGGGACACTCAAACTTTTTGCAGTGTTCTTCCCACATATAACAGAAGAAATCTATCAAAACTTCTACAAAGAATTCGAAAAGGACAAAAGTATACATCTATCCAGCTGGCCCAAACCTGTTTTAAAGGATGCAGATGCAGAAAAAAACGGTGAAAACATCAAAAACTATATCTCACAGATACGTAGTTGGAAAAGCGAACAAGGAATAGCACTAAACGCTCCAATACAAGCAATAGCAACCTATTCATCAAAAAACTATATAGATAGCATCAAAACAAGTGATTTTATAATTAAATCAACCCTAAAATATCCTGATAAACATGATTTTATAATTGGAAAACCAGAAGTCGAAGAAAAAATAACAAAGATCAAACCTGTTTTTTCAAAAATAGGCCCAAATCTTAAATCAGAGGCAAAAAAACTTGTAAATTACTTGAAACAAAAACAGGATGAGATAATTACTAAAATCGAATCTGAGGGAGACCTACTTCTTTTGCAAATACCTAGCATAAACATTGATTCAAAAGAAAAACTGCTAAAAGATGGCTACATACAAGTTGAAAAAGAAGTAAATGTCAAAGGAAAAGATAGCCACATAATCTCTTTTAATGGCTTTTATTTGGAGATAAAAGATTAAAAATCTTTTTTTTCTCGATACCTATTTAAATAAGTTTTTAATTTAGCCCGACCAGTGATTTATTATGGTAGCTAAAAAATCATCAAAAAATGACGCTAAAGTAATGAACCGATGGCTAATTGTGATTGGGGCTATAATGATTCAAGTTGCACTTGGTGCAATATATGCATGGAGTGCTTTTACCGGAGCCCTTCAATCAGAGACATTTGCATTTAGTAAAACAGAAACCCAAGCAATTTTTAGTGCAGGTCTTGCAACATTTGCAGTATTTACAATAATTGGTGGCAGACTTGCTAAAAGATATAGCCCAAGAAATATCGCACTTCTGGGTGGTGTATTTTTAGGTCTTGGATATATACTTGCAAGTTTTGTTGGCGCAAGCTTTCCATTAAAACTACTTTTCTTAGGTGTAATGGGTGGCGCTGGTATTGGTCTTGGATACGTTGTACCAATAGCAGTAGGAGTTAAATGGTTCCCAGATAAAAAAGGACTAGTAAGTGGTCTTGCGGTTGCAGGGTTTGGTTTTGGAGCATTTATATGGATACTTATTGCAAATCCTCCAGCAGTCCTTGGATTCAATGGTTTAATATCTGGTAATTTTGCCATAGCAAACGTTGATATGGCTTTTAGAATCTATGGAATAGCATTTTTAGCACTTGTTGTACTTGGCTCACTTGTTATGGTGAATCCACCGCAGGGATGGCTTCCAAAAGGATATAAACCACCTGAGGAAGACAAATCTGGTAAAAAGAAATTTAAGATTGATTTAAAACCCAAAGAAATGCTTCATACAAGACAATTCTATCTTTTATGGATGATGTTTTTCATAGGTGCTCTTGCAGGACTTATGGTTATAGGTAATATTCAGAATTTTGCTACATCTGGTACCGATGGATTTGCAGCTTCTATGCCTGATGCCCAAGCAAAAGATATAGCTGTTATTGGTGCTGCATTATGTCTTCCTATATTCAACGGTCTTGGAAGAATTATTTGGGGTAAAGTATCAGATAATCTTGGAAGAAAAAAATCAATTATTGCAATGTGTATCTTCCAAGGAATTATGATGCTAGCATTCTTCTATACTACAGTAAACCCAATGTTTTTCTATGTAGCAGCCGCTCTTATTGGTTTTAACTTTGGTGCAAACTTTGCGTTGTTCCCAGCAGCAACAGCAGATAGTTTCGGCTCAGAAAACGTTGGTCTGAACTATGGTTTCGTATTCACATCATATGGTGTAGGCGGAATCGTAGGACCAATTCTAGCGGGTATGGTAAAAGATGCTGGTATGAGCTATATGTATGCATTTATTCCTGCAGCAATTCTCTGTTTTGTTGCAGCAGGTATTGCACTAATATACAAACCACATGTTGAGAAATAATCTTATTTCTCACTTTTTTTATTTCTTTTTTTTTTTAATTGATGGAGTTTTTTTTAATGGAAAAGTTAACAATTGGGTCTCTTAAAGAGTCTAATAAAAACTTTATTTCTAAGAATACTTCCGGGCTAAAAAAACATGTAGCAGGTCAAGATCCTAAACTGGTAGTTCTTACTTGTGCTGATTCACGTGTTGTCCCTGAGTTTATCTTTGATAAAAAGATAGGTGAGATATTTGTTGTAAGGGTCGCAGGAAATGTAGCATTTGATCCTAGCGTAATTGCTTCTTTAGAATATGCTGTAGATCATCTAAAACCAGATATCCTGTTAATCCTCGGTCATACTAATTGTGGTGCTGTAAAAGCCGCAGAAGAATGTACAGAAGAATGCGGGGATTTATTAAACGAGGTTAAAAAGGGTTTTAGTCTTAATTCAAACCATGTTATTGGAAATTTGAAAAGGCAATTTGAGCTTCTTCCGGGCAGAAGTAAAGTTATTTCAAAAGCAATATATGAAGGAAAAATAAAACTAGTTGCAGGAATTTATGATCTTCAAACAGGTATTATAAATTTTTTCTCAGATTTCGATTAATTGGTATTTAGTACTACCCAGACCTATCTCCTCACCATATTTTATTTGTTTTTCAGGATCAACATTGTTTTCTTTTTTAAATATATCTGGTTTTATATCATTTACCAAATCAAGGCTTGCCTTGTCTATTGCCACTGGATCATCAGATACAAGATAACCAATATCTGGACATATTACTGGTCCTGCTCCTGGATCACAGTCACAACCTTTTGAAATACGATTAACATCATTTAGATAAACAACGTTTTTATCTTTTAAAGCAGCATATGCGGCACATGCCAACAGGTACTGAAAGTTTTTATCTTCATTTACAATCCCACCTTGTTTACAGTTGTCAACACATACTCCGCATCCAAAACATTTCTTTTTTGAAATACTCCATTTTCCTTCTGACACCTTTATTGCATTAAAAGGACATACCTCAGCACATACCCCACAATAAGTACATTTATCTTTTTTGTAATCGGGCCTACTTGCATAATGGATTTCTTTCTTTGTTTTTTTTGTAACTCCACCCATTCCAAAGTTTTTAATCGCAGCGCCCATACCACTTGCTATATGTCCTTTTACATGTGAAAAGGCAAAGACACAATCTGATTTATATAAAGATTTTGCTACCTTATAATCTCTACCTTCAACTGAAACATTTTTCCCTCTGTTATCTATTACAACATCTGCACCCAATTTGCTGAAACCATGTATCTTTGCAACTCTCTTGTATCCTACTTTAAAACCTCTGGGGCCGGGGTATGCCACAGTTGTATCATAAAGGAAGGGTTTTCCTTTTCTTTTAAAAAGTTCATTTAGTACTTTTCCAACAGTTTCAGGCCTTGGAAAATACTTGTTTTTAATCTCCCCCATGTGAAGTTTGAAAGGATATCTTTTGTTTTCAAAGCTAGTTAAATCAAAGTTGTCAAGTGCCTCACCTATCTTATTTTCATCAGTAAAAAATACTACTTTTTTCATCCTATTTTTTTCTCCCATTTTTTGACTTTTACAACGGTTTCCAGACTTGAACCTGATTTTATTTCTTCACGTATACGATTTTCATGTTCTTTTACATCAAGGGCTCTATTCGTGATCTCCTGAGCTATTTCCTGTGGTACTACAACAAGGCCTGAATCATCCCCTATTATCCAGTCACCTGTCCTTATTTTCTGACCGCCACAGCTTATCTCTGCACCTATTTCACCAAGCCCTTTTGGTTCCCCAGCGTTAGGTGCTATATACCGGCTATAGATTGGTATATCTATTTTTACAATGTCATCTAGATCCCTTATAGCTCCATCTATTACTACACCTGCAAGTTTTTTTTGTTTTGCACTATGTGTTGCAAGCTCGCCCCATACAGCAGTTTTGCCGCCGTTTACATCTATTACTATTACTTCTCCAGGTTTTGCCTTGTCGATTGCTTCTACGGGTTTTGCCCAGTCTCCATCGATGGTTCTTACTGTTAATGCTTGCCCTGTCATATGAAAACCTTGTTTTACAGGTTTTATACCAGTTATTGCGCCTGTTTTGTGCATTGCATCAGATATATTTGGTGTTGATACAAGTGAGAATGCTTTTTTCAAATCTGTTTTATCATATTTTTTAAAAAGATCTGTTTTAATAATTTTTTTGTCAACTATTGATTTTTTAATTTTTTTTGTAGCAGATTCCACATCTTTTGCTTTTGTAATTGCCCCACCAACAATTATTATACTTGCTCCTGATTTTACCATCTCAGGTGCTGTTTCGCTGTTTATTCCACCAGCAACAGCGACTGGAATATTTGTTTTTTTAGCTATTTTTTTTAGTGTTTCAGTTGGTTTTTTTCCAGTCATCTGCTCATCAATTCCTACATGGATACATATATAATCAGCACCTATTTTTTCTAGTTCTTCTGCTCTTTTTATTTTGTTTTTTACACCTATTAAATCTATCATTATTTTTGAGCCATATTTTCTAGCTGATTTTACTGCATCTTTAATGGTGCTATTATCTGCTGCGGCAAGTATCACTACTACGTCTGCTCCTGCTTTACTAGCCATTTCTGTTTCAAATGCACCTGTATCCATTGTTTTCATATCTGCTACAATTGTTTTTTCTGAGTGTTTTTCTTTAAGTTTTCTTATAATATTCATTCCCTCTGATTTTATAAGAGGTGTTCCTGCTTCTATAAAATCTGCTCCGCCTCTCACAGTTTCTTTTGCTATTTGTATTGCTCTATGTTCGTTTAATAAATCTAGGGCTACTTGTAGAACTGGTTTCATTAAAAAAAGGAATAAACAACTCTTTATTTAAAGGATAGTGCTTATTTTGATGAAGTAAAATTTCTTGTTTTTTCACAATTTTTTATTAAATCCCAGGGTCCTTCTGCAATTCCCATTAGTTTTTCTTTTTCTAATTGCATTTCTTCTAATGCTTTTATAATAAATACAAATAATCCTTCTGTTTTATTTTCTTTATGAATTTTTGCATATCCATATGTTACATTGTTAGGATCAATGTTTGTGAGATATATTCCACTGCTACCACCATCTAAAATTTCATATTCATCTATGTTTTCTTTGTTTTCATACCAGCTTACTATATTTGATATCTCTGAGTTTGTAACATATAATGTTTTATTTAGATTCGAGCTTACATTCATTATATCCCAAATTGTTTCATTTTTATATGATGTTTGCTCTACGTCTGGAAACAAAGGATAAGAAACAGTTGTATTCTCTGATGTACAACCTGATAAAATAAGTATTAATAATATTAAAAACCCTGTTAATCCTTTTAGAATTTTTTTGTTCATATACATCCCACAACAGACCGGAATAGTTTTTTTAATTAATTAATTCTTTGCATTTTAAAAAGAAAGGTTTATACAAAAAATCTTTATTATATTAGTTTGAGATGAAAAAAACAAAAAATCAGAATTTTCATAAAAGATCTTCAGAGGATTTCAATGATTTTGTAAAAAAATTAGAATTACAAGCAATTGAGACTGCAGAAGAAAGAATACCTCTCTATCTTAAAATAGGGGTCAAAGATGCAGATCTAATACTGGATGTTGGCTGTGGTTCAGGGATGGTTACAAGGGATATCGTGCATCTAACCAAAGGAAAAGTAATAGCATCAGATGGTTCAGATGAGATGATTAAGGCAGCAGAAAAGGTTCTTAAAAATTATGATAATGTTGAACTTAAAAAAGAAAACGCTGAAAACTTTTCCTTTAAAGACAACACCTTTGATATAGTTACATGTAATCTTTTTCTTATGTGGGTAGAAAATCCACAAAAAGTTGTAAATGAAATGGCACGTGTTATAAAACCAGGTGGAATAGTACTTGCTTCTTTGGAGCCTGATTATGGTGGTAAACTACATTACCCCGAAAACCCTCGTGTTGACAGAATTTTTGCAGGAGAAGCTATAAAAAAACGAGGTGGTGACCCTCATATCGGCCGTAAACTACGACTTTTATTTGTACGTGCTGGTTTAAAAACACAGGTTGGGATTGGAAATAACCGTATTTGGAGCTGCAAAGAGGATAAAGCATATTATCATCATTCACGTGATTTTTATGTAAAAGCCTTAAAAGATGCAGGGCTTTCACAGGAGGAAATAGACTCTTGGGAGTTTGACTATCTTAGGTCCTTGGATGAAGGAGTTCAATTGAATTTTTTCCCTCAGTTTTATGCAATTGGCAGGAAACCAGAGGATTTATAACCGCCTTGAAAATTTCATTTTTTGATTATTGATGGTTGCAAAAATTATCGATGGTAGAAAAATTTCCGAAAATATTTTTGAGGGAGTTTCTAAAGAAATAAAAAGACTTTATAACAAATATGATATAAAACCAAGAATAGCGTCTGTTATAATAGGTGAAAATAAAGAGTCAAATCTTTACCTAAATTTAAGAGATAAAGCATGTGAAAAAGTAGGTATTTCTTGCGTTCATGTCAGGCTTTCTGAAGATTCATCTGAAGAAAAAGTTATATCAAAAATATTGGAGTTAAACAATGATGATAGCATTCATGGTATTTTAGTTCAAATGCCTTTACCTGAGCATATTGATTCTAACAAAATTTTCGAGATTATGGATTCTTGTAAAGATGTCGAGGGTTTCACTCCTTATAATATGGGTCGTATGTTGCTTGGTGATGAACTCGTTGTTCCTTGTACACCTCTTGCTGTTTTAAAAATACTTGAGCATGAAAAAGTAGATTTAAAGGGAAAAGACGCTGTCATAATAAATCATAGTAATGTTGTTGGTAAACCACTTTCTGATCTTTTTTTAAATAGAAATGCATCTGTATCTGTCGTACATGTATTTACAAAAGATTTAAAGTTTTATACTAAAAATGCTGATATTTTAGTATCTGCTACAGGTGTTGCAAATATTATTAAAAAAGAACATGTAAAACCAGGTGCTTTTGTTGTTGATGTTGGTATTATAAAAACAAAAGATGGAGTAACAGGTGATGTGGATGAATCTGTAAAGCAGATTGCAGGAAAACTAACACCTGTCCCAGGTGGTGTGGGCCCTTTAACAGTTGCTTGCTCTCTTTTAAATATGCTTAAAACTTTTAAAAAATGTATTAAATAAATTTTTTATGCTTCACTTTTGCTGAACATGTAACTACCGATCGAAAGTAGTATTATACAGATTACAAGAACTACTGCAAAATCTACTAGTGGAGGTAAAATAGTAGTTTGCGGTCCGAGCAGGCTTCCTCTCAGTCCATCTACCATATAAAATAAAGGATTGAAAAATGCGATATTTTTTAATATCTGGCTTTGTGCCAATGGGAAAAAGGCTGAGGATAGAAGTAAAAGCGGCATCATTACAAGATTCATAATTATTGGAAAAGATTGAAAATCATTCATCTTTGATGCAAGAATTAAACCGAATCCTACTGCTGTAAAAGCCATTAAAATCATAAATATTATTGCAAGTATTATCCCATTAACACTTGACGGCCTTATTCCAAGACCAATTGCTATAGCTAAAATAAAAAACCCCTGTATAAGAGCTGTAGTAGCTCCACCAAGCGTTCTGCCTATTGTAATTGACATTCTACTTACAGGTGCGACAAGAACTTCCTGTAAAAAACCAAATTGTTTATCCCATAAGATGGAGACACCTGTAAACATACTTGAAAAAATTATTGACATTGAAATAATGCCGGGTGCAAAAAAATGTAGGTAATCGCCTTCAAGTCCACCTATCGAAAGTGATCTAAAACCTGAACCTAGAATGAATAAAAAGAGTAGAGGCTGTGCAACACTTACAAGCAGACGACTTTTAGAACGGACAAATCTTTTCATTTGCCTAAGCCACATAACATATATTGCTTGAAGATTGACTATTTTCATTATTTATTACCTCCTGAATCTTGGATGAATGGGAAACATACTTGTTTTTTCTTCTTCGTTGCTTATTGTCCTTCCAGTATAAGAAATAAAAACATCATCAAGAGTAGGTTTTCTAACACTTATCGATTTTATTTTAATATTATGTTTTTGTGCTATTTCAATAACTATCGGTATCTTTTCATCACCTTTCTCAGTTCCAATTTTAAGGACGCTTTCGAGTTTTTTTATATTAGTTGACCATTCTTCTGTCTCAAGTATCTCTTTGAGTTTTGATAGATTATCACAGGATAATGTTATAACATCTTTTCCTATGGATGTTTTAAGGTTATTTAATGTATCTTTAACTAGTATCTCTCCTCTATCTATTATCGCAACTCTATCACATAAAAAATCTGCCTCATCCATATAATGAGTAGTAAGAAAAATTGTAGTATCCTCTTCTCTGTTCATTTTTTTAATGTATTCCCATATAACACGTCTTGTTCCTGCGTCAAGACCGAGTGTTGGCTCATCTAAAAAAAGGACTTTAGGATAATGCATAAGGCCTCTTGCTATCTCAAGTCTTCTCTTCATACCTCCTGAGTAGTTTTTTACCAATACCTTTCTTTTTTCTTCTAGGTCTACAAGACTAAGTACTTCATCTATTCTTTTTTTTCTATTTGATTTATTAATGCCATACATTCTAGCATGATATTCAAGATTTTCTTCTCCGCTAAGTTCTATGTCCAATGCTGGTTCCTGGAAAACTATTCCGATGTTTTGCCTTACCTGATTTCTTTGTGTTACTATATCAAAATCTACGATAGTTGCATCTCCTTCTGTAGGATTTAGCAGTGTTGTAAGCATTTTAATTGTTGTAGTTTTACCAGCACCGTTTGGTCCAAGAAAACCAAATATCTCTCCTTTTTTAACAGAAAAAGATATATGATTTACTGCTGTTAGTTTTTTGAATTTTTTTGTAAGATTATTGACTTTTATTATATCCAATTTCTTGTACTCCTTGTATAGTTTTTTGAATCTTAGTTTATTTAATAAATGTATCATTATTTTTAGGTTTTTTTTCATCAAAGGTTTTTTATCCTTGTTTTTATTGAAAGGTCCTTTGTTTATGGATTTCTACTCTGAAATAATAAGTCTTATTCTTTCAAAAAAAATTCAGAGTAAAGAAGAGATTCATAAGACTAAGATTCGTCTTTGTAAAAGATATAAGATTAAGAGCATTCCTGCTGATAGCGATATACTTGCAAGAGTTCCTGATGATTTTTCAGATGAAGAAAAAGAACTGGCAACATCATTGCTTCGTAAAAAAGCCACAAGAAGCATTTCAGGTGTAGCTGTCGTTGCTGTTATGACTAGTCCTGCAGATTGTCCTCATGGTCTTTGCATTCCTTGCCCAGGTGGCCCTAAAGCAGGTACTCCTCAGAGTTATACAGGTCATGAGCCTGCTGCTCTTCGTGCAAGCTTGAATAATTTTGATCCTTTTCTTCAAACAAGAAACCGTATAAAACAGCTTGAAATAATTGGTCATCCAGTAGACAAAATTGATTTTATTATCATGGGTGGCACCTTTACTGCACGTGATCCTTTTTATCAGGAATGGTTTGTAAAAAGATGTTATGATGGTTTAAACAATGAAGAATCAAAATCTTTAGAAGAAGCTAAATTGATTAATGAAAAAACCAAGAGTCGCTGTATCGGCCTTACTGTTGAAACCCGTCCAGATTGGTTCCGGCTTCGTCATATAGATATGTCTCTTTCTTGGGGTGCTACTCGTGTTGAGCTTGGTGTTCAGAGTGTTTTTGATGATTTATTGTATAACATAAAACGTGGCCATAGTGTCTCAGATTCTGTAATTGCTACAAGGGCTGCAAAAGATGCTGGTTTTAAGGTCTGTTATCATCTCATGCCTGGTTTACCTGGTTCAGATTTTGATCGCGATATTGAATGTTTTGAAACAGTTTTTGCTGATACTCGTTTTAAACCTGATATGATTAAGATTTACCCCACTCTAACAATTAAAGGTACAAAACTTTTTGATATGTGGCAAAAAGGTCAATATGCTCCTTTGAGTACAAAAGAAGGAGCAATACTTGTTGCACGTCTTAAAACAATTGTACCTGAGTGGGTTCGTATACAACGCATACAAAGAGATGTACCATCTCAGTTTATTGATGCAGGTGTTACAAAAAGTAATCTACGTCAGATCGTTGAAGATGAAATGAAAAAGAATAATTGGGTTTGCAGGTGCATACGTTGTCGAGAAATGGGTCATAAGATTTTAAAAGAAAAAATAAATCCTTCTGAAGAAAACATCGGTTTATCTACAACTTTTTATGAAGCAAGCGATAGTGATGAAGTATTCATTTCTCTTGTTGATGAAAAACATGATGCATTAATTGGATATCTGAGACTTCGGGATATTTCAAACTCTCATAGAAAAGAGCTTTCTACAAATCCCTGTATGATAATAAGAGAGCTTAAGGTAGTTGGAAGGGAGCTTTCAATAGGTAAAAAATCGAAGAAAGAAATTCAACACAGAGGATATGGTAAGGAACTTATATCTGAGGCTGAGAGGATATGCAGAGAAGAATATGATAAGAAACGTTTATTTGTCCTAAGCGGGGTTGGCGTTAAAGAATACTACAGAGCGTTAGATTTTAAAGATCAAGGCCCATATCTTTTGAAAACACTATAAATACCTGTTTTTGTTTCAGGGTTTTTGTTATGAAAATTCAAACTGAATGCGTTCCATGTTTACTTAAGCGAATAATCTTTGAATCTGAGATCAGCACAGATGATATTAAACTAAGACAAAAAACTTTGAAAAAAGCCTGCACTCTTCTAGCAGAGTTATATGATCCAAATTCTTCTAGTGTAAGTATTGCAACTAAAGTTCATAAAATGGTTTATGAAACACTAGGAGATGAAGATCCTTATAAAAATCTTAAAGAAAAAGCAAATAAAGCAGCATTAAAACTGGTTCCAAGAGTCGAAGAGCTAGTTAGTATTTGCGAAGATCCTCTGAGAATGAGTATGCTAGCAAGTATAGTCGGCAACATGATGGATTTTGGAATTGCTGGTGCAAGTACCAATCCTGATGATCTGCTTGATATTTTTGAAAGAACTGTTGAAGAAGATATTGGATATGATGATTATGAAAATTTGAAAAAATTTATTTCAAATTCAAAAAATATTGTTTTTTTTACAGATAACTGTGGTGAGATAGTATTTGATAAAATTTTATGCAGAGAAATTAAAAAGCTCAATCCTATTTTAAATCTTACACTTGTTGTAAAAGGTGAGCCTGTTTTATCTGATGCAACGATGAAAGATGCAACAGAGTTTGGTCTTGGTGAGGTAGTAGATGAAATCCTTACAACAGGCTGCTTTGCTGTAGGTGTTGATTTTAATAATCTTCCTAAAAAAGTTTTAAAAATTCTTGATAGCACAGATCTTATAATCTGCAAAGGTATGGGTAACTACGAGGCTTTTTCAGAAACAGATTACAGACCTATAGCATATCTTATGCGTACAAAATGCTCTGCTATTGCAAAATCTATGGATGTACCTCAGGATATAAATGTTATTAAACTATATAACTAAACGGGTATTATTCCATACGATTCTAAAAATGTTTGAATTGCTGTAAACATGAACTGAATTGCAATTGCAACTGTTAAAAGCCCCATTATTCTTGTAAAAGCATCCATTCCTTTTTTTCCAAGTGCTTTTATCACATACTTTGAGCTTATGAATATGAAATAAGTTATAATCATTACAAGAATTATTGATAAAATTGCAAGTATTATGCTTATAATCCAGGGTAATGCTTGGATATCTGCGCTTCCTTCTGTCAAGTTTTTCATGCTTACAATAATTACGGTAATGGCGCCTGGTCCTGATAATGAGGGCATTGCAAGTGGTACTATTGCATAGTCTGCCTTTTGTTCTGCCCCTGGAGGGCTTTCGCCAAATTGTTGACCACGTCGAGTCATATCAAGACCAACAAAAGCAAGTAGTATCCCTCCAGCAATTCTTAGAGAGTATATTTCTATTCCAAGGTACTCGAGTATTCCTGAACCGGCTATTGCAAATATAAAAAGCAATATTGTTGCGTATTTTACAGCGTTTTTTGCAAGTTGTTTTCTCTGTTCTTTTGTATAATTAATTGTAATTGAGCTAAAAAGTGCAAGTGTTGACGAAGGATTGACTATAATAAATAGTGGTATGAACACCGCCAGAAAACCCGGTAGTATTGCTTCTATCATCTTTTGGTTGTATTAAAAAAGGGTTTATAAGGATTATTAATCCTTAGAAAGCATTTCCCTGATTGGTATGTAAAATACTAATAGTGCTATGAACAGCCACAGTAAAACTCCAGGTAATACTGGTGGTACGTCAAACATTGTAATGTTTAGTCCTGCAATGATTATGAATGCTACTATTACCCCGGTTAGTGCTTCTCCTGCGATAAGTCCTGCTGTAAACAAAAGCCCTGTTCTAACAATTCGCTCTTTTGGTTTTACTTTTGTTTGTTTTATCGCTAGTTCCCATTCACTTATTTCTTCATCGTCTTTTCCATATTTTTTCTCTATTTTCTTGTTTGTGAAATGTCTGATTATACCGCCTATAAATATTGGTGTTGCAAGGGTGAATGGTAAATAAATTCCAATTGCAACCGGTAGTATTGGTATATCTATTAGAATTAGAATGAATGCAAGAACCATTCCTGCTATTACAAATGGCCAGGTCATCTCTCCACCCAGTACTCCTTGTATTACTCCAGCCATAAGACCTGCTTGTGGTGCTGGCAGGTTTATGCTTCCTATTGTGTATGCTTTATGAAGTGCTGATACTACAAATGCAAGCACTGGTGCTGCTGCAAGTATTCCAACAAGCTCTGCTAATTGTTGTTTCCACGGCGTGGCACCTATCATTTGTCCTGCAGTCATTGATTGCAGAACGTCTCCAGATATTGCTGCGCAACATGCGATTACTGTTGCAATTAGAAGTGCTACTCCATATGATGTTGTCCCAGAGAAACCTAGTCCTAAAAGGATTAATGATGTAATAAGAAGTATTGATACAGTTACTCCAGATGTTGGATTGTTTGAAGAACCCACGAGCCCTGCCATATATCCTGCAATTGCACTTGCGATAAATGCAAATAATATTGCAAATATGGCCATTACCCCAGATATGAATACGTTTTGTGATAGCCATAAGTATACTATAAAAATAGGTATTGTTAGTAGTCCTATTGCTAAAAAGACATATTTTGGGTTAAGATCTTTGTCTGTTCGTTTTTTTGTACTATCATGCCCACCTTTTATCCCAATTATTGCTTCTTTAATTCCATCTGCAAGATTGTTTCGTAATTTGAATATTGTATAAAGTCCACCTACGAGCATTGCTCCTACGCCTATGTATTTAACGTAATGACTCCAAACATGAAAGAATGCATCTAACGGTTCTTTTATGCCATCAGGCATTCCTGTTGCAAGAAGTATTAGTGGTGTTATTATAACCCATCCGAGTAATCCGCCTATTAAAACAAATGATGATATTTTTGGTCCAATAATCCAACCAACACCAAGTAGTGCTGGCGATGTTGCGACTCCTCCATAGATATATGCATTGTTTGACCCTGCTCCAATGTTGTATTTTCCAATACTTGCTATTCCTTCTATTCTTCCTTGTATTGCTTTAAGTCCTACTTGGCCGAATTTAAGCAAGGCTCCTAGTGCAGCTCCCATCAATAGCCATATTCCTGATACTCCTCCATTACCTGTTTTTTTCTTTGTGTCGTCGCCTACTGTAGTAGTTAGTACTGCAGCAACTGCTACACCCTCAGGAAATGGCAAGTCTGTTTTAATGATTAGCGCTCGTCTAAGTGATACCATCCATAGAACACCCAGGATACCTCCTAAAGCAGCAACTATTGTTGTTTCTACATAGTTTATATCTGTCCATGCTCCTAGAAAGAGCATTGCAGGGATTGTAAATATTATTCCTGCAGCAAGAGCGGTCCCTGCTGCAGCACCCATCATTCCTATGTTTACTTCAAGAATTGTTCCTTTTAAGGGTTTTAAAAGTGCAAAGGCCATAACAGCTCCAGGAATTGCAGCAGATACTGTCATTCCTGCGTATAATCCAAAATAAGCATTTGCTGAGCCCAGTATAATTGCAAGTAAAGCTCCAATTAACACTGCTTTTAGTGTCAACTCTGGTATATTTTTTGATGCCGGTATAAATGATTTGAAGTTTTCTCTAGATGACATTATGTATTACCAAAATAATATTATTTTACAAATATATAAATTAATCGTAAAAAACAGCAATATTAACGATATACTGATTGTTAAAAATGAGGTGCAAGGGGCCGGATTCGAACCGGCGAACCTCTGCAGGAATAGATCTTGAGTCTATCGCCGTTGACCTAGCTTGGCTACCCTTGCAATAGAAAGCCAAGAATAGTTTAATAATAATAAAATTTTGGCATTTTTTTCATTTAATGTATTTTTACACATCATCTTTAGATATCCTTTATACGAAAAAATTTATTTTTTAGATGAGGTTAAGAGGGAGACATAGCTTGTTTCATTTTTATAATACATACACTCGTTGGTTAAGTGAATTGGTCAATTACTTCTTAGCTTTCTTTTTTGATGAATATGGCGTTATTAGATATCCATATTTCTTTTTCTTCCAGCGTCCCCAGAACATAAGGGCAGGTGGTAGGATAAATATACTTGTTAGAAATGCAAATAGAATTGTAAGAGCAGTGATTAACCCAAATTGTTGCTCAACAGGCATTGGTGTAAGCATTAACATTCCAAAACCTGCCATGGTTGTAATCGCTGCTATCATAAGTGCACCACCCGTGTGACCAACTGTTTCTGATACAGCCCCCATTACATCACCGGTTTTATCTGCAATTAATCTAAAACGCTCAATCGCGTGTATTGCGTATGTTATACCTAGCCCTATTGTAAGAGATGTAATCATAATTGTCATAACATTTAGGCTGTAACCAATGAAGTACATTGTTCCTACAATCCATATTGTTGAAATACAGACAGGTATCATTGCAAGTAGGCCGAGGCTTAGTTTTCTATATGCAATGATTAGTACTATTGCTGCAAGTGCGATACATATTGCTGTTGAAAGTATTTGACTTTCTGTCATTGATTGCATTATACTATACATCATACTGTTGTCACCTGTAACTGCTGCTGAGTTTCCATTTAAATCAGCTATATCATCTTGTAAATCAAAGTACAGTTCCTCCATTGCTTTGTTTAAATCCTCGTCTCCAGCATTATATGTGTTTGAATAAACAACTATTATTGTTGCATCAAATACATCGTCATCATTTCTATGTAAAATCTCATTTGTCTCATATTTGTAGTTGTCATTGTCATATAAATAACTAAAAAGTTTTTTTACATCAGTGTTGGTCTTTGGAATGTTTTCTGAGTCTAGATTAAAGCTTTTTATAATTGAGTTGTTGTTTTCAACAGCATTATCTATTATTGATAGAATTGAGTTTGTTTTAGGATTATTTTCTCTTGTGTATAGTACATATTTATCATCATCCATGTTGCTGATTGTTTGCCTTATGCCTCTTAGGGTTTGAACAGTTGCGATATTTCCTTCGATTAAAATATTTTCTTTTTCCTGGCTGGAAAATGGGAACTCATCAGTTATCTTGTTTAGCACTTGGACTGATTCATTTTCCTCAGGTAAAAAATCCTTCATGTTAAAACCGGTTTGAACCTGTGTTGCTCCAAATACCATAACCGCTGTTATTAGTAGTGTGGTTATTAGAATGGTTTTTGGATGGGTGCAGACGATACGTGCGGTTTTTTTCATTAGTTTTCCATTTGGATTATGTCTGGTTTTTAGTTTGTCCTTGTTTTTTCTTCTATCCAGGATGTATCTTACTGCTGCCTGCAAGGTAATTGTTACAATAAATACATAGGCTATACCTATTGCACATAACACTCCGAAGTCACGGAGTGGAACCATTGTTGCAGTAAGAAACGATAAAAACGCGATAAAAGTAGTGATTGTTGCAAGTAGCATCGCCATTCCTACATCTGTGATACTTGCAATAATTGCCTCTGCAGCATTTTTTCCTTTATCAAGTTCTGCTCTATAGTTATGAAACATATGTACACTATAGTCAACTCCCAGACCCATAAGCATTGGAATGAGTGCTACTTCCATTATCATAAAATCCATTCCAAATAATACCATTGTGCCAAAGAGCCATATCACAGATATACTCAGTCCTAAAAGTGGTAGAACAACATAGGAGATTTTAAAGAAACTAAGAAACAGTATTATGCTTATTACAACAAAAATGAGAGGTACTACAATCTGGTTTGCCTCCATTGAAACACCAGTTATTTCGTATTCAATAATGCTGTTACCTGTTGCACGCATTGAAACATAGTTTTCTTCTGAATCATAATTTTTTGTTTTTTCTAGGATTTCGCCGCTAATCTCTGATTTTTCCCCTGATGTTAATGATCCGTTTATTTGTATCATCATAATTGCTGCGTTTGCATCAGAGTATTCTTTGTCATATGATAAAAAATTGATACTTCCTTCTTTTAAACCATCATAAAAACTTGGTTTTATAAATAAACTCTCAGTTGATCTCTGTGTATCTGGACTAAGATCTGTTGTTGTCCAAAGGCTTTCAATGTCTTTAAGGCTGATTTCATCGATCTTGAAATTGTTTTCTTCAAGCATCTTAAATATTTCATTGAAATCTTCCCAGGTAAAATCATTGTAACGCATAAGGATTTTTTCAGAGATACTACCAATTATAGGTTTGTTTTGAATATCTTGAATTTTTTGTTTTAGGTAGTTAAAATCAACTACGACTCTTTTCCAGGGTAGATTCAAAACTGGTCTTTGAAAATATCTAAAACCTGCAAGGCTATTTCCAATTCTTGTAGGTAGTCCAAAACCATTCATCTCTGTTGCTATACCATATTTGCCTAGTTCTTCTTTTGAAACAGATATAGATATCTTGTTTTCATCTGTGTTAAAACTAATGTTTCCTGTTTCAAGTTTGATTGGAAGTGAAACAGGTTGATTTGGCATACTAACCCAGAGAAAAGTGTTTTTTTCATAGCTTTTTTTGTTTTGTTTAAAAGCACCTTTTAGATTGTTAATAAAACCTTTACCTACTTCCCATGATGTATCTTCAGGTTCAATATGTGCACTTATTTTATATGTCATATTTAGTGCTTCATCTGGTATTATTAGGTTTTTAAATTCAAAAAACCATTCATAGACAGTAAGTCCTCTTGCAGGGCTTATCATATCTTTTTCAAAACCTGATAAATCATATACTTCAAATGTAAAAATGTAAGTTTCTTCATTCTGTTTCATGTAATAGTTTTTCAGATCAATGCTATCAATATTTTTTCCTTTGGAAATCTTAGGGTATCTATTATAATCAATAGGTTCATTTGGATCATCGTTTTCAAGCATTTTGTGTTCAGAGTAATCTGGTTCATCCATCAAATCATTAAAAACAGTTAATATTTCTTCATCTGAGCACTGAGTAACTTTTTTTTGAAACTCAGTTCTACATATCGTATTTACAAAACTTGAAATGCTCATAACTTCTACTATTTCATCAAAATCATTTTTTAGATTTTTTGAGACCTTATACATCTCTTTTAATGAAGCTGCTGCTGTAACACTATCTGCTTTGTCTTTTTCCACATAAACCATTATTGTTTCTACGTCCCGACCAAAATACTTGTTGATTCTCTGGTTTGCAAGAACTGTTTCATCTTCGGGTAAAAAGTTATCCATTGTTGTTTTCATTTCAAGGCCGGGTAGCAGACTTGCAAAACCTATTGTTATAATTAATATAATTCCTACTACCAGCCATGGGTGTTTTGAAATAAAAACTCCTGTTTTTTTAAGTATCATTTTATGCCTATTTTATAGAGACTATTTAATTATTTTAACTTGTAATGGTAGTTATTTTAACAGCTATATTAAATTTATTACATATTATTATATATAGGGACAATAAAACCTGTATTTTTTTATTGTAAAAAAACGTTTTTATAAAAAATATTTAGGCTTTTTTTTGCATTTTTTATGTTTCTAATAAACTGCCTCTGAGCCTTGATTATTGCAAAAAAAGGTTTTTTCTCAGGAACAATATCGCTTACAGTTCTTATAAGAATCATTGGAATATTATGTTTTTTTGCTTCTTCTACCGCGCCATAAGATTCCATTTCGACACCAATTACATCTGATGATACATCCTTTTTAGAAAGAACTACATCATCAAATGTCTGTAATCTTCCTATGCAAAAATTGATTTTATTTTTCACAAGTTTTTGTTTTACAAACTCTAAGCTTTGTTTATCTATCTGTAATTCTTTACCATTATAACATATGCCATCTGCAAGAAACAAATCACATGCGTTGCAATCTTTTAAAACTCCTCCACAGAAACCCAGGAAAAAAATTATGTCTGGTTTATACTCTCTGCATAGTTTTTTTGTTGCCTCTATTGCATTTTTTTGACCTACTCCTGAGACTATCAATCCTATTTCGTTTTCTTTGTTTTTAATTATTTGAATATCTCTTGATTTGTTGTATTTTATTTGATCGGGTACTTCGATATCTAATGCAGTTATAAGTCCTATTTTTTTCATTTCTTTGAAACCCCAATCCACCTGTTTGTATTTTTCATATATCTTTTGTAATCCTCTCCATATTTTTCTATGCAGAATTCTTCTTCGTATTCAACTATTAAAACTGTAATTAGTATGTAGACAAATGTAAGCATTAGAAAAA
>CAZQEU010000003.1:0-45873 GCA_964592335.1 uncultured Thermoplasmatales archaeon
GTACTTTAATGACTACAGATATGCCAATTTCTATTGGTGCAGAGCAATTTGCAGGCAGTATTGGTCTAATTGTTATGGCTGTGGCAGCAGTTTTGGCTTTTATTACTACTGCAAATGCTGGGATACTCTCCTCATCTCGTTATCCAATGGCGATGAGCAAAGATCATCTTCTTCCTGGATTTTTTTCAAAAATGTCTAAGCGAAGAGTGCCATTAATTTCTATTTTTTTTACAGCGGGTTTTATGATTTCTATTATTTTGTTTTTAGATTTAGAAGGTTTGGTAAAGGTTGCTTCAAGCTTGGTTTTACTTCTTTTTATTTTTATTAATTTATCGCTTATTATGATGCGTGAAGGCAAGATTAAAAATTATAGGCCTAGTTTTAGCTCGCCTCTTTATCCATGGCTTCAGATTGTAGGAATAATAGGTTATAGTTTTCTAATAATTCAGATGGGAAACATTCTTCTGCTTTTAGTTGGTCTTTTTATTGGATTTGCGTTTTTATGGTACTGGTTTTTTGCACGTGATAAAATATGGAGAGAATATTCGCTTCTTCATGTAATCGAAAGAATTACTGCACAAAAATCTACAGGATATCTAATGGATGAGGAATTACGTGAAATACTCATTGATAGGGATGAACTGGAGGAGAAAACATTTGAAGAACGTGTGAGAAACTGTGAAGTGATTGATATTTATAAATATATGAGGCCTACTAAATTTGCTCAAATAATTGCTGAAAAACTATCCAAAAAAATTGGTATTAAAACAGATAAGTTATATAATTTGATTTTAAAACGTGAGCAAGACTCAAGCGTGGTTATTCACCCGGGGATAGCTGTTATTTCTCATATGATAAAGGGTAAAGAAAAGTTTGAAATACTCTTGGTAAGAAGTAAAATGGGGATGTTTCTTAAAGAGGATATGGATCCAATTCATGCGTTTTTTGTAATAGTTGCAAGTCCTGATAAAAAGAATCTTTACATGCATACTCTTATGTGGGTTATTCAGATGGCAGAAGATCCTGATTTTGAGAAAGCCTGGGTTTCTGCAAAAGATGAAGATGAGTTAAAAGAAATTTTTATTTCTTCTTGGAATAAGAAAAGAGATATCTAGCTTTTTTATTAAGCTAAAAATTTACATGTTTTTGTGTATATTTCACTTCTGTATCTTTTGTATTGTGGATAGCTTTTTGCAAAGTTTTCTACTATCTCATCGACGTTTAAATCCTTGTTTTGTTTGACAAATCTTTTAAGTTTTTTTGTAAGTTCTTTTTCTATTTCTTCTTCATAGTGTGTTTCAAGAATCTGACAGGCTGTATGATATATTTCATTTCTTTTACTATTGTACTTTGGGTTTTCTTCAATAAAATCTGTAACTATTTTTTTTACGTTTTTTTGTCTTGTCTCTGTTATAAAATCATCGAGTTTTATAGTAAGTACTTTGTCAAAATTATTTTTTGTGTAATGTTCATGGATTTCTCGGGATACAAGTAATATTTCAATAATTGATATGACAAGTAGAATTGCTGTGAGTTCTACCACCATTATGTCAGGTACATCAATTGTTAGTGCATGTATCAAAAGTATTGCTTCGACTATTAAAATTAAGAAGGGGGGTATAAATGAAAACTTCTCAGTTTTAGGTGATTCTTTGTATTCTCGAATAAATGTCCTGAGTCTTCCTGACCGTGGCATGATAACTATGTGATAAAAAACAAGAGGGTTTAAAACAGTTATGATTTATTTTTTCTTCTTTTTTGGTTTAGTAATTTCTCCTACTGCTTTTCCACCTTGAAGATATGCTTCAGATATGTCCTTGCTATCTTTGATTGATTTCTCCATTTGTTTACTTTGAGTTTTATCTTTTTTTTACCTAGTTCATCAAAATATTTCTTTATTTTTTTATAGGCTATAATAGTATTCTCCATCTGATCTTTGTTTTCTATCCATATAGGAATCTGGTTTGTTGACACGTGGCCGGTGTGTTTCCTCATCTCGTCTGAATGTGATATCCACGTCTTTTAGAAACATGTTCATACCTTCATGCAGGCTGAATGGTCCTTGTGCATGACCGCTCTGTCCGGGTTTTCCATCAAAGACAATCAATGCATCAGAGATCATATCTATGAAATAGACGTCGTGATCGACTATCATCGCGCTTTTACCTGTTTTTTCAACTACTCTGCGGACTGTTCGTGATGTAACCATGCGTTGCTCGCTATCTAGGTATGCAGATGGCTCGTCGATTAGATATATATCTGCTTCCTGTACAAGTGAATTTGCTGTTGCAACTCTTTGTAGCTCCCCGCCGCTGAGAGTTTTTAATTCTTTTTCAAGTAAATGTTTAAGGTTCATAGGCTCAAATATTTCTGCTTTGTAGAAAGAAGAGGTGAAAAGCTCAGGAGAGTTTATCTCTAAAAATGTTTGAACTGTTCCATCAAAATCAGGTGTTATATACTGGGGTTTATAGCTTACTTTTATCTGGCTTTCAACCTTGCCTGTAGAAGGTTTTATCGCGCTTGCCAGCATTTTTACAAAAGTGGTTTTACCTATAGCATTTGGCCCGACTATACCTATTATTTCTCCTTGTCTTATTACTCCTTTGTCGACTTTTAATGAAAAATTATCATATTTTTTAGTAAGATTATCATAGCTTATTAGAACGCTCATCAGCTGTCTTTGTTTTGGAGGATGAGCGAAAAACTCGATTTTTTCCCCGAAACGTATGTTTTCTTCCTTTAGATAACCTGAAAGATACGTATTTATCGCATGTCGTACGCCTTTTGGATGAGTAACAACTCCATATGCTCCTTCTTCACCATATACAAGGTGTACATTGTCACATAGGAAATCAAGTATTGCAATGTCATGCTCGATTACAATTACTTTTTTCTTCAAGGATAGTTCTTTTATGATTCTTGCGACTTTTAATCTTTGATGTATGTCAAGATAGCTGGATGGTTCATCAAAGAAATACAGATCTACATCTTTTAGAAGTGCTGCTGCGATTGATACAAGCTGTAGTTCTCCACCTGATATCTCTGATTTCTCAATTTTTTTGTCAAGAATGTTTTTAAGGTTAAGTTTTTCAACTATTTCATCTAATTTGTTTGATGAATCAGATTTTTTTAGGACTTCTCTGATTGTTCCTTTCAAAACTTTTGGGAGTTTGTCAACATACTGTGGTTTGACAATACTTGTTATTTTGTTCTCTGATATTTTTTTGAAGTGGTCATAAAGCTCAGTTCCAGAATAATACTCAATTACTTTATCCCATGATTCCTTTGTTTCAAAACCCCCCAGGTTTGGTGTTATCTGTCCTGAGAGAATCTTAATAGCAGTTGTTTTTCCGATACCATTTGGCCCGAGGATGCCTGTGCAGTTTCCTTTTTTTGGAACAGGGAGTCTGAAGAGTCTAAAACCGTTTTTTCCGAATTGGTGGACTAAATCCTCGTCTAGTTCCTCTGCAAGACCAATTATTTTTATTGCTTCATATGGGCATTTATGAACACATATTCCACATCCTACGCATAGTTCTTCAGAGATAACTGGTTTCCCACTTTCCCCTATTACTATTGTTTCATCTCCAGCACGTACTCTAGGACAAAACTTTACGCATTCCTTGCTACAGTTCTTTGGTTTGCATCTGTCTTTTAAAAGGACCGCTATTCTCATGATGGTCTGAGAACTGAGAAGAAAAAGCTTTTATTAAAATGTTAGTGTTAAAAAAGAGTTATTAAAAAATTAAAAAAAAGAGAGTAGTACCAAAATATTTGGTACTGTGTTGTTTTTTGTTTTATAGGCCGTAACTCATTGTGCCTTCGGTCATCTCGGTTGTTTGTTGTATTTGTGTGGTAGATGTTGTGGTAGTAGTGGTTGTTGTACTTGTTGTTGCTGTTGCTGATGCCATAGATGCTGCTAATGCTGCTGCGGCTGCTGCCGCGTTGTTTTGGTGACAATGTTGTCTTAATCCCTTAGATCCACCACCAAGTCCCCAGGCCCAGTAACCATGAATACTTTTTCCTTCTTCAGGACTAATGACACCATCTCCGTCTAGATCATAGTCTTCTGGATTTTCTCCATGCTGTAGTAGATTGTCCCATATATTTTGGTTGAATCCATCTATAAAGCTTTGGATGGTTTCATCGATTTCACAATTTTCGTCAAATGATTCTATCCACATTTGTATATATGGTAAAGGAGATTCGTATTCTTCAGGATCTACTGTCCAATCCGTATTGCCTATATGATAAAATAAATCACCAATGTCGTCTATGTTCCACTGAGATTCTCCAGTTGTGTTGTTTAAAACACCGATATCTTTTAAGTATTGTTCGAAAGCTTCCTGGGTTGCATCTTTTCCAGCTTTGATACAATCTCCTATAATTCCATTTGTAGCGGTACCACCGGTCATCATCATTGCGCCACCCATTGCCATCATTCCACTGTTAAAGCCAACTCCACTTGATGTTTGGCCATATTCTCCTTGTAATAATGATGTTAAAGAGCTTCCTCCTATGTCATTTAGGGTTGATATAATAGCACCTCGAACATCTTCTCTAGATATATCGCTGTTTGGAAGTTTATTTAGTATTAAATCTATTATTGAGTCAATTTCTGTATTAGAAAGTCCATTGTTTACTATGTTTGCTAGACTTGAATGAGGTTGCCCGTTTTCCGATAGTACAGATGATAATATGTATGTATCGTATACTCCTACTGCATTTGATATTGAATCCAAGAAATTTGCCTGTTCAGTTGCTGATACTTGATTGTAGTAACTAGAAAGTAGAGCTGTATTTATGAATATGCTCTTAGCGGATTCTGTTAGTGATTCACTACTTTCTTGTATTTGTGTTTCAGATGAAACAGATGAAGTCTCTATTGAATAACTTGAGCTACCAGAAGGCTCCCAGCAGTTAAAGAAATTAAGCCAACGGAATATTGTATCTTTAGATTTCCATAAACAAAACCAAAAACCATCTCCAAAGCTACTTGTTGCAGTATTGAAACCGCTTAATTTGTAAAACATGGTGTCTATTTCTCCAGATGAAACAATTTCTGACATTGCTCTTTCAGCTTCAATATTGACATCATCTATATCTATACTTATTGATATTCCATCTTCTGCAAAATCTAATGAATTCATAGCACTTAATATTTCAACGATTTTATTTTTTAAAAGTCTCACTTTTTCTTCATCTGGAACATCTTTTGCACTTGCTAGTTCTGCTTCGCTAACTTTTTCACTTGCTAATTGTGCACAATACGGGCAACCTTCGCTAGATACTGCTTTTTCGCTTGAACTTTTACTTTTTTCAGCTGATTGTAATTCAGATCCTTCTTTGGCTGAATCAGCTGCAGATACAACTTCAGATGATTCTTCTGAGCTTTCTTTTTCATAGCTTACTGATTCTCCTTTATCTGGTGCTATTGGTGGTACCTGACCGTCATCCGAACTTTCACCGCCTTCATCACCTTTAGAAGATTGTAATTCAGATCCTTCTTTGGCTGAATCAGCTGCAGATACAACTTCAGATGATTCTTCTGTGATTTCTTCTTCAGCAGAGTTTGCTGCAGTTTCTTCTTCTGATTTGCTTTGTTCTTCTACATCAGATACAGCTTCAGATGATTCTTTTTCATTAATACTTGCTGCGGATACTATTTCTTCTCTTTTTATTTTTTCTTTAGAAATATATTCTGATGCTCTTGATAATACATCGGCATCTCTTGCTGATTTAAATCCTATAGCAGATATACTTACAGTAGAGCTTAGCATAAGTATGACTGTAAATACACTTGCTAGTATTATTAGCGTCTTTTTATTTCCTTTATTTCTCCTCATTTTTTACACCTTCTTATTTTAGTGCCAAACACTTTGACGAGATATACTCTGTAAATTATAGTATTTAAACATTTTGTGTAAAAATGTCAAAAAAACGTTTTTTTCAAAACACAGAAGAATCTAACTATTTAGAATCATATATGTACTATCTTCAATACTTAAATCTGTATTGTAATCATATAAGTATAGATTAATATAATAAAACTTGGAAGTCCAACTACTATCTGTTAAAAAACCCCAATAATGAGCATTATTTCCTACATGTGTTTTATTTTTACTATGTGAAGCATAAACAGTTCCACTTGAATCGGTTACATTTATTTTAAGAAATATGTTACACTCAGAATCATCATTTGTGGTATTTATCCCGGTATATTCAACATAAACATAAAGAGTATCACCTAAATCAAAAGTAGACTTAGGGGTATATTCTTGATAAGAAGGTTCTGAATCAACAGGGGTAAAAACAATAATTTTTGGAATTTGTTTAGACAATGTAAAAGTTGTCTGTTTACTAGTGCTTAAACCAGATATCTCATCTTTTAATTCAAAAACAACAGTATATTCACCTAAATCCCATGAATCATTAGATGAAAAAACATAACTGGTTTCAAGATCCTCAGGAGAAACTATATTAAAACTATAGCTTTCCAACAAGTCCACATCAAAATAAACATTTAGAGTTACTAAAATATCATAGGTATTGTTATGTGTTACATTACTATATTCAAAATTAATATTTATAGAATCTTCTAATCCATAAATAGAATCTTTAGTAGCAAGACTTGTTATCTTAGGTGGATCATAATTGTTGGAGGGACTTAAGTCATCTGAAACATTACCTATAAAAAAGAAAACTAACACCACAATAAGTACTAAACCGACTATTGCAGGCACAGCAAACTTTAAGATTTTTTTATTACTATTCTTCTCCTTAATATCAACCTTTTTTTCAGGTTTTTTTATTTCAGAAGATGGTTTAGTAACATTGGGTTCTAAGGTTTTATCCTGAGATGATGTTTTTACCCATCTATAGGATTCAACGATTTCATCGATTTTATCCTCAAAGTTTTTCAAACTACGGGGAATCATCGCCTCATCATCATAGTGAACAACGCTTTTCTTTTTTACTTGCTCGTCAACTCCAGGCATCTCAACAGTAAGCCTTGTATAAGAACGATTTGAACTCTCAGATATCTGGTAATTCTGATTGATATTAAAAACACCTGATTCCTTCAAATCCTCAAGAAGAGTTACAATTTTTTCTTCATCTATTGAAGTCTCTATTCTATCTTTTATCTTTACATTATCAATTCCTTCATAAACAACTCTACCACTATCATAAACAGTAATTGAATATTCCGGGCCTCCACCAAGCCCTTTCCTAAACAATTTAATCTTAATAGAGTCATCCTGCATGCTAACCAACTCTTAAATCTGTATGATCTCTCCTAACTAAATATAGATATAAAATAAGTATCATATAAAATCTATCTTTTAATTGTAAACAAAAGAAAAAATATAATACCAATAAATCTAATTACTAAATATAAAAGGTGAAGAGAGGAATAAATAAATGGTAGAAAATCAAAACATTCATATCAAACTTGAGATAAGTAGAGACCCTTCTACAGGTAAATTGAACCTTATGACAAAATTTGATCCAAAAGCCCCAAACTTTGAAAAAGAAGATGATGGTTTTAGTTGGTCACCAACAAAAGAAGAAAGGGATTTTATCAACGAAGCATTTGATATGATTACAAAAAAATAAAATCAGTTATATCTTAGCAGAGACATTTTCCATATTAAGCTTAAACAATAGTTCATCAAGTCTTTCATGAGAAAAACCCTGGTCAACCTTATCTAAAAGCTTATGTGTTTTAAAAAATATCTCCTCTTGCTCTATTACCCCATTTAATGTTTTATCTATTACATTCTGATATATGTATTTACAAACTAATATACCATCTTGAAATGTTAACTCCTCTCCCATATTATTAACCGCCTCCACGGTCAAGAATATGTAATAAATTTGGGACTTATAAAATTTGTTAAAAAAATAGAAATCAAATTATTTTTTTATCACAATGTTTTCGCATGGAGCAGGCCACACATCTATTAGGGTCATTATGATTTAAAGAGATGTTTTCCGTTCTTAGATTGTATCTCATTTTCTTAATTATATTCTCAAGTTCATATCTTGTCTTGGGATTAAACGGTATCTTGAATTCAGATTCGTTATTGTATACAATTACTCCAAATGGTACAAAATCATTATAGTTATCTTCAATTAGTTGGCAGTATGCAGCAAGCTGCATTACATGATTCTTAAGTGGATAAGAATGATTCCCTGATTTGAACTCAACTGGAATAAGATGGTTATTGTTTTTTGTTATATAATCAGGTTTTCCTGCAATCAGATATTTCTTTGAAAACAAAGGTTTTGCAGGCCTGCCAAGATCGGTATAGGTAATTTTTCCTTTTTGAATCTTGTATTTTTCTTTTGTTTTTCTTACATTCCTTCTGAGAAGTTTTGAAATTAAAATAAAACATATGGAGATGATTATCAGAACAATACTGATAATTATTGTCTGATTTATTCAGATCACCTCAAATATGATTATTAAAAACGCAATCCCGAGAAGCAAGTATCCAATTATTGCAAAAACACTTGATTTTTTTTGATTTTTTTCTGTTTTGTTTATAGTATTTCCTAGTTCTCTATGTTTTTCAACTCCTTTTTTTAAAAAAACTGAATCAGGTTTGTAACCTTTTTTCTGCAACAACCAAGCATTTGAACAATATTCATACTGTCCTATCTCCGATGCACTAATAACCTTGTTTTTACTAGCATTACTTCTCATTTAATCTAGAGTAAATAAAAACATGTCTTTTAATATTCTTCAAGGGTTAATTGAAAGTATATCAAAAGATGTTATAAACTATCTTTTTATTACCTCAAAATTGATTATCATGAGTCAGAATCTCAAAGAGTTTATCAGAGAATTATCAGAAGTATATGATAAAGATAGTGAAGATACATATATCAGTCTGTATTATTCAGAAGGACTTGATAACAAATTTTTAGATAGGAGAAAAAAAGCAATTAGCTCACTTCTCAAAGGCAAAATCCGTGGTAATTTCAATAAATCAATGGAAAAAATAGAATCCGAGCTTAAAGCCAAAAACGATGAAAGCATCGCAGTTTTCGCATCAAATAAAAACAATTTTACAAAAACAATTAACCTACCTGTAAAAGTAGAAAACACTCTTATCGTTGACTCATCACCCTATCTTAGACCACTAGCAAGAATGATTGATGAATGGGAATCATTTAGCCTAGTATTAGTAAACTCAAACTCTGCAAAAATATACTCAGTAAGCTTTGGAGAAATCACTGATTCAAAGAACCTATCTTCAGATATCATGAACAAACATAAAAAAGGAGGATGGTCGCAGGCCCGCTTCAACAGACTTAGAAGAGGAGCAATCCATTCATTTTTCACAGAAGTTGTAGAAGAGCTAGAAAAAAAAGCAGATGATCAGATAATAGTCGCAGGTCCAGGCACTTTTAAAAATAAATTTATAGAAATGCTTCCTCAATCACTTCACAAAAAAGTAATTGATGTAATAAACATAGATATAGACGATGAAAACAAGCTATTAAAAGAATCAGTACATCTAATATCTGAAAAAGAACAACGCAAGAGCAGCGAAGCAGTAAAACATCTCAAACAAGAAATACTAAAAGATGGTCTTGCAGTGTATGGTCCGATGGAGACGATGAAAGCTGTAAGAAACGGACAGGTAGAGCTATTGATAATAGAAAAAGACTACAAACTACCCGGATGGATATGTGAAAACTGTCAGGCAGTAAGAGAAGGAGCTAAGGACAAATGCCCTTATTGCAATAACAATACTTCAAAAGTGGATGTAATAGAAGAAATACTAGAGTTTGCTCAAAGAACAGATTCAGAAATTGAATTTACTGATGACGAAGAGATAAAAGATCTCGGTCATGTCGGCGGAATCCTACGCTACAAATAAAAAACATTCTCTCATAATCTTTTTAAAAGCCTAGAAGATGACCCTTTAAGGTAATCAGAATGAGTTTTACAATTGGTATACGGCGAGAAGATAAAAACAAATGGGAAAGACGCGCTCCAATAACACCAGAACATGTCAAGGAACTAAAAGAAAAACATGGGATACATACCATCGTTCAACCCTCAGAAATCAGAATATTCAAAGATGAAGAATACAAAAAAAATGGTGCAATAATCTCTAAAGATTTAAAAGAATCAAACGTGCTTTTTGCAGTAAAAGAAATACCAATCAGTTTTTTTCAAAAAAACAAAACATATGTTTTCTTCTCACATACCATAAAAGGACAAGATTACAACATGCCAATGCTTAAAAAAATGATGGAGCTTGGATGCAACCTTATAGACTATGAAAAAATCGTAGATGAAAAAGGACGAAGGCTAGTGTTTTTTGGAAGATACGCAGGAATTGCAGGTATGATAGATACCCTCTGGGCTTTTGGAAAAAGACTTGAATGGAAGGGAATAAAAACACCTTTCTCTGAGATCAAAAAAACAATAGAATACAATAGCCTTGAAGATGCAAAAAATCATCTTAGATACATAGGCCAACAAATAAAAGACGAAGGGATACCAGAATCATTAGCTCCTATTGTCATAGGTTTTGCAGGATACGGTCATGTATCAAGCGGCGCTCAGGAAATACTAGATATTCTGCCTGTTGAAGAAATAGCCCCAGGTCAGCTTGAAGCAATACATGATCATCATGCAGATGGAGTAATCTACAAAGTTGTTTTCAAAGAAGAAGATATGGTAGAGCCAGTATCATCTGAAAGCGGTTTTAACCTTCAGGAATACTACAAAAAACCGCACCTCTATCGATCTATATTCTCACAATACATAAGAAGACTTAGCATTCTAATGAATTGTATTTATTGGGATGAGAGGTACCCTCGACTATTTACAAAGGATTTTTTGGAAGAAAATTTTACAGGTCTTATGAAACTTTGGGTCGTAGGTGACATAAGCATTGATATCAATGGTGCAATTGAGTTTACAGAAAAATCAACAGATCCTGACAACCCTGTATATGTCTACAATCCTGTAAGACGGGATGTGATAGATGGATACAAAGGAAAGGGTGTGATTGTAATGGCTGTAGATAATCTACCTTGTGGACTTCCAAAAGAATCGTCAATAGCTTTTAGCAACTCACTTATAGATTTTGTTCCAAGTATTGCAAAAGCAGATTACAATGTTGATTTTCAAAGGTTGAATCTTCCTGAAGAAATCAAAAAAGCAGTAATACTTTATCACGGCAATCTGACACCTAGTTATCAATATATCAAAGAATTTTTATAGACTTTTCCGCTTCGCCTGCTTAACAAATATACAGTGTGATGTAGGGGGAAAAATTTTTTGACAAAAAATGTTTTAGTATTAGGCGCTGGAATGGTTTCAAGACCAATGATCAGATACTTACTTGAAAAAACAGATTTTACAGTTACAATGGCAAGCAGAACAGTTTCAAAGGCAGAAAAAATAATCGATAGTCGCCCACAAGGAAAAGCAATAGAACTAAATGTAAAAGACGATGAATTATTAGAAAAACTTGTAAAAGACTGTGACTTAGCTGTAAGTCTTCTACCATATGTATATCATGTCAAAGTTGCAAAACTTTGTATAAAAAACAAAACACCAATGGTTACAACATCTTATGTATCTGAAGAGATGAAAGCACTTGATGATGATGCAAAAAAAGCAGGGATTTTACTACTTAATGAAAGTGGACTTGACCCTGGGATAGATCATATGAGTGCGATGCGAGTCATACACAGTGTAGAAGAAAAAGGTGGGAAAATCACAAGTTTCAAATCATCTACAGGTGCACTCCCCTCTCATGAGGCAAACACAAATCCTTTCGGTTACAAGTTTTCATGGGCGCCAAGAGGAGTGCTTCTTGCATCAAAGAATCCATCTAAATGGCTTGAAAATGGAAAAATAAGAGAATACCCTGGTGAAGAGCTTTTTGAAAACTATTATATCCAGGATGTAGTAGGCATCGGAAGTTTTGAAAACTATCCAAACCGCAATTCAGTTCCCTACAAGGAAATCTATGGACTTGAGGATGCAAAAACAGTTTACCGTGGCACATTTCGTATGACCGGCTGGTGTGAAACAATGAGAAATGTTGTAGCACTTGGCTGGCTTGATGATAAACAACTCGAAAACTTTACTGGTTCTACATATGCAGATGTGACCCGTCATTTGACTGGTGCAAAACCAGATGATAACTTAGAAGAGGCAACATCAAAATTCCTTGGTCTAGAAAAATACTCCACTGTTATTAAAAGATTAAAATGGTTAGGTCTCTTTGGTGATAAGAAACTGCCTTCAGATAAAGATAATCCACTGGATTATATGAATGTTTTAACACTTGAGAAGATGCCGCTAGGAAAAAGTGAGCGTGATATGATAGTGATGCACCATGAGTTTGTAGCAGAATACCCTTCAAAGAAAGAATATATTACATCAACATTGGTCGATTATGGAATACCAAATAATGATTCAGCAGTTGCAAGAACCGTGGCCCTGCCAGCAGCAATAGCTGTTAAAATGATTCTTCTCAAAAAAATAGATCTAACAGGTGTTCATATACCAGTTAAACCAGAGATATATAACCCTATTCTTGATGAGCTTGAAGAGATGGATATCAAGTTTGATGAAAAAACAAAAAAATCTCCTTGATTCTATACTATTTTAACCAAAAATAATAAATTTATTTCCTTCTTTATTATATTTAACAGAAAATTTTATATTTAGATGGTGCATTAATAAATGTAACAGGTAGTGGTTTAGAATGGGGAAATTATCAAAAAAATCCAATTTTGTAATGCTATTGGTAGCTATATTACTTATAAATACATGTTTTATGCCAACAACCTCAGCAGATAAACCGCATGTATGGCTTGAACAAGATATAATGAATTTTGGATATGTCGAAAGAGGAGAATGTAAGGGGCCATGGGATCTAGTTGTGCATAATGAAGGTCCAGAATCAGCAACTGTAACTGTTTCTTTACAAGTAAGTACATTTTATGATGACTCTGATTATGAGGATTTGAATCAATTTAAACTAAATGGTGTAAGAAATGGTGGAGTAACTTTAACGTTGGAAGAAGGTGAACAAAGAAGTATAGACTGTGAATATTGTCCAAGGGAAGGAGTTGGTGATGGAGTATCTATCGTGCTAGTAGTAATTAGTGGATATATTGATGAAACAAACCCTAGTAGCTTATCTTGTGTCCTGATGGGTGAAACCAGCCCGGGTCCATATATACCTTTTAGCGTTAAGTTAGATGCTCTAACATGGGAATATGTTGATGGGGTACCTACTAATCTACCACCAAGAGCTAGAAATTTTAAAGCAACAATTACTGAAGGCAAACCGCCTTACGATGTAGAATTTAATTTTGGAGATGGTGAAAGATCTACTCCTCTAACCACTTCTTATAAAGAGGTTAGCAAAGTTCATTACTATGATCAAAACGATAGATATTATACAGCTTCTGTAACAGTTTGGGATAAGAATGGAAAAAGAGTGCGCGACACAACAACTGTTCATATATATTACCTTGAACCCTTTAGTCTTGGCAGTAGATGGTTTCCGACAAAAAAAGAAGTATCATATATAGAAGGTACTTATCCAGATTTATATCCTCCCATCTCATCTGACGAATATGAATATTCTCCAGCATTTATTGAACAACCAATATTCTCAAGCAACTGGAGAAGAGATGACTTTTGGACACATGGAATAAGATATCGTGAAGATTACGAGAGTGAGTATTTAGTTCCTGATGAGTTCAATTTCTTTAGTTCTAATGATCCAGAGGGCCATGGAAATTTTAAAACAGTTTGGTATCCTGATGATTTTATAGATAATCCATGGGGCTTTGAGTCATCACCCATGGTATGTCAAAGCTTTAAACCAGACTGCAACAGAATCGGTGCATTTGCACTTAGGGTAGGAAGAGCAGCTTCTGCAAGTACTGGTTTTACAATTGGGCTTTATCCTCAAACTGACTGGATAAAAACAAATGAGATAGACGAAAATGGGCATAAAATCTGGGAGAGACGTCCTGATGTATTAAATCCTCTTGCTGAAATTCATTATTCTCCTGATGAAATGGATGGTCATGTTAGAAATATTGGAGGAGTACGATTTTGGGAAGGAATCTCCTGGCACGGTCTCACATATCAAGATGGTAGAGATTTAAAAAGAAACCCAGATGGTTTTATTTATTTTTCAGAAAATTCAATATCATCAAAAATGGGGTACGGTACAAAGTCAATAAAAGTAACACCCGGTCAGACGTATTATATCGGAATTACTCTTGATAGCTGTCCAGATCGTAGTTGTTTTGATGGAATTTTTTACTATGGCACTGGTGCATTTGGAGCAGATCAATATTATTCAAAAGGATGCATGGGTAAAATGGATCTATACGATTGGGATAGCAGCTATCATAATCCAGTTCGTTATAAAGAAAGTACTGGAAAAGATCTTTGTTTTTATGTTTGGGGTTGGGACGAGCCACCAAATAAACCTATAAATCATGCACCTGAGAATGGTGCGACTGTTAAATTATTTGAATATGGATCAGATAGTCCAAATGATAGCCCTTTTTCAGCTATATCTCCAATGGATGGCAAAGAAGGCGTATGGTTAAGTGCAGGCATAAGCGATCCAGACTATGAAGATCAATTTCTTGAGGTATTATTTTATGGAGCACTTGATCCAAATAATGAATATCGAAAGCCTGAAGATTTAATAAAAGAGGAAAATCTCATAGGAAAGTCAGGTGTTAGTAAATATGTTAGACAACTTAGTTATCCTGAGCCATGCACTGTTAGAAAGTTTTGGCCTGATTTAGTTTATGCTGGAGATATTCCGTATAAATGGACTGTTGTAGTACGTGACTGGGGGATGCAAAGGACAAATAAAGCTGACCATATTAGCTCACCACCAACTACGTCATATGTTGATGCAGCATCTATGGTTCAACATTTTTATACTTCACCAACTGGAGAACATCCAGATGATCCAACTGATGATATTTCTGCCGAAGTTGTAAAACTTGTGCAAAGACCTTTTGATGAAGAGTGGTATGAAGAAATAGATACAGTTGTTGATGAGAGGGTGACTTTTAAGATCATTGTTGCAAATACTGGAAAAGAATCAATTGATATTGAACTAAAGGATATTTTACCAGATGAATTTGAATATCTAAACAATGCAAATATACAACCAAATATTATAGATACCGAATTGTCTTGGGAATTTTTTGATATTTCTGCCGATAGTGAACCAATTCAAATTATCTTTGATGTCGAAGCAAAATTTGCAGGGACTTATGAAAACTGGGTTCATTGTTTGATATCAGAAAGTGATAATTCCAACTCAGATGAAATAGAATACAGTGATTCAGTGATAGTTAATGTATTCGAATATCCTGATTTTAACGAAGATGACGATAAATTTATAACTGAACCAGTTGGATCTGAAGAACAGCAAGAAGATCATAACGATGACTCCCAGAATGATGAGGAGACTAACTCAAAATGGTCAAGAATAACTGATTTGTTTAAATTGTTTATTCATGGGCGGATTCAAGTCCCAGATCTTATATCCTTAATCCTTCAAATTCTATTATCTTAAATCTTAAGTAAATAATAATATAAAAACATAAAATAAAAAATAGGAGGCAAAATATATGTATAAAATTAAGAAAAATGAGAAAAATAAAAGGCTGGAGAGAAACATAATTTCTATTTTTGCAGTTTTTATTATGTTGTTTTCAATAGTTACAGTAGTGTCCGTTAGTGCAGATTATAAATTTGGAGTGGATTATTATATTGGCATTGGAGATGCTTCTTTTGTCATGTGGGGTGAAGAAGGTCAACCTGATTCAATATTTCGCGGAGGATTTGTCGGTGAATTTATGGAAGCCATGGCCGAGTATCCTGATGGAGTTCCCGAAGGTACTTTTATAAATAAAGCCAAATGGGTCTTTTACTCTTATGCTCTCTTAATTGATGCAAGAGATCTGAGATATAGTGCAACAAATTCCGGCGTTGTTGATATTTCAGTATCAAATGGACAAAACATAGAAATTGCTTTTAATACTATAGAATCAGATTTTGGAGAGACTTATTTAAAATTAGATACAACTCATTTGACACAGGAAGATATAACTCTTCTAAGCAATTCTATTAAAATCGGCTCTCAGGTATACATGCCGGTTATTAATCCTGATGAAAATAATGACAACATTGATAATAATGAGATGAATAATATCGAAAACGAATTTTTTGGATTTGATAATACCATTGCTTACACTGAACCAAACTATCAACAACTAGATAATAATCTTATGGAAACAAAATATAATATTTTAAGCCAACACCGTTCTGTTGAACCTGATTATAATGGTTGGTTTACTCAAGACGGCTTAGAATTTTCAAATGAAGAAATTGATATGCCATGGTTAAAAGATGCTCCATCTGTTATTTTTGCAAGAACAGGCAGAGAAAAAAGCAGAGAAATTTATAAATTTGATTCTCAAGGAAACCCAATTCTATATCACTATCCAGCAGATGAAGTAAATGGCGATAACGATGCTGTAGATGGTTATATTGAATTAATGCCAACCTGTGAACAAAAATCATATTTTCATCAGGCCTTTTGTGACTGTATGAAAGATGGTTATGATAGTTGTACTGGTGCAGGCGGTGTAGTAATACCAGATTCAGATATTTTTAAAATAAATTTGGATACTAATAACTTTCCTTTAGAAAGCCAACCTCATCATCCAAAATGTGACATTGATGGCGATCACATACCAAATGGTAAAGATGATGATATGGATGGAGATGGGATAGTTAATGGTATGGACAATGATATGGATGGAGATGGTATTGATGATATTGTAGATGATTTTATAGATCGTTCTCCATTTTGTGATTTTTATGTGCTTTCTTTGTGGTGGAATATGGAACCAAGTTGGATTCTTTGGGGGGATATTGAATATACAATTCCAATGCCAATAATAGAAGGCGGAGGAACAAACCCTCAAAATGAGGACGCATATAAAGAGGGTCAAACTAACACAAAAGAAGAAAACCAATTAGATGAAAGTTTAACAGTTGATGTTGCCGGTCCATACTATGGAAACATTGATGAAGTAATTCAGTTTACGGGCTATGCTTTTGGAGGAGCTCCGCCCTATAATTTCAAATGGAATTTTGGAGATAGTTCAGAATATGAATATGGTTATACTGAATTAACAGAAAATACAGATTCATATCCGGCACATGTGTATTCAGAACCTGGAACATATGCTCTTACTTTGACTGTAACTGATGGTCTAAAAAATACGGCAAAAGATACAACAACCGTGATTGTTGAGAATTCTGCAGACCCCGATACATCAGATGATTTAAATGATGATGCACAAAAAGAAAACAGATTTGCCCTACTCTTTGAAAGATTAGCCGAGCTAGTTACAGGGCAGATAAAATTATCTGAATTCTTAGAGTATTATTTCTAAGAATATTTCTTTTATTTTTTTAAAAAATCTCAGTTATTGTTTGGTTTTTTCCGAACGTTTTCCCACTATATATAAACAATCATAGATATAACTCTAAAACAAGAAAAAATTGTTTAAGGTGATATCTATGAATAGAAAAAAAATCAAAAAAGTAGGAATGATGTTTGCAAGCATAATAATTGTAATAAGCTTTTTATATGGATTAAATATGCAGCCAGCTGTTTTTGGAACAGATACAAATACAGAGATATTAAATGATGATTATAGCTACGGTCTATTCTCATTTAAATCATATGAAGATTTTTCAAATTTTTTAAATAATTGTTCTAGTAGTCATTACAATTATGGATCTTCAAAAGGATTAAGGGTTACAGCTCCAAAGATAGTTGAGATGGATTTTGCATTGGGGGATATGGTAAATGCCGATTTAGAGGAAATAGATTTTTCAGAGACAAATATACAAGTTCAAGGAGTTGATGAGCCAGATACTGTAAAAACAGATGGGACATATATCTATATTGTATCTGGGCAGAACGTATTTATTGTCCTTGCTCATCCTGCAGAAGACGCAAGAGTTCTTTCTAATATTTCTGTAAATTTCACAGTTAAAGACATTTTTGTAAATGAAGATAGATTAGTTTTATTTGGTGATTTATATAGCTATGAGTATCCTCCTGTAAAAATCATGATTGATGGTGAGGATGAACCTGAAATTTTAACCCCATATCCATGGTATAGTTCATCTAGCACTAAAATACAAGTATATGATATATCAGATAGAGAAAACCCTGAATTAAAAAAGGATATACTTGTTGGTGGCAACTATCACAATGCAAGGATGATAGGTGATTATGTATATCTGATTACAAACCAGTATTCATCACATCTAAGACCTTGCTATGAAACAAATGAAACAATTGTTCCTATGATACAAATAAATGGAGAGGCAAAAAGGATTCCACTTTCAGATATGTGTTGCATAGATGTTCCTTCAAGCAGTCTTACTCTTACACATATTGTATCATTGAATGTAAAAGATGATTCTGAAGAAGTAGTTGATAAAATCTTTACACTTGGAAATACACAGACAATGTATGTTTCAAAAGACAATATATATATTACTTATCAGAGAACACGCAGTGACTATCCAGCTATGCAGGACATAATAGATGAGGTAGTAATGCCACTTCTCTCAGAAAAACTTCAAAATGATATAAAAACTACAAGAAACTTTGATATATCAGATTATAACAAGAATCAAATTGTTAATTGGATACTTGATGGTTTTTACAATACACTTGATTCTGAAGAAAGAAACAATATTGAAACAGAGATTCAAAGACGCATCCATAGAACATTTATCCATAAAATATCTGTAGAAGATGGTTCGATAGAATATCTCTGTAATGGTACAGTTCCTGGTAGAGCTCTAAATCAGTTCTCAATGGATGAGCACAACGGATTTTTCAGGATAGCAACACAGATAGATGGCTGGTGGAACAGCAATATCAAAAAATCTACAAACGTGTATATTTTAGATGAGAACCTTGACAGAGTCTCAGAGGTAGAAAACATAGCTCCTGGTGAAAACATGCATTCTGCAAGATTCATGGGAGACAGAGCATATCTTGTAACATTCAAAAACATAGATCCATTCTTCGTACTTGATTTATCTGATCCAGAAAACCCAGAAATACTAGGAGAACTAAAAATCCCTGGCTACTCAGATTACTTGCATCCATATGATGAGACACATATAATTGGTATCGGAAAAGACTCAGATGAAACAATTGACGCAGATAAGATACATGCCGAGGATTCAGTATATTACACAGCAATAAAGGGTGTAAAAATAGCATTATTTGATGTAAGCGACCCAGCAAATCCAAAAGAAATATCAAAAGCAACAATTGGAGATAGAGGCACCAGCACTGAAGTACTTAATAATCATAAAGCACTGTTATTTGACAGAGAAAAAGAACTATTGGTTTTACCAATAAATCTCTATGAATCCAAGGATGACAGTCGAAGTTGGGGCGAGTTTACATTCCAAGGAGCATATGTATACAAACTATCAATCGAGGAGGGTTTTGATTACCAAGGGAGAATAACACATAAAGATCAAGAAGAAAACCCTCAAGAAGAATACTATTCCTGGTATAGATATTCATCATACAATGTTGAGCGTTCTCTGTATATAGGAGACATACTTTACACAATATCTGATAGTATGATTAAAATGAATAATCTAGAAAGTCTCAGTGAAATAAACAGTGTAAAGCTAAACTAAAAAACTCCACCCCACACTTGGAAGAGGGGAACCTTTGCATTTTCCATCCCCTTGAATCCGTTTTTATCCTCATTCCTCTCTTCCAAAATAATATTTTCTTTTTCACCGATATAGTTTTATAAGCCTTACTAATACCGCTCTAACGGCAGTAAAAAGTTTTTGTTAAAAGGAGTAAATAACATGAGTATTAATCCAGAAAAAGTACATGAGACACTTAAAAAATATATGCTTGTAGACGGATTTGACTTTGTTTTTGATATCAACAAAAGTAAGGGATGTCAGATTTATGATTCAAGAAACGATAAATATTTACTTGATTGTTTCTCATTTTTTGCATCAGCACCAATTGGTGCAAATCACCCACAGCTTGACAACCCTGAGTTTATAAAAAAAATCGGTAAAATAGCAGTTAATAAACCTACAAACTCAGATTGTTATACTTCTGAGATGGCTGAATTCCTTGATACTTTCTCCAGAGAAGCAGTTCCAGATTGCTTTAAACATTTGTTTTTTATAAGCGGTGGATCACTTGCTGTGGAAAACGCTGTTAAAACCGCTTTTGACTGGAAAATAAGAAAAAACTTTGATAAAGGAAAAAAAGAAGAACTAGGAAAACAAGTGATTCATTTTAAAGAAGCATTTCATGGTAGAACAGGCTATACTATTTGTATGACAAATACAGCTAATAAAAATAAAACAAAATATTTTACACAGTTTTCATGGCCAAGGATTACAAACCCAAAAATTAGTTTTCCTCTAAACTCAGAAAACCTTACAAAAGTCAAAGAATTGGAATCAAAGGCGTTAGGCGAAATCAAAAAAGCAGTTGAAGACAATCCTGAGGATATAGCTGCGCTAATATTAGAACCAATTCAAGGCGAGGGCGGAGACAATCATTTTAGAAAAGAGTTTTTACAAAAACTTAGGCAATTATGCGATGAATATGATATGATGTTTATACTTGATGAGGTGCAAAGCGGAATGGGCCTTACAGGTAAAATGTGGGCTTATGAGCATTTTGGATTTGAACCTGACATTATTGCTTTTGGTAAAAAAACACAGGTTTGTGGGATAATGGTTGGATCACGTGTTGATGAAGTCCAAGATAATGTTTTTTCTGTATCAAGTCGTCTAAACTCGACATGGGGTGGAAACCTAGTTGACATGGTTAGATGTCAAAAATATTTAGAGGTTATAAAAGAAGAAAACCTTGTAAAAAACGCTGAGACTCAAGGTAAAAGACTGCTAGCGGGGTTGGTTGATTCATCTGAAAAGCATTCAGAAAAGATATTCAATGCTAGAGGAAGAGGTCTTATGTGTGCATTTGACGCACCTAGCGCTGAGAAAAGAGATGAGATTATAAAAGAATTGTATAAGAAAGGATTAGTTGTTATTGGATGTGGTGAGAAAACAATTAGATACAGGCCTCCACTAATAATAAGTGAAGAAGAGATAGACAAATCTTTAGATATATTAAGCGATGTTTTGAAAAACTTTTAGGTTTATAACTTATTTGATAAAAAAGCATTTAAGAATAACTTTACTTAGATAAATCTTTAAAATAATCCTTAAAATAGAGATATTTATATAAAATTATAGTTTGACTTGATAGTTTATACTCCGATTACAAAAATTAAATCAATTAAGAACAAAACATATGATTTATATAATAAACTATATATATAAGAATGGACAAATATATTAATGGGAAAAAACATTAAAGTACAAATTCCTGTAATATTAACCTATTTAGTATAATACAAAGTGGGGATAAAATATGTTTAAAAAAAATTCTTCCATAAAAAAAACTTTTGGTAAATCCATTAGTATACTAATTGTTTTAATGATGCTTTTAGCTCTTTTATCAACAATTACCACAGGTACAATTTTTAAAAGAAATAACGAAATTGATAAACTTTCAACAGAAAAAACATTATTAAAATCTGTAAAAACGATTATGAACGACAAATTTGCAAATATATATCAAAAACTTAGGTCTTTTTCAGATAAAATAAAAGAAAAAACCAACAAACTTGATATACAAACTAATTCTTTCTCATCTGAAACAAACGATAACATAGAAACCAGTAGTCTTTCTTCCCTATTCAGTTTTTATACCAACTATGATGGATTTGAAAAAACATCTAATCTAAAACTGTTTGGAGAAACAAAAATTGATATCGATGGAGATTCTAAAAAGGATATAGGAGCTAGTCTAAAGATTTATCCCGGTATTGTAAGCCCTTTCGCTTTATCTATAAATTATAAACTGTCGATAAGACAACTCTCTGGTTTTAATGATCTTGAAGATGATGCATATTTTAAGGCGATGTCGCAGTTCTCTTTCCCAGGGCTTTTATCTAAAAAACTGAGTGGAGATCAAATAGAATTTGGATATGAATCCCCTGAAAATGAGGTTATCCCCGATAAATGTGATGTAACCTATAAACTCGTACCACATATTTTTAAAATAGGTAAAACACCAGATCATATTTTTAAAATACAACCCAGCTCTGATGCAGAGGGATCTTCAGATTTAAATCTCACATTTAGCGTTACTGAATCAGATGATAGCTCAAAGGTTTATACAAAAGTTTCATATGAACCAGTTGTTGATACCGAACTTAAATTCAAAAGAAGCAGAAACTCAGGTACTTCACTTATTAAATATGAAAGAACAGTTTCTTCAGAGACAAAAATAGATTTATATTTTTCATATTCAAAAAATGGTAATGAAACATGTGCTTATGCATTAGATTTTGCAGATTATATCAGCTTTTCATTAAAACTTGGAAAGCAAGGTAAAATTGAGTTTATATCAGATGCATCTATCGGAGAAATAGGTATTTGTGATGATATACAAAACCCTGAAAGCAAGGTTTATTTCTCAGATATGTTTACTACTGCAAAACTTGAGTGGGCTCGTGATCCATTCTTGTTTTTGACAAAGGGCAACTTTAATGCTAGCGTGTATACCCAGGGAGATGGTGTAAGCTTTAATGCTCATCTAGTTGGTAATTCTGGTGGTACTGCTAATATCAGTATAATTCCTGATTCAAATATCATAAATTCTTCTCTAGAACTTGATTTATCAGATGGTTATTTTAGATTCAATAGAAACGAATTTGATATATCTGTAACATTTTCAGTTTCTATATTAGACAATCAGATTGGTAGTTTTCTTTCCACTCTTTGGGGTTCTTTTGATATAGCTCGTCTCGTTGATAGTCCCTTTGAAATTTTATTTGATAGTTTTTCCAATGGTGATATGGAAATCTATTTATCTGGTAAATCTTTTGAATTATCCGAAGTTGATATAACTGGTTTTTCACAAAAAATAGGTGGAAGTTTTTCATTTTCAATGGATAGTCTTTTAAAAGAAAATGCAGGTTTTATAAGATTTAATTTAACAGTTGAACAAAAAAATAATAATCTTTCAGGGTACTGCCGTTTTGATATTGCCAATGGAGTAAAAATCAATGATTTATCACTTAGATTTAATGGTTTTGAATTTGACCGTGAGGATATTGATACCACTAGGACATGTACGAGATGGTATAATTTTTCAGTAAATGTTACTATCGTTGATTGGCATGTTGCATCTGATCTTTCTCATGGATACGTTCTAATTGGCGGGGGAAGCGCTGCTTATTATTCATTTGATTCGTCATATTGGGATTCTGAAGATGTCCTTGTAGGCAGAGTTGCTGGTACAATCAGGCTTAAAACCGTTGGTGATGTGTTTAATATATCGTGGAGAACTGTTAATGGATCTACTGTTCTTTCTCTTGATGGAAGCGGTGTCGCAGAATTGTATAATTTTGAGTTCTGGCTTAAAGATAAAGTTGATGTTTCTATACCACAAATCTCAGGTGGATTTAGCATAAATGCATCAGGTAATACAAGCGAGCTTGTATTAACTTTAGAAGAAGGAAATATAATGTTTGACTTGTCTGTAGATAAAATCAGTATAGATAATCTAATGGGTATAAGCCTTCATGCTTCTATTGATGCATATATTGATATGGATGCATCCGCAAGTATTATTTTCACTCGTAATGGATCAGATAAAAACATTGAAGTTGATGTAAATTCAGACCTACACAGTACAACAAATATTGCTATTTCCAATGTTAGTTTTTCATTGGCAATCCCTGGTACATGGGTTGGTGTTGATTTAGATGTCAGTTTTGTTGGTGGTGGATATATAAATATCAATTATTCAAATAATACATTACTGGCAGATGCTGTTGTGTATGGCTCTTATATTTTTATAAATCAAATAAGTGTTGATTCTTCATCTGGTGCTCTGATTATGCTTGCTCAAAGCGTTTATATTTATGGTACGATAAACATAAGTTTAGATGAGCAAGGACTGCTAACGATAAATACTGAAAATGAGATAAGTATAGAAAGTTTTACTTTTGGTCCTTTAAGTGAGGATGGTTCAACTCCTCCAGGATATGCATTTGGTAGAGATATCAGCGGTAGTGTTGGAGGGGGATCAATTATTCTCGGTGGTCCACATCTTATAACATTAGATGGAATATGGAATGTAGGTAATCTTTTAGTTGACATACAACCTGGGGGGACATCGCCAACAGAGATTACAAATGTTACTATAAACGGCTTTATTTCTCTTGATAATGCAAATATTGATTTTATTAATTTTTTGTATGTTCTTCTCCAAGCAGAGGCTCATGCTCCAACAACAATTACACTTGATCTATTGACAGGAGTTGAAATTATACTTGAGCCAGGTTATGTTAATTTTCTTTATCAGGCTCCTGCTATAATTAATGGTTATACTACAGGATGGGTTACTATTAAAGGCCCTAATATGAGAACCATTAGGTTTGGGGGTTATCTAGATTTACAGATAGAGTATAATCTCGCTTCTTATGTCACTATTAATGCTAAGATAAGTGGCGGTATTATAATAGATGAATTTATTAGAATTGTAGGAGATATAGATGGTTTAATTGATGTCAGCTGGGATCTTAATCAAAACAATGGAACTATTACAATATCTGATTTTAACTTAGATATAAATGCAACAGTTGATGCACATATTTGGATTAAACCATCTGAAGAAGAGGGTTGGATACCAATTATTCCTTTTTATTCATCTCCTAACGTCTTGATTTTAAGTGGGACATCTACAAGTGATACAAGGCAGATTAAAACTTCCAGTACAACTACTTCTGTAGCGTTTAATATTTGGTATTGTCCACCATTTGGAGTAAATGACAGCTATTCAGGTTATACATATGTATACAATTTTTCGTGGGGTGATGGAAATTACACAGAAGTTGAAACAAACAAAACAGAACTATCTTTCAGACATACATATGAATTAGATGAGTCTTTTCTTATAGATCCAAATAACATAGCAATATATGATTGTGATGTTTCAGTAAGTATTAAAGATACAACTTTTGAAACAGTTGAAGATAGTGTAACAGTTGAGATAATACCAAGAACTCAGTTGACTATGATTCCCCCATCAGGTGTGATTGGTACTGGTTTATATCTTAACTATGAAGATGTAGAAGAAGATGGAAAAATTCATAAATCTTTCAAATTGAAAAATAATGGTCCTGAAGGCCATGATGTAAACTGGCGTTCAATTTTTAGAAGCTTTGGCGGTGATGATGCATATGAATTATGGGATACTAACAATTGGACAGTTGAACCAGATAATGGTGCGCTAGATACCAATGAAACTGTTGTTGTTAACCTTTCTTTTTATCCACCAGCTGATCATGCAGATCATTTCAATAAACTAGGAGACACAATGTTTTTAATCATCAGAGACGAGTTTTATCTAGGCCAAGAGGCCATAGAATTTTTTATTTATGATGGATCTGTGTTATTGCAGCCAAGGACACGTACTACAAGCTCTGATAAGAAATCAGGTATACATTTTCCCAAGTTAGATCCTGGTGAGACAATAAGCTCTGTATTTTTTATACGTAATATAGGCCGGGAGCCTCTTAATTGGACTATTGAACCTCCAGAAAATTTAACATGGGAATTTGAGTATAACAATGATGATCCAATTCCAGTTGGTGGTGGTGCACAAGTAGCATTTTCAGTAACTGCACCAAATATAAATGGATCCACTGAAAGATATGAAATAAAAGTAGTAAATACAGATAATACATCTGATTATGATGTTGTAGATGTAGTAGTTAGAACAAAAGGTAAATCCAATAACTCAAATGGCAATACTCAAGTACAAGTCACTGGTGAAAACGTAAGCATTAGAATAGGTGGTTCAAACGAGATTAACATTGACAAGTTCATATATGAAATAAATGGTGTATCAGGTGAGATTGAAGGTCATTTCATTTTTGATGCGAACGACTCATATGTCTTCATTAATTTTACACAGGGAAATATTCTAAGAACCTTTTCTGTAGATGGATCTGCTGAGTTTACAATACAGGGTTTCAGATTCAGACATGGAGATAACATTAGCGTTGAAGTAAGCAAGGTTATCACTGGTGGTATTCATTGGTATGAAGGAAAAGCCGGTAATTTTACACTGGCTGTAGATGATACATTTACAGATATAGACATTGATGTAAGCTTTAATCAAACCTTTACGAATTTTTCACTAGCGGGTAATATAGATGTTGATGTTAAAGGTAACAGTGATGGTAAAATCTGGATTAACTGGGATTTTAATAATGATACAAAAAATATAACTGTTGATGGGGACTTATTCCGTGTTTATGAAATGGATATAAATATTACAGACCTTCAAATTAGTGTCAATAATTTTACTTTTGCTTCTAGTTTCATACATATCAACCGCTCGCTTTATTTCTCCTTTAATGAAACAGGTATACAGATAGAAACAGGTGGTCTTTTAGAATTTGAAGGTATTTATTTCGACTTAGATCTAAATGGTAACAACTTACAGATTTTTACTGATGGAAATTTAGATGTTCTAATAAATGGTAAGGTATCGTTTATTTTCCATGAAGAAGAGGATAAGTTCTGTATCCATACAGATGGATATCTCTATGTCGGTGGTGACTTATATGCTATAATTAATGATTTTCATATCAAAATCAAAGGAAATATAACGATGAGTGGTGATTGGAATATTTGTTACTGGCCAGATTAATATTTTTTTAACCCAGGATAAATAAAACAAAACATTAAATGTCAAGATGTTTAATTATATCTTTTATTTTTACTCTTTTCTGTTTAGTAGTATCTCTATTTCTTATTGTAACAGTATCATCTTTTAAGGTATCATGATCAACTGTTATACAAAAAGGAGTCCCAACTTCATCCATACGGGCATAACGACGGCCAATAGTTCCACCATCATCATAATAAGTAGAGATGCCCTCTTCTCCCAAATTGTTATCTATCTCACATGCTATTTTTACAAGTCCTCTATCTTTTATAAGTGGTAAAACACCTACTTTTATAGGAGCAATACTAGGTTTGAGTTTTAAAAACTTGTAGTCCTCACCTTTCTTTTTTGTTTCAATATAGCTATGCTCAAGTATCATGTATAAAATACGATCGATGCCAAATGACGGCTCAATTACATGAGGAATAAATTTATCTCCAGAAATTTTCTCGGTTTTCTCAACTATTTTATAACAATCATCTGGAATTTTTATTTTTTCACCATCAACTTCTAAAACAATCCCCTCTTCTTCTTTTGCATCCCTTTTTTCAAGTAAGTCTTTTATTTTCCCTGCTTTGTCTTTAAACAAAGGACCAAGTTTGCCCATATCGGGGATAATCCTTTTTATTTTCACAGTTTTTGGCTTTTCGTATTTTCTTACTGCATACATATCTGTTTTAGATGCTTTTATATGCGCATCTAGGTCATATGCTGATCTATCAGCAATTCCAACGCATTCTACCCAACCAAAACGCTTACTGTAAAGCTCTGCATCCCAACACTCAGATGCATAATGTGCAAGCTCATCATCAGCGTGTTTTCTAAAACGGAATTTTTTTGGATCAACTCCTGCGGATAAAAGAAAATCTTGTGTAAGATACATGTAGTATGCTAATGCTTCGTTTTTAACCACTCTTTTATTTACTGCATCTTTTAGTGATAATTTCATTTCTTTTACATTGTCAAAAAGATAGAGTTTTTTATCTTTATATTTATCAAAATTTGGATGTGTTTTATCCTTTGGGTCAAAAAATATTTCTGCTTCAGCCATGTTAAACTCACGCTGACGAAGAGTTCCCTGCCTAGGTGATATCTCGTTTCTATATCCTCTGCCTATTTGTATTACTCCAAAGGGTAGTTTTTCACGTGCATGTCTATAGAGCAAGTGAAAATTTGTAAAAATTCCCTGTGCAGTCTCAGGTCGTAAGAATGCATCACGGGTATTTCCAATACCTATTTTTGTTGAAAACATAAGGTTTACAGGATATGGATTTTTTAGTATCTCACCACAGTTTGGGCATTTTACTTTTCCTTTTTTTACTTCTTTTTCAGGATTGGCTCCTTCTTTTACTAGGCTTTCTAGTTTAAATGATTGCCTGCATTTTTTGCAGTCAACCGTAAGATCTGTAAATTCATCGACATGTCCTGATGCTTTTAAAACATCAAAGAGAGTAACGTTTGGAGTGTTTACCTCTATGCAGTTGTCTTTTAAAAGGAAGTATTTCCTCCAGAGGTTTTCAATATTGTTTTTTATTTGTGAGCCAAGTGGCCCATAGTCATAAAAACCAGCTACTCCTCCATATATTTCAAAGGAGGGATAGATAAAACCTCTTCTTTTAGCAAGCATCATTATTTTGTCAAATATATCTTGAGGCATAATATTGCAGGTCTCCAATTAAGGCAATGTAAAAATAGATAATAAAATATTGGATTTTATAGCAGGTATGCCATAAGATCAATATCTGTAACCAATCCTATGAGTCTGTCTTCAGAGTCGACTACAGGCATATGGCTTATTTTGTTTTTCACTAGTTTTTTAGCTACTTCTTTTACTGGTGTGTTCTTTGTTGATTTTACTACATCGGTGATCATTACTTCTTTTACAGGAACTGATGGTAGGGATACTTCTGAGGTTGAATAATGCAAGCGTACATTATCTCTTATTCCTTCCCAGGTCCATTCATCTTCATCTCCACCCATACCCATATCTGTTTGTGATACGCTTTCTCTTATGTGGCTTAGTTTGAATAAATCACCATCTGTTACAATGCCGCATAGTTTTTTTTCATCGTTTAAAACAGGTAATGCGTTTTCACGTGTCACATTTATTATCTCCATTATTATGTCTATTGGTGTATCCTGATAAACGGGTACAACAAGATGGGTGAAATAGTTTTCAATTTTTTCATCTGCTTTATCTGGTAAATGTTTTAAAATATCTGTAGGGCTTATTATTCCCACTAGGTTTTTTTTGTTGTTTATTACCGGTAGTCCATGTATTCTGTTTTCGTATAATAGCTTGGCAGCATGTACTACTTTTTGATCAGGTGTTACAGAATGAAATTCATCGCTCATGATAAGTGCCAGTTGGTCCTCATCTGGGTTTTTGAATATATCACTGCGTGTTAGAACACCTGCAACTGTTTTTGTATCTTTTTTTAGTATCGGCATTCCTGAGACATTGTGTTTTGCAAGAATGCTCAGTGCATCTTTTATTGTTCCTGGTACATATCCAACAATTAAATCTTCTGACATCACATCTTCTACTTTCACATTTACCCCTCAATTTTTAACAAATTGAAATATATAAAGGCTTTAATGTTTTTTTGTTTAGTACTATAAACTCAGCCTTTGAATTGAGACCAAGAATAAATGAATCATGATTTAAAGCTTTCCTTGCAGAGTAAATGTTTTTATTTAACAGTTCTTCAATTGAGTAGCAGTTGTAGTTTTGTTTTACAAATCTTATTTCATCTAGTATACTTGGAGTGCTGATCATAGCATTATCTGTTCCAAAGATTGTTTTTACACCAGTTTTTTTTAAAAAATCTAAATCTGTTTTAAACCCAAAAAACTTGTTTGAGCGAGGACATAAAACAATAGGTATATTGTTGTCTTTTACTGTTTTGATATCTGATTTATTTGCTTTTATCATATGAATGAGAAAATCAGGTTTTAAATCAAGTATTAGATCTATGTCTTCTCGAATTTTTTCACTTGCATGAATAGCAAATATTTTGTTTTTGTTTTTAGTATGTTTTGCGATTTTTAATATTTCAGAGTAATCCATATCAGATATAGAGCTTAATCCTATTCCATCTGAGTTTCTCAGGATTAAATCTATTTCTTTTTTGTTGTATTCCAGTTTTTCAGGTCTAGATAGTATAAAACCATTTGTCTTATAGAGAGAAAAAGATGTTTTTAGTTGACGTATTCCTTTTATTCCTTGCTCTCTGAAATCATAGAAATATTTAGTACCTGTTTTTTGCATCAGCTCAATTGATTTTTTCATGCCACAGATTATTTCTTCGTCTGTTGCTTTTTTTAAAAGCCTGAATTTTAATCCATCTGGAGGCTCTACCAACTCTTCAAGTTTGTTTGGTATAGTAATGTTTTTGTGTTTTACAAAACTATCACCAAGGTGTGTATGTGCGTTTATAAAAAGAGGGCATATCAGTCCTTTTGCAACTGGTTTTTTAGGTGGTTGTCCATTTCCTTCCTCATTTATTTTATTTTTTTGAAAACCTAAATAACCTTTCTTCAGGCCATTTTCTGTTAGTATTTCTCCTGATACATATTTCATTTTGTTTGTATGCATAGTTTTTTTGGGTTTTAAATGTTGTTTGTCTACTATTTTTTGATTTTTATCCATAATGTTTATTAAACCAGTTTAATTACGTCATCTGACGTATTAAATATAAAGTAGGTATGATTCCTAATTTATGTTTTGAAATAAACGAGGGAGGATTATGTTAAATAAGACAATTGGCGAAATACTTGATGAGACCGCAGATAAGTTTCCAGATAATGATGCTTTAGTCTATATCGATAGAGATATAAGATATACCTACAACGAATTCAAAGAAAAATGTGAAAGAATAGGAAAAGGGCTAATGTCCCTTGGGATAAAACGCGGTGATCATATCGCAGTATGGGCATATAATGTGCCTGAATGGGTTTTACTGCAGTTTGCATCAGCAAAGATAGGTGCTATACTTGTCACAGTAAATACTTATTATAAATCCCATGAACTAGAATATTTGTTAAAACAATCTGATGCAACTACTTTGTTTTTAGTCCATGGTTTCAAGGATGTAGACTATATCAAAATTGCAAACAAAGTAATCCCTCAGCTTAAAGACTCAGAACCTGGTAAAATAGTTCATCCTGAGCTATCATATCTTAAAAACGTTGTATATATAGGAGATGAAAAGCAACCAGGTATGTTTAATTTTGAAGATATTGAAAAAATGGGTGAGCGCGTATCTGATGAAGATTTATCTGAGAGGCAGAGCTCTCTTGATCCTAATGATGTAATCAATATGCAATATACATCAGGTACAACAGGTTTTCCAAAAGGTGTAATGCTCACGCATTTTAATATCTTAAATAATGCTTGGTATGTCGGTAATGTGATGGGTATGACTGAAAAAGATAGAATGTGCATACCTGTTCCTTTCTTTCATTGTTTCGGATGTGTTCTTTCTACCCTTAATTGTGTGACACATGGCTCGGCTATGATTCCAATTGAGATGTTTAAAGCAGAAAAAATACTTGAAGCAGTGGAAAAAGAAAGATGCACAGCTCTTCAAGGAGTTCCAACTATGTTTATCGCAGAACTTGAACATCCTGATTTTTCTAGTTATGATCTTTCAAGTCTTAGAACGGGTATTATGGCAGGAGCCAGTTGCCCGATTGAAGTCATGGTTAATGCCATGAGTAAGATGCATCTTCAGGAGATAACTATTTGTTATGGCCTCACGGAGGCATCACCAGTTCTTACGCAGACCAGGCGTAATGATCCTGTTCAAAAACGTGTTGAAACAGTTGGAAAACCGCTTCCCGAAGTAGATGTTAAGATCATTGATCCTGAGACAAATGAGGATATTGCTGCAAACAAGCCTGGTGAGCTGGTTGCTCGTGGTTATGGGGTTATGAAGGGTTATTATAAGATGCCTAAGCAGACTGAGAGTGTTATTCGTGATGGTTGGCTTCATACTAAGGATCTTGCTACTATGGATGAGGATGGATACTTTAGTATTCTTGGTAGGATTGATGATATGATTATTCGCGGGGGAGAAAATGTTTATCCACGTGAGATAGAAGAATATTTGTATACTAATGATAAAATAGAGGATGTATCTGTTATTGGTGTTCCTAGTAAAAAATATGGTGAAGAGGTTGCTGCTTTTATCAAGCTTAAAGAAGGAAAAAAATCTTCTGAAAATGAAATAAAGGATTTTTGCAGGGAGGGTATTTCAAGGTTTAAAATACCAAAATATGTTTTGTTTACACATGAGTTTCCTATGACTGCTAGTGGTAAGATTAGAAAGGTTGAGCTTAGAGAGATTGCAAAGGAAAAGCTAAATCTTGAAACTGCAAAAGCTTAATATGTTATTATCTGTTTAGCAAATTTTACTTGAGGGAGGTTGAATTGTTTATATGAAAAAAGAATACAAAGAAGGAGATATCGTAATTACTATCGACTTGGATAAATGTAAAGGTATAGGTGAGTGTGTTACAGCTTGCCCGGTTGATATATTTGAAGTAGTTGATGGTAAAGCTGTTTGTAAAAATGTTGGCGAGTGTATCGAGTGTTGTGCTTGTGTAAACGCATGTCCTGAAGATGCTATTGAGCATAGTTCTTGTTAATCAATTTTTTTTCTTGGCTCTATATAGATTCTGTCCAAAAAGTTTAAATACTGTTTTGTAATGTATGTTAAATTGTAATGATTACAAAATAGTAACCATTACACAAGGTGAGCATTTGGATAAATACGTAAAAATACTAAAAGAAAACAATCTCAAAATCACACCACAGAGAATAAAGATACTAAAATATCTAGATTCTCACCGAACCCATCCCACCGCAGATGAAATATATGTATCCCTCAAAAAAAACATCCCATCCCTTTCAAAAACCACAGTATACAACAGTTTGGATACCCTAAAAGAACACGGGCTTATCCAAACTCTTTCCATCTGCGGATCGGAACACAGATATGACATAAAACAGGACATGCATCATCATTTTTACTGCAAAGAATGCGGAAAAATAATTGATATAGAAATTAAGTGTCCAAATATAGATAAAGTCCTAAAAGAAGGACACAGAATAGATGAAGTACATGGATATTTCAAAGGATTATGTAAAAATTGTATAAAAAAGGAGAAAAAATGAACCCAAAAGCATTGCATAAAATCTCATATGGGCTATACATAGTCAGCTCATCATACAAAAATAAATTGAATGGTCAGATTGCAAATGCTTTATTTCAAGTAACTGCAAAACCACAAACAATTGCAGTAAGTATCAATAAAGAAAATCTAACCCATGAATACATATCAAAAAGCAAAACATTTAGTGTATCTGTATTAAATGAAAAAACACCAATGAAGCTAATTGGTAAATTTGGATTTAAAAGTGGGAGGGACATCGATAAATTCAAGGGTTGTGACTACAAAATCGGCAAAACAAATTGCCCAATGTTAAAAGATTTTACAATCGCTTATTTTGAAGCAAATGTAAAAGACCAACTTGATGTTGGAACTCATACGATTTTTATAGGCGAGGTTGCAGATGCTGAAATCCTATCTGATGAAAAACCAATGACATATGAATATTATCATCAGGTAAAAGGAGGATACTCTCCAAAGTCTGCACCAACTTATGTCGAAGATATGGATAAACCAAAAAATAATAAAATAGAAAAAAAGGAGGAAAAAAATATGGACAAATATGTATGTGACGTATGTGGATATGTTTATGATCCAGAAAAAGGCGACCCAGATAATGGAGTAAAACCAGGAACAGCATTTGAAGATGTGCCAGATGAATGGGTCTGTCCTGTATGCGGAGCACCAAAATCAGAGTTTAGTAAACAGGAGTGAACAAAGCTTGAAAAAAGTAGAACTCAAAAAAGACATTTACTGGGTAGGTGGAATAGACTGGGATATTAGAAACTTCCATGGATACGAAACACCCAGAGGAACAACATATAATGCTTATCTGATAATAGATAAAAAAATAACACTAGTAGATACAGTAAAACACTACAAATTCGATGAAATGATCTCAAGAATAAAAGAAATCATAGACCCATCAAAGATAGACTACATAATATCAAATCATGTGGAAATGGATCACTCAGGCTCAATTCCAAAAATAAAAAAATATTGCCCAAAAGCAAAAGTTGTTACATCCACACGAGGGGAAAAAGGACTTAAAAAACATTACAAAGAAGATTACAACTACAAGGTAGTAAACTCAGGTGAAACTCTTTCAATTGGAAAAAGAACACTTCATTTCGTACACATTCCAATGGTACACTGGCCAGATTCGATGGTTACATATATTCCTGAAGAAAAACTACTACTTCCAAACGATGCCTTCGGCCAACACATAGCAAGCTCAGAGAGATTCGATGATGAAATAGATTGGGGAATACTCAAAGAAGAAGCTGCAAAATACTATGCAAACATCGTAATGCCATATGGTGACCAGGTAGTAAAAGCACTTGAAGTAGTTGGAAAACTAGAAATAGACATGGTAGCACCAAGTCATGGCATAATATGGCGTTCAAAAATTGCAGAGATTATTCAGGAATACAAAAAATGGGCGACTTTTACTCCTGAGAAAAAAGCACTTATAGTTTATGATTCAATGTGGGGTTCTACTGAAAAACTAGCATACAGTCTCTTTGAAGGAATAGAAGAAGCAGGCATTCCTGTCTCTATTAGAAATCTAAATGATACACACATGTCTGATATTATCAAAGAAGTATTGAGTTCAAAGCTAATCTGTCTTGGTTCACCTACTTTAAATAATGGTATGATGCCTACAATGGGTGGATTTTTAACATACCTCAAGGGACTAAAACCCAGAAACAAAACAGGTTTTGTATTTGGCTCATATGGCTGGGGAGGCCAAGCAGTAAAAGAAATTGAAAAAATGATAGAACCACTTTCTTGGGAGTATCCTGAGAATAGTGTAAATATTAACTATATTCCAGAAGAAAAAGATCTTAAAAATATGAAAGAAATTGGAAAAAAAATTGGAGAAAAAATAAAGAAATAAGGGGGAAAAAATATGGAAGAAATGAAAATGCCACTAATAGGGGATAAATTCCCAGAGATGCAGGTGCAAACAACTCATGGAATGAAAAAACTACCAGATGCGTTCAAAGGCAAATGGTTCATACTATTTAGCCATCCAGCAGATTTTACACCAGTATGTACTACAGAGTTTGTAGCTTTTCAAAAAAGATACAAAGAATTTAAAAAACTAAATACTGAGCTTATTGGCCTTAGTGTTGATCAAGTATTTTCTCATATCAAATGGGAAGAATGGATAAAAGAAAAACTCAAAGTAGAAATTGAGTTCCCGATAATTGCAGATACTGGAAAAGTTGCAAACACACTTGGACTTATTCATCCTAATAAAGGAAGTAGTACAGTAAGAGCCGTATTTATGGTCGACCCAAAAGGAATCATCAGAGCAATTCTTTATTACCCACAAGAATTGGGCCGCAATATGGATGAGTTTTTAAGAATGATAAAAGGTTTTCAGGTTTCAGAAAAACATGGTGTAGCGATACCTGCAAACTGGCCAAAAAACGAGCTAGTAAAAGACAGAGTAATAGTGCCACCAGCAACAGATGTTAAATCTGCAAAAAAACGCCTTAAAGAATACGAGTGTTACGATTGGTGGTTCTGCCATAAAAAATTATAGAAAAAGGAGTTGAAAAAAATGGCAAAAGTAAAAGTATTTAGATGCAGAATATGCGGAGATCCATACATTGGACTTGAAGCACCAACTAGATGTCCATTTTGTGGTGCAGAACATAGATTTTTTGTAGAAGCACAAAACTGGGATCCAAATGAGTTCAACGTAGAATTAAGCGATCTTTCACGAAAAAACCTAGAAGCTGCATTAAAACTTGAACTAGGTAACGCAGCTTTTTATGACTGTGCAAAAAATGCTGCTGAAAAAGCAGGTGATCACTATAGTATTGCAGAATTCAAAAATCTTATGAAAGTAGAAAAAGAACATGCATCTGCGATTTCAAAGTTCTTAAAAATATCTAAAAAAGAACTTGAAAAAGAACAATGCAATGCTGATGCACAAGCAAATACAAAAGAAGGATTTGAACGAGAAGACAGAGCAATAAAATCTTATGCAAAATTCAGAGATGAAGCAGTAGAACCAAGATTAAAAGAGTTTTTTGGAGCACTTGTAGAAATTGAAACAGATCATCTTGACCTGCATAAAGAAAATATGAAATAAAGGAGAAAAAAATGATTGGAAAACCAAATGAAGAAGAATTAGATGCAATTTTAGAAACCTTGCCCCTCGAGTTTTCAGTACTTGATAAAGATGATAAGGTTCTAGCATGGAACAAACACGAAACCCGAATCTTTAAAAGACCTGAGGGGGCACTTGGAAGAAATGTGAGAAATTGTCATCCACCAAAGAGTCTTTCAAAAGTAGAACAAATCATAACAGAAATGAAAGCTGGAAAAAGAGACAGCGCACAGTTCTACATAGACTTGCCAATAGGAAAAAACAAAGAAAAAAACAAGGTACTCATCCAATATTTTGCACTAAGAAACAAAAAAGGAGAATACATGGGCTGTCTGGAGGCATCACAAAATATTACACCAATTCAAAACATTAAAGGACAAAAAAGATTACTGGACTAAAAAAATATGTGGGAGGTAAAAAGATGGATTTAAATCATTATGATGTAGACAAACTATTACTAACTGCTATGAAAAGCGAGGTGGAAAGCAAAGAATTATATCTAAAACTTGCTGAAAAAACACAAAATGGTCTTCTGCAGGATAAACTAAGGTTTCTTGCAGATGAAGAAGAAAAACACAGGCTTTTCATAGAAGACATATATAAAAACCATTTTCCAGATAAATCCCTGAAGATGCCAGAGAAATCAGCGGTACCAATGCCAAAAATCAAGTTTACTGAAGAGACGGCTTTAAGTAAAATACTCAAACAGGCAATGAAAGCAGAACAAGCAGCTAGTGATTTTTATAAATCACTAGCACAGCGTTTTGAAAACCAATCAAAAATCTACAACACTCTAATGTATTTTGCAGACATGGAGATAGGACATCTGAAAATACTTGAAATGGAAAAAAACAGTATGCAAAGATATGAAGAAGACGAGGTTTACTGGCCTATGATACATGTAGGCCCATAAAATTTAGAATAAATTTAGGAGGAAAAAATATGAAAGATTTAAAAGGAACACAAACAGAAAAAAATTTACTTGCCGCATTTGCAGGTGAGTCTCAGGCTAGAAACAGATACAAGTTTTTTGCAAGCAAAGCAAAAAAAGAAGGATATGAACAAATCGCGAATCTATTTTTAGAAACAGCAAGAAATGAAAAAGAACATGGGGAAGTATTCTTCAAACACCTTCAAGGTGGAATGGTTGAAATTCAAGCTTCTTATCCAGCAGGGGTAATAGGAACCACTGAAGAAAACCTACTAGCCGCTGCAGAAGGAGAAAAAGAAGAATGGGGAACACTTTATCCTGATTTTGCAAAAACTGCAGAAGAAGAAGGATTTCCTGAGATTGCAGAAAGTTTCAATCAAATCGCAAAAGTAGAAGCATATCATGAGAAAAGATACAGAAAACTACTCGAAAATGTAAAGAAAAACAAGGTCTTTAAAAAAGAAAAAGTAGTCAAGTGGAAATGTGACAACTGCGGATATGTTCACGAAGGAACAGAAGCACCAAAGGTTTGTCCAGCATGTAAGCATCCTCAGAGTTATTATGAAGTTTGGACAGAGCCATATTAAAATACCAGGAGGTAAAAAATAAATGGCAAAATTAAGAGAAATATATAAATGTGAAATATGTGGAAACATTGTAGAAGTCCTACATGAAGGAGTAGGTGAGCTGGTCTGCTGCGATGAAGAAATGAAACTAATGCAAGCAAAAACAGAGGATTCAAGCAAAGAAAAACATGTTCCATATATTGAAAAAACAGATAAAGGTGTTCTAGTTAAAATCGGGCAAAACCAGGATCATCCGATGGAGGAGAAACACTATATTGAATGGATTCAGATAATAGCGGATGGAAAATCCTATCGACAGTTTCTGAAACCAGGTGACAAGCCACAGGCGTTATTTCACATAAATGCAGAAGAAATAACGGCACGTGAATATTGTAATGTTCATGGCCTATGGAAATCATAACTGATTTCCAATTTTCTTTTTATCAGAAATGATTGAAATGGTTGAAACTCGATTTAATCTCAAACATAAAAAAGTCCTTGATAAATTCTTATTAGATATACCATTTGTAAAAGAAGGAAAAATGTATGGTCATCCAGCCTATTACATTGGTGGCAAATTATTTGCATCACTTTATATGGATGGTGTCTGTCTAAAAATACCTGAAAAAAGGGTTAAAGAACTCATAAAAAAAGAAGGTATAATTCCTTTTGAGCCTATGGGAAGAAAAATGAGAGAATGGGTGTTAATAATTAGAAAAAACTCAGACGAATACTTAAAGGATAAAAAAATCTTTGAAGAATCAGCTTTTTTTGTAAGTAAAATCGCAGGAATTAATTTAGAAAAATAAAAAATGGAGAAACTTTATGGGAATACTTGAAATCAAAAATTTGAGTTTAAGAATCGATGGAAAACAAATTTTATCAGATATAAACATGGATATCTGGAAAGGTCATGTCCATGCGATTGTAGGGCCCAATGGCGCGGGTAAATCAACTCTTGCCTCAACAGTTATGGGTCTGGAAGGTTATCATGATACAGAGGGTAAGATATTTTTCGAAGGTAAAGATATCACCAATATGAGTAGTGACAAACGTGCTAGGCTTGGGATTACTTTTGGCTGGCAGGAGCCAGCACGATATGAGGGTCTTAGTGTCTCTGATTTTGTGCTTTCTTCTAAAAAAGACAAAAACCTGAAAACAGCGGAAAAAGCTCTTAAAAGAGTTGGTTTAAAACCCCAGGATTATCTTAATAGAGCAGTTGATAAGACACTGTCTGGAGGGGAGCGTAAAAAAATAGAGCTTGCAAGTATTCTTGCTATGGATCCTAGTCTAATTATGCTAGATGAGCCTGACAGTGGGATTGATGTTTCAACTCTTGAAAAAATGTTTGAAGTGATAAAAGAACTCAAGAAAAAAGGTACAACAGTGGTTCTTATTACTCATAGTCTAGCGGTTCTAAGACAAGCAGAACATGCTTTTCTTATGTGTCATGGAGAAATAATTCAGAAGGCTGTATCTGGGAAGATTATTCCTTATTTTGAAAACAAATGTATCCCATGTCCACATAAAAACGAGCCTGATGATGTGGTGATGCTTGAATGAATAAAAAAGTTTTTTCTACAAAAGATCTTTCAAAAGCAGCAGAATTAAATCATAAAGACGTGGAAAAAAAAGATATCGCAAGGCTTTTTATTCATCATCACAAAGTTGTAGGATCAAATCTAGTACCAGGCCTTAAGATTAAAACAACTGAGCAGAAAGATGGAATTAAAATAGATATGACCCTAAAGAAGGGTACAAAAATCAAAAAACCTGTTCAAATGTGTTTTGGAATGATACCTAAAAATGGTATACAGCATATAATAATAGATGCTAGAATAGAAGAAAACTCAAGTATTGATCTAATCGCACATTGTACTTTTCCAAACGCAGAAAAAGTAGAGCATTTAATGGATGCAGAAATTTCTATTGGAAAAAATGCTAGCTATACATATTTTGAACGCCACATACATGGTGACAAAGGCGGTATAAAAGTAGTTCCCAAGGCAAAGATAAAACTTGCTGAGAATGCAAAATTTAAAACAGAGTTTGAACTGCTTAAAGGTAGAGTTGGTATAATTGATATCGACTATGAAGTTGATTGTGATAAAAAAAGTGTTCTGGAGATGATGGCCAGGATAAATGGTAAAAAAGATGATATAATAAAAATACGAGAGACAGGACACTTAAAAGGCGATTACTCCAGAGGAGTCCTCACAAGCCGAGTTGCTGCAAGAGACAGGACAAAAGCAGAAATTTACAGCAAACTAACAGCTAGTGGAAGCTATGCACGAGGTCATGTGGACTGCAAAGAATTCGTCCAAGATAAGGGAGTGGTATCTGCAGTACCTATTGTTGAAGTAAGTAACCCCAAAGCACATATAACTCATGAAGCAAGCCTTGGTAGTGTAGATTCGAAACAACTTCAGACACTGATGGCGAGGGGTCTATCTGAGGATGATGCAACTGATCTAATAATAAAAGGTCTTTTATCATGAATGTAAAAGAAGCAATAAAAAATCGTAGAGCCTATCGCTCACTTGAACCTGTAAAAATTACTAAAGAGCTAATAACTGATTTAGCAAAATGTGCACAAATCAGCGCATCATGTTTTAACAAGCAACCCTGGCAGTATGTATTTGTTTATGAAAAAGAAAAACTACGTGAGATGCATGAGGCACTTAGCAAAGGTAATGAATGGGCAAAAAAAGCATCAATGATAATCGTAGTTCTCGGGAGAAAAGATGATGACTGCGTGATTTATGATAGAATATACTATCGTTTTGACATTGGAATGGCCACTGCTCAGATGATTCTTCGAGCAACAGAGCTTGGTCTTATCGCCCATCCCATCGCAGGTTACAGCCCCAAAAAAACAAGAGAAATACTTTCTATTCCTGAGGATTTGAATGTTATCGCGCTTGTAATTGTTGGCAAGCATTCTGAAAAAACAAATCCGATTCTTTCAGATAAACAAGTTGAAGCAGAAAAAATTAGGCCTGAAAGAAAGAAAATAAATGATTTTTTATTTCATAATAAATATGGAGAGAAAAATAAATGGTAGAACTACAGCATGTAGGAGGAAAAGACAAAGGAAAAATTTTTTTGTATGCACTTAGTACCTGTGTATGGTGTAAAAAAACCAAGCAGCTACTTGAAGATTTAGGTGTCAAATATTCATATGTTTTTATGGATAAACTTGAGAGTGAGGATAAAGATGAGCAGATGAAAAAACTTGAGAAGTGGAATCCTCGATGTAGCTTTCCAACACTTGTTATACATGATGAAAAGTGTATAGTTGGTTTTAAAGAAGATGAAATCTTAAATGAGTTGGAATAAAATGGATGAAATTTCAGAAGAAAAAATAAATTCTGTCTATGAAAGACTTGATACATATGCAGAATCAAAGGGTTACCATCTCAATCCGGATATTGATTTTACAAAGGAACTAATTAAAGGTCTACTTGTAAACCAAGATAGATATGGATACTGGGCATGTCCATGCAGGCTTGCATCAGGAAAAAGAGAGAAGGACAAAGACATTATTTGTCCCTGTGATTACAGGGATCCTGATTTAAAAGAATATGGTGCATGTTATTGTGCCCTTTATGTTTCTCAGGAAATTAAAGATGGTAAGAAAAAAGCTGAGCCTGTTCCTGAGAGAAGACCAAAACAAAAATAGAAGAAAGTCTGTTTAATTATATTTATATCTGCGACTGGGTCTAATCCATGTATTTATTATTTGAGTATCATCATCATTGATTATATCAAGTGGATGTACAAAGGAATACGCTTCATCGCTATGATCTGAGCAATCTTTTTCCCAACCATTTACATCAACATCTATGCCTTCGCCATAGATATATCCGCCTTCGGGTTCTTTCTTTGGAAAAGAGTTATTACAATTATAATATGATGCCCAGGGTAGCTCTGAGCAATACCATTCATCTGCATTGTGATCTGTTGTATCTTCTGGATTAAAGTTTTTATCTCCTCTGTCAAATCTGAAATCAAATCTTTTTCCTACTTGAACTTTTGCAAAATCTGCTGCGTTTTGTTTTTGCTCGGATGTTGCGTTTACTCTTACAATGGTTATACCATCATATCCCCAAGAATAAGTTATTGATAAAAAAGCAAGGCTTACTCCAAATTTAGATAAACTATAGCCTATAACATGATAATAAGAGTTTACAAATGAATAACGATTTCTTGAAGAATTATATCCTGTAAAAATCCTGCAGTGACCATATTGACTTTCTTTTCCAGGTAGTGAAATAAGTATATCTCCTGCTTCCATATTATCTATAAGCTCTGATAGGGGACATAGATTTTTTATGTTTTCAATCTTTTTTGTTTGTATCTCTCTGATTGGTTTTGCAGGAATAATATTTGGTAAAATGGCTGTTAATACTATCATTAGAATAAGAACTGTGGTACATATCTTTGCTTTCAAATGTATAAAAGTGTTTTTCATATTTTGCTCTCAATAAAATTATATATAGCAAAATATATAAATGTTGTCCATAAATACTATTTTTTTTATCCTGATCTACCATCATCGCATGGCTCATCAACTCTCATAGGACGAGCATGCTCTGCATGAGCGGGTTGAGTACAAACATCTAAAGGAAGCTGTTTCATCTTCTCCCCACAACACTCAGGTTTTTCCTCTCCTTTAACCTCAATAGTTTTACCACATTCTTCACATTTATATTTTCTAATCATACAAAACCACCTTTTTTTTAAACCAACTCATTTATCTTTGCAATAATATGTCTTTTATCCTCAGAAGAAAGCGCTTCCTCAAGCTTGGGATAAACCTTTTCTTCTTCAAACTCTCTATGTTTTATAAGAAACTCTTTGAAACTATAGACATCAGAAAGCATCTTTTTTTTACGTACCGCCTCACGCCAATTATTCAAGGTATTTACAATATAATTATGCTGTTCGGTAAGCTCAGGAAGCATTTTATATCCCTGGCTAACATCTTTTGGACTGTAATCTGTAAAAATTGCTTTTTCTTCAGTAAAAATATGTTTTTCAAGCTCCCACTCAAATTTTGTAAAAGCCTTTTTCATCTCTTCAAAACTACCTTTGTTTTTTTCATCTAAATCATTTATGAGATCCTCTATTTTACAATGATCCTTTATCATCAACGATAAAATACTTATATCTTCGTCTATAATAATTCCTCCCAATAGCAATAGTAATAAAGTCATCTGTTTTATATCTTACCTAGCAAAATAATCTTTGGAGGAAAAAATTGGATTTATTTATCACAACATTTGAATCAGTCGCAGTGCTTTTAGGAATCGGCTTATTAGGTTTTTATATAATCAAGAAAGGAATAATACCTGGCAACATTCTAAGCATCCTTTCCCCATTGGCTCTTGAAATAGCTTTACCAAGCCTTATTTTTGTAAGAATAATCACTACTTTTTCTCCAGAGAAATATCCTGACTGGTGGCAACTACCAATGTGGTGGTTATTTTTTACAGCCATCTCTGCAGTATTAACTCTTTTATTCTCTTTTGTTTCAAAAAAAGATATAAGAAGAGAGTTTACAATAACACTTTTCTTTCAAAATGCAATATTTTTTCCATTAGCAATATTATCTGGTCTTTTTCCTAATAATCCTGAATATTTAGTGTATCTCTTTTTCTTTACAGTTATGTACCCTCCACTTTTCTTTAGTACATATCCCTTCTTTTTTAAGAAAAAAACAAAAACAAAAACAAAGATAAACATTAGAAAAATTATACACCCTGTTCTAATAGTTACTATAATTGCAATAATATTGTCTCTACTTGGTTTAAACAATTACGTACCAGATTTTTTTATAAGAATATTTACTCTTCTAGGAGCAATGACTATTCCTTTGATTATGATAATTCTTGGAGGAAATATATATAATGATTTTGAAAAACAAGGAAAAATCAAAATATTTGAAATAGCTAAATTTGTAACAATTAAAAACTTTGTTTTTCCACTAATATTTTTGTTTATAATAATTAATCTAAGAGATTTTATCTCTTTTAACATTGCATTTATTTTAATGATTCAAAGTGCAGTGCCACCTATTACATCAGTTCCAATTGTAACAGAGAGAGTAGGGGGAAACAGATCAATTGTAAATCAGTTTATAGTATCAAGTTTTATTACAAGTCTTGTCTCGATACCGATTATGATATATTTATTTGGAAATTTTTTTACAATACCTTAAAAAAATAGTTATTCAAAATACTCTTATACATTCATATTAATCACTATATTAAAAAATGGAAAAAGAAAAATATGGAATTTGAAAATATAGAAATAAAGTTTGTTAGAAAATGGTCTACAGATGAGATAGTAAGACTATATGAGGCAGGTGGATGGTGGAAAGATTGCTATGATAAATCAAAAATCCCTTCTCTTATAAAGGGAAGTTTTGCATTTGTTGTAGCAGTTGATAAAAAAACAAATGAAACTATTGGAATGGCACGTGTTTTATCAGACAGAGTATCTGATGCATACATACAAGATGTGATAGTATTACCCGAGTATAGAAAAAGAGGAATAGGAAAAAAATTAATGTTATCACTTATAGATTTTTGTAAAAAAAGAGAAGTCAGCTGGATTGCACTTATATCAGAGCCAAATCAAGAAGATTTTTATAAAAAACTCGGCTTTAAAGATATGAAAGGTTATACTCCATTGAAATTAAAGGATTAATTACAATGCTTTCAATAGATGATTTTAAGTTAATAACTCTTGAGGATAAACCAGTTTTTGATAAATTCTATAAAAAATATCCTCCTGTGCATAGTGACTATTTATTTACAACACTTGTTAGCTGGATGCAATATGCTGATTACCATTTTACCGTTTATAAAAATAATCTTATTATATATTCAGATATTGATGGTCAGATTAGATATAGACCACCTATTGGTAAATACAAAAAGGAGGTTTTTGATGAAGTCCTCAAACTTGCAAAAAAACAAGATTCAGATTATCCTTTTGGAATGATCACAGAAAATACAAAAAAATGGATGGAAAAAACCTATAATTCTTTTAGATTTGTTGAACATAGAGGTTTTTTTGATTATGTATACAAAGCAAATGATCTCGCAGAGCTTTCAGGATCTGATTATAGTAAAATACGAAATCGGCTTAATAAATTTAAAAGAAAATATAACTATGAAATAGAAAAAATAAATGATTCTAATACAGAAGAGGTTAAAAGTTTTCTAAAACGCTGGTGTCTCTGGAAGGATTGTAAATCAGATTATCTTTTAGATTCAGAGAGAAAAGCAATAATTTTTTCTATGGATAATTTCTCCAAGCTTAATCTTTCAGGTGTTTTAATTAGAATATCTGGAAAAGTAGAGGCGATATCTGTTTTTGAAAAAATAAATGAGGATACAGCTGTGATTCACTATGAAAAAGCATCACCTGATTACGTTGGTATATACAAAGCAATAAATCAGGAGGCTGCTAGTGTTCTTCAAAAAAAGTTTGTTTATATAAACCGAGAATCAGACATGGATATCCCTGGTCTTAGAAGAGCAAAAAAATCTTACAGACCAGATCATATGATAACGGTTTATCATCTTGATAAAGAAAGTATTAGTGTATAATCTTAATTTTTTTACTCGTCGCATCCCGGACAGAATAATTTAAATTCTTCAGTAGAGCGCAGTAGTTTACATATCCTACATGTTTCGTTGATTATACTACCATTTCCATTATTAATTATTGTTTTTGCAGAGATTTTTATTTCACCTAAAACGTTTTCGTCTTCTATATCAAAACTTCCTCTCTTTTTAGATAGATACTGGCATACTGCAGCAGGTGTAATCTCAAGTTGATTGGCTGTTTCTTTCTGTGTGAGACCATAATCATTGATCATACTTTCTGCGATTTGTTTTCGTATTACAGGTAATCCATACCACATCATGTATTCACAGGTAGTACGTCTCATGACTTTGAATGATATTTTTAATACTTATAATTAACGTATGTTTATTTTTTTTCTAACTGTTGTAGTCTATTTTGTTAAAAGTGTTATGTAAAAAATTATATTTCAGTACTTCCGAATGCAAAAAAACGCCAAAGAAATTATTTAAGTATATCTTATCA
>CAZQEU010000004.1:0-45309 GCA_964592335.1 uncultured Thermoplasmatales archaeon
GATGAAAAATATGAAAAATTAAAGTTTTCAAAACGGGAAAACTTTATTCCCCTTAAATTAATTTGATATGGCGAAACAAAAGACTTAAATACTTCGACATTATAATATTATATGTCTGATTAATTATATAGATATATTAGGTGATAAAAATGGTATATGAAAAACCACAAACAATAAAAACTGACAAAAATGATTTAGATATAGGCTCCTCTCTAACTGGCGGTATGGGTAAAGGAAAAATATTTCTATAAAGTTAAATTCCTTTATAAATCGTAAATTGTCAAATATTTTAAATAAATTTTTTATTTCTAATTTATGATAGTATGATCTCCTTTTTTAATTCTATTATTTTTATGTTTCTACATGGACAACCAATAAATAAAGCTTTTATATACAACAAACTGACATAAATTAATTATTATTGCTAATTACTATACTAAGAGGAAACTGATAAATGTGTTAAAAGCAAAACAAAAAGAAGATTACATACAAATTTATGAACCTTTTAGAAATATAAAGTATAACTTGTCAAAGACGTCATGGGAAATGATTAAGTTAGTTAAAAAATATGGTGTTGATGGTTCAATTCCTAAAATAATGAAACTTTTTGGTATAGATGAGAAAAATGCTAGGGATGATGTTGAAACAATCCTAAATAATTTTAAAATACTTAAATTAGATTTTGGAGAAGTACCGGCTGACATTCCTTTTAATAAATACGCTCCAAGAAGAACACAATTTGATATTACTTCAAAATGTAATCAAAATTGTATTTATTGCTCATCTGATAATTTAATGGCGCATAAAACCGATTTATCGACGGAAAAAATAATTGGAACATTGCAATCCTTATACAATAGAGGAATCTGGTCTTTAGTTCTTAGTGGTGGAGAGATTTTTCTTAGAAAAGACATATTTGAGCTATTAGATTTTACAAATAGACTTGATATTGTGACATGGATTTTTACAAATGCAACTCTTATAGATGATAAAATAGCAAAAAAACTTGCTATTTACGATAAATTGTTAATCCAAACTAGTTTGGATAGCTCGAATCCAGATATTAATAACATACAGCGTGGAATGAGTGGAGCATTTGAAAGAACTGTAAAAGGTATTAAAAAACTTATAAAGAACGGGATATTTCCAACAGTTTCAATTACAATTACTCAAAACAACTTTGATGATTTTGAAAAAACTGTTGTTTTCCTGCATGATCTCAGTATTAAACAAATTCGTTTAGCACCGGCAAGTGTGACTTATGGTAAAGCTGAAAAAAATAAAGATAAAATAAGTCTTACAAATGAAGAAATTAAGCTTTTAGGTAAAAAGATTAGTAAATTGAGTAAGCAGTATAATGAAAAAATTTATTTCTCGGTATCTCCTAATATGTTTAATTTTTTATCAAATCCTGAGTTAGTAAAAACAGTTGAAGCAGGATGTGAAGCAGGAAAGGATACTATTTATATTTCATCAAAAGGTGATGTTTATCCTTGCTACAGTCTTGCTTTCCCAGAGTTTAAAGCAGGAAATATCATAAAGCAAGATATAACTGATATTTGGGATAACTCAGAAGTTTTTAAAAGATTTAGGAGACTTAGTATTGATGATCTTGAAAAATGCAAGAGTTGTCCAATGTTAGATAAGTGTTTTGGAGGATGCAGAGGGATGGCATATGCCTATAATAAAAAACTTAATGCTCCTGATCCCGTATATTGTTCATTTTATCTAGATGAAACAGTTTCATGATTGCCTAGATAAATATAAAAAAAGATATTAAATAGAGATTGTAACGGTATAAGCAATATGTATAAGATTAGAAAAACTGAAAAAGGTATGGAGCTGTTTGACGGCTTTGATTATTATAATAGAATTACAATAAGTAAGACATCGTGGAAAATGATTAAGTTAGTTAAAAAATATGGTGTTGATGGTTCAATTCCTAAAATAATGAAACTTTTTGGTATAGATGAGAAAAATGCTAGAGAAGACGTTAAAACTATACTCGATAATCTTGAAAAACTAAGTATGAGAATAGAGGATATTCCTTCAAGAGTTTCCAATAAGAAATATGCTCCAAGGACAGTACATTTTGATATTACAACAAAATGCAATGGTAAATGCATTTATTGTTTAGCCTCAGATAGAATGAAAAAAAACAAAGAACTTTCAACTGAACAGATATTAAAGATAATAAGGCAATTAAAGGATTTAGGTACTTGGCTTCTATGTTTGAGTGGAGGAGAACCTTTCCTTAGAAAAGACATATTTGAAATTTTAGACTATGTAGAAAAACAACAATTACTCACTCAAGTTTATTCCAATGGTTTACTAATAAATAAAGAATATGCTAAAAAGATTTCTAATTATAAATATGTTTTTTTACAGATAAGTTTGGACAGTTATTTACCTGAACATCATGATTTTAACCGCGGAAAAAAAGAGTCCTATAATAAGACAATGCAGTCTATAACTCATCTTATAGAATATGATGAAATACCAGAGATAGCTATTGTGTTAACAAAAAGAAATTGTACTGACTTAGAAAAAACAGCAGAATTCTTACATAGACTTGGCATTAGATATATACGTATAGGCCCGGCTCATCCTTATTGTGGTAGAGGATATAAAAACAAAGATAAAATACAATTAACTACCAAGCAATGGGAAAAAATTGGAGAAAAAATATTTGAGTTAAATAATAAATACCAAGGATCCTTGACTTTTTTTCCAACTCGTGAGTTTATTGTATACTCAACATCTTATACTTCCAATGAAAAAATGCCAAAGTGTGGTAATAGTAGACAAGTATTATATATTGGTTCAAATGGTGTTGTTTACCCTTGTATATTCTTAGTTGAACCAAAATTTGCACTTGGAGATGCAAAAAAAGAAAAATTATCTGAAATATGGAAAAATTCTAGCCTTATAAAAAAAATTAGATATTTAACGGTTGAAGATATAGAAAAATGTAGGACATGTGAATATAAAAATCTATGCTCTGGAGGTTGCAGAGCAAGTGCTTATTATCACTATGGATCTATATATGCTCATGACCCTTACTATTGTGCTCTTTTTAACAAAGATTAATGAAGTTTATATCATTTTAAAAAACATTTAATGACCTCCTGAAAATATTTATAAGCAGGAGCTTGTTATCATTTTTTTACCGTTATCTGGGGGAATACTACTTTGGTGAAACTATTAAAGGATGAAACATTGGTTGCTCAATGGCAGGATTTTTTAGAGGAACACTGTAAATCAGATATAGAGACAGTAGCACTTAGTTATCCTGAGAAACGTAGTCTTTTTGTTGATTACTGGGAGATTGATAAAGCTGATTCAAAGCTTGCTGAATTGCTTCTCACTCAGCCTTATAAGGCGAAGTATAATGCAGAAGAAGCTCTTAAAAAAATTGATGTTGCTGCTGAGCAGAAACTCCGTCTTCATTTTCGTATTACAAACCTTCCTGATACAAATAAGATTATTATTCGTTATATCAGGGCTAATCATTTGGGTAAGATGATGGCTGTGGATGGGCTTGTAAAGAAGAGAACGGAGGTGCGCCCAAAGCTTCTTGTTGGTGCTTTTCAGTGTTCTAAATGTGGTGCTATTATTCGTATTGAGCAAGAAGAGGATATTCTTAAGGAGCCATCTGAGTGTTATGAGGATCAGGGTGGTTGTGGTCGTGTTTCTTCTTTTAAACTTTTGCCTAATCTTTCTCAGTTTATTGATTCTCAGAAGATTGAGATTCAGGAGAACCCTGAAGGTCTTCGCGGCGGAGCACAACCTGAGCGCATAAGCGTTTTTCTTGAGGATGATCTTGTAGGAGAGATTGCTCCTGGTGACCGTGTTGTTGTAAATGGGATATTGCATTCTATGCAGCGTCGTCGTGGTACATTCAGGCTTACTAGTTTTGCAAAAACTATGGATGCAATAAGTATTGAAAACCAGGAACTTGCCTTTGAAGAAGTGGAAGTAACGCCTGAGGATGAAAAAGAGATTCTCAAAGTTAGCAGGGATCCTGAGATTTATGATAAAATAAAAAAGAGTATTGCTCCAACTATTTATGGTATGGATATAGAAAAAGAAGCACTTATTCTACAGTTGTTTGGTGGTATGGCCAAACAGATGCCTGATGGAACGCGTATTCGTGGTGATATTCATGCTCTTTTTGTGGGTGATCCGGGTACTGCTAAGTCTCAGATGCTCAATTATATGAGTAAGCTTTCACCGCGTAGTGTTTATGCTTCTGGTAAGGCCTCATCGGCTGCGGGTCTTACGGCCGCAGCGGTTCGTGATGAGTTTGGTGAGGGTCAGTGGACCTTGGAAGCGGGGGCTCTTGTGCTTGCTGATATGGGTATTGCTTGTATTGATGAGATAGATAAAATGGAAGAAACTGATCGTAGCTCTATGCATCAGGCAATGGAACAGCAGGAAATATCTGTTGCAAAGGCAGGTATAAATGCAACGCTTAAGTCTCGTTGTGCAATACTTGCTGCGGCAAATCCAAAGCTTGGTCGTTTTGATGAGTTTTTACCGATTCATGAGCAAATTAATATGCCGCCAGCGCTGTTGTCTCGTTTTGATCTTATCTTTAGTATTCTTGATAAACCTCATCGTCAGAAGGATACAGACTTGGCGACTCATATTCTTATGACGCATAAGGCAGGTGAGGTTGGAGAAAATATTCTTAAAACCAAAAAATCTAAGTATACTAAAAAACAGCAGGAGGGTTTTGTAAAAGATGTTATGCCTGTTTTTAAACCTGATTTTTTGCGTAAATATGTTGCTTATGCAAAACGTACTATCTATCCTGTTATGACTGATGAAGCTCTTGAGATTTTAAAGAATTATTATGTTGATTTCAGAAATAGCTCTGAGGAGACTGTAACGTTTACTCCTCGTCAGCTTGAAGCATTTGTGCGTCTTTCTGAGGCCAGTGCAAAGATTAGGCTGAGTCAGGAGGTAACTATTGATGATGCAAAACGTGCTATTTACATTATTGATCAGTATCTGCGTCGTGTTGGTATGGATAGGGAGACCGGTAAGTTTGATATTGATATTATCACTACTGGTATATCACATAGTCAGCATGATAGAATGCGTAGTCTCATGGATATTATTCAGCGTCTCTGCAATGAGGCAAAAGATGGTAATGCAGCTCGCGGAGATATAGTACGTGAAGCAGAAATAGATGGTCTGGAATCAAGTAAGGTTGAAGAAGCACTTGATCGTCTTAAGCGTAACGGGCAGATTTATGAGCCAGTGCATGGTAAATATAAGATTACTGAGTATTAGTCTGAAGGTTCTGCTATTTTTTACTCTTAAATTATGGTTATTTCACCCAAAGATTTGATTTTTCAGTTATTATTGATGATTTTGTCAAAAATGTTTTTGTATATTCATTTTAAACTATTATAATAGAAATTATTTAGGATATATCTAAAGGAGATAAATAAAAAAATTTAGAATGCAATATAAGATATCCTCTCTGTTAAATCATTACGTGTTGTTTGTTCTGTTGGTAGCATATTGTTGTTGTTTGGTTGGTTTATTGGTGGGTGTATAGGGTTGATATCGTCTTGTATGTCGTCTTCTACTTCGTTGTTTTGGGTTATTTCTTGGTTTGCATTAACTACTAATGCTATTTTTGTGCCTGCAAGTACTCCTGAAATAGTCCTTTCTTCTCTGCTTTCTTCTGATGGTTTTATTAGTACACCATTTGCAAAATAACAACTCAAATCATCTTCTAACTGTAGATCATAAATATCAGCTTTGCTGGAGGAAACTACATTGGCACCTGTGACCACTAAGCTATACCCGCTGACACTATACAATACATCACCAGGTGTTACTTTATCCGCAGAAACAAAAACACCGTCAGCCCAGATGAGATAATCAGGGGTTATGCAAAGCTCAAAATCAAAACCATTATCAGAAACAGTACTTGACTCATCTTTGATGCTACCAATAGTGGAGGGTCCGTCAAAAGACATACGATTTAAAGCAACCGTTTCATCATCAGTCGATGTTTCATATGGGGGTATAATAAGATCATCGTTTATCTGACAGTCATCCTCTTCATCATTAGAAATCATATTAGATTCGTCATTAACTAAAGTAAAACTGATAACCCTATAATTAACAGATCTGCTACTATGTTTAACGACATCTGATACTGTAGCTGAAACTACATTATTATCTGCATTTACAGTAGATAAAGCATCGCTAATAGATGCAACATTGTCTCCCTCAATAACATCTTCAATATTTTTGAAATTGTAAGCAAAAGAACCTTCATTGTTGTTACCGTCGTCATTTGAGGTTATAGGTTTTTCTAAGGTGATTGAGGTTGTATCAAAACCTATCACCTGACCTGAGCCTTTCATTATGTATAATGTTATATCATATGTAATTGTTCTGTAGTTTACTACACTATTGGTTTCATCATCAGAGGAGGGTGCTGGACTTATGTCGCCGATGTTTTCACCATCAATAGGTATAGGGTCAAAAAGATATTGATCTGCAGCAGTCATACTACTTTCAGATGAGGAGTCAAAGTAAGAATGATAAGTATGAACAGGTTTGACACCTACTCCTACATTTCCATCACCGAAATCCCAGATATAATAGATTTCATCATCGTTACTTTCATCCTCGATTATTGAAATAACTGATGACATAGAATCTTCTTGCCCTGCATTACTTATACTGTTTATTGGATCTACATTGCCATTGGTATCTTCAACTATTGAATCTCCTATTGGTACAGGAATACTTATTCCTCCACGGGCATCATCCCTGTTTTGTGTTTGATCGTTATTTGTATTGTCTTCTTCGTTGTTAGTATCTGGTTCATTATGAGGGTTTTCTTCATTATTTATTTCTTCTTGTTGTTCTTCTTCGTTATCAGAATTCTGATCATCTGTATTTATAAGCCTGCTGATAAATGGGATGTCAGCTAATCTTGGAATTATCTGGACTAATCTTTCAAAAAATCTGGATAATAGATCAAATTGTGTACACACTTTATTAGAACCATCTTGGTTTGAATTTAGAATACTGTAAGTGTTTACTTCGCCACCGGTAGTCATAGTATCATCACCTTCAATAGGTGGAATAATGCCACCCTTAATCTCTTCTGTATCAGAAACACCACTGCTATCATCAGAAATCAAACCATTACCAGCAGTATTACTATCAACTATAGCAATCAAAGTACCAGCACAAACACCAGAAACACCATTACTGCCAGAAGGTTTCACCAAGACACCATTTGCAAAATAACAACTCAAATCATCTTCTAACTGTAGATCATAAATATCAGCTTTGCTGGAGGAAACTACATTGGCACCTGTGACCACTAAGCTATACCCGCTGACACTATACAATACATCACCAGGTGTTACTTTATCCGCAGAAACAAAAACACCGTCAGCCCAGATGAGATAATCAGGGGTTATGCAAAGCTCAAAATCAAAACCATTATCAGAAACAGTACTTGACTCATCTTTGATGCTACCAATAGTGGAGGGTCCGTCAAAAGACATACGATTTAAAGCAACCGTTTCATCATCAGTCGATGTTTCATATGGGGGTATAATAAGATCATCGTTTATCTGACAGTCATCCTCTTCATCATTAGAAATCATATTAGATTCGTCATTAACTAAAGTAAAACTGATAACCCTATAATTAACAGATCTGCTACTATGTTTAACGACATCTGATACTGTAGCTGAAACTACATTATTATCTGCATTTACAGTAGATAAAGCATCGCTAATAGATGCAACACTATCACCTTCAGAAACATCTTTTACATTTTTGAAACTATAACTTAAAGTGAGGCTACCAGAACCATCATTGGTTACATCATTTGGATTGGATGTATCCTGCAGAACACTTGATGGTATATGAGTTCCACTTCCATTAAACCTTATAGTTACATCATATTGGTCTGACAAATCTTCAGTATTTTGTCCATCTTGACCTTCAACATAATCTCCGTCATATTTTATACCAACATCTTGATTTAGATCATTAGAGCATAACGGACAACTACTTGATGAATATACAGCGGGTTGAGTTTGGGAATCATCTTCATCATCACAAGCGTTACCTATCCCATCTCCATCAGTATCTTCCTGGAATGGATTATATTTGTATGGGCAGTTATCATTTTCATTTGATACACCGTCTCCATCACTGTCATCGGGAAGGGATGGCTGAGGTTCTGGCTCTGGTTCTGGCTGTGGCTGAGGTTGTGGTTGAGGAGCAGGTGAAGGAGAAGTCTGCGATGTCTTTGTAACCATATCAACTACACCTGCAGGTAGGGATGTAGCATCAAGATTTATTGGCATACCTGCATCAACCGTAACTGCACTATTAATATCACTAAGATCAAATACAACTACTATACAAAAACCAATTCCTTGATCCCCAGTTTTTTCATCTGTAACAGTTACCTGAGGATAATATATATGGAATAGCCCATTAGAACTATATGAGTGTTGTATTTCTACTTTATCATCTCCCCTAAATGATACGCTACTTCCATCACCAAAATCAAATTCATAAAAATATCTATCATTATCTGAAAAATCTAAATTAGAATATTGAACAGAGCCCTCAGTTGGTGCATCTTGGGGGGAAGGAGAGCTACCTCCTCCAAAAAATCCATCAGCCCATGCATGTAGAGTTGTAGTACCTTTATTATCTTCACCTGAAAACTGTATCGTTTGATATTGTACAGTATTTTGAACATTTGAATTTTGGGAAGAGCTGCTACCATCACCTGCAATTTTTATTATTTTAGGTCTTGCAGTTAGTCTTGTCCTTAAGTCCCCAATTACTACCATCCATACTTTTGCTGAAGTTGTCTCCCCATCTTCATCTGTTACTCTTACCCTTGCCCTATATGTACCTGGCTGAGAGTAACTATGATATACAATGGCGGTATTCTCAGCTGTTAAGCCGTCTTCAGGAACATTTACTGAGTTGCCATCATCAAAATCAAAATGGTATGTAAAACCCTTATCGTTAGAGGGTTCAAATGAAGAAAAAGTAGTTGTGGTTTCAGTTTCTTGTACATCTGAATTTTCATTATTTTGTGAATTGCCGTCTAATGTGCCATACCAAGCTATTGCTTTAAATTTTACAGTTTCACCTACTCTAGTTAGTTTTGGTGTCGCAAGAAGTATAGATCTTAGATTTTTGCCATTTACAATTATTTTTACATCTGCGCTTCCTTTTATGTTAGTTCCAATCTCTTTTACATTTACTCTTACTGTATATTCACCTTTGACCGAATAAATATTAGATGTTTGAAAATGAGTTCCTGATACATCTTTTTCATTTGCAAAACTAAACTTGTATTCATATTGGGAATCTTCAGAATGTCCTTTCAATACTTCTGCTTTGAAATCAACTTGTGCCTCGTCATCTTCTAATGATACTTCTAGATTTTTCTCATTCCAACCTGAGTCTGGGCCCTTTGCTGAAAGTTTTATATCTAATTCTTTAACGTTTACCTTAACAGTTATTTCATCTGTTCCAAAAACATTTCCATCATTGTCTTCAAGGGTAACTCTAACCGTATAAGTTCCATCTTCTTCGAAAGTATAAGATATGTTTTCAGATTTATATACACCTTCCGGAGAAACTGAATCTAATCCCACCTTCTCTGATATATCACCAAAATAGAAATGAAATACTGTGTTATCATCTAAAGAAGTATTTTTAGTATCTGCCGCTTTAACTTCTGCCATAAAATCTATTGTAGCCGGGCTTTCATCAGCCTTGACAGTACTTTCTTGCCAATCATCTAGACCTGCTGATTCATTTTTTCCTTTAACAATTACTTCACGCTGAAATTCTAATGGATATATCTGATTTTCACCAATTGTTATTGTTAAACCTAATCCTTCAACTATAACTCCCCAGTCTGTAATTGAGAGACCTAATTGTGGTGGTTTTACTCTAGGAAATATCCATGCATTGTCATATTCAAATAAAACATCATTACATGATAAACCAGCTGAGACGTAGGGGTTAGAAAACTCAATTTCAATACTTCCAAACCGTTCGAATTCAACTGATTTTGTACCTACATATGTAAATTTACCAGATATCATTTTATTATTCGTATCTGCATACACGCTAACATAATCATTTTTTGGATCGTTATCAAGATATCCACTAACACTACCATGAAAATCTGGCGGAACTCCTAGCTGCTCAATATAAAAATTACCATAAGTAGTCTCAGCAATTAGAGAGAATGTGCCGCCATTATCGCTTTCTATATCTACAGAACCTTGCATAACTGGCGGTTCGAGATTTATATTTTCAGCATTAACCGTAAGATCACCTTCAAGTTCATACAACCAAATACTATTGCCGCCAGAGTAAATATAAATTTCATCCCATGACGAACTACCAGAGCCTGAAGCAGAACCAGAAATGGAACCATCTTCATTAATATTTAAATGCACATTGATATCATTTGCCTGTAAATTTGTAATAATTGCTTCTCCTTGTGGAATTATAATATGAAGGTTTGGAGCAGTAATAGTTCCAACTACGGAAATTGAAAACGATGATGTTTCACTATCAACTCCAACATCAACATCAATTTGTCCTTGAACATCTATGCTGCCTTCAACAAAAAAGCTACTGTTATAAGTACCTGATAAATATATATTTGAAATACTTAATTGAGCTGACGCAGAATTAATTTCAAAATCACTATACTTGCCATTATCCCATATAATTGATGCACTTCCAGAACCTGATAGAGAAATCATACCTGCTGTTAAGGTAAGAGAGATATTTCCTGCAACTATCAAAGAGAGATCCGATATCGTAATGTCTTTCCCACTTAGTTCTACATTATCTCCATCATAGTCGAAATATAGGTCACCGGCTAAGCTGAAGCTGCCATCAAGATAAATGCCTTCAACTGTGCCTGTTGCACTAAAACCATTTATAGTCAATGAACCCGAGGCTCCTACTGAATTAATCGCATTAAGGGATAACCCTGCAGAGGAGTTATAATCAATAGATAAATAACCCACATAGGAAAAATAATCAAGATCTATTATCGCTGAGGCAATACCTACAGATGCTAGGTCAATATGCAAACCTTGAATTGTTATTCCTCCATCAGCATCTACAACAAAATTTGATGAGAGGTCAATATCAACGTCACCTGCACCAATAATTGATTGTATGCTATTGACTGCAAAGGAATTTGTGTTGGTGATTGATAAATAGGTGAGTTGGAAACCACCACCTGTACTGATGCTGATTGAGCTAAGACTGGCTAATGTTATGCTGAAATCACCATATGCATTTAGGCTCCCTAGTGAAATATAATAAGATGTTTGAAGAAGCGGTACAGTTGCAGTAAATCCACGAATCCTTATTGAACCAGAACTTGAAACCTCAATAAGTCCATTTGTAAATGAAAATGATATAGTACCAACAGCTAAAAATTCATCTAAAGATAGCGGAAAAATGGGTACATAAAGACTTAGGATACGTAGCGTGCCTGATGCATCAGCATTTAACTGCACTAGTGATTCTGAAATAGAGAAATATAAATCAAGGCTACCACTAGTTGATATACTTACAGATAAAAGATTTGATATATGCAGAGAGCTAAGAGAGAATTCGCCTGATACTGTAAGTTCAGCCCAGCTTGAAAGATCAGTAGAAATATTCAAATAAGCAGATGTATAAAGAGAGCTAAAACTAACATCAGCAAAACTACTTGATAATGAGAAAGTATCAATATATATAGTCGCTCCAACACCTAAATTCAAAGAAAAATCATCTTCAAAATCAGTTTCTACAAAAAGCGAAAAATTAGCATCCGAAACATTTAAACTACCAATCTCAAGACTCGTAGGACCAATATACCCAACCATCGGAATCTGTTCAAGGTAAAGATCAAAATCCTCTAAACTTAAAATTGCAGAAGTAGAGCCCCCTGCATATGCATCAACAACACCATCTATGATAAAACCAGAAGCATCCCAAGAAACAAAAATATCACCATCAAAACCTGCTGAAAAACCAAAAGAACCAGCAGATATTGTAAAATTACCAAGGTCCAAACTTGTAATTGAAACACCGATATCTGTGAATTCAAATATCCCGTCTAAATCTACAACTCCTTGAGATCCATTTTCATCTATTAAAATTAAACCCATTGCATCTATTTTCAGATATCCCACGGAAAAACTTATTTCATCATCTGAATCGCTGTTGTTATATTTTATAGATATCAAGAAATCTTCTAATTCAATAAAGGGATCTCCATCTTCTGAAAAAGCAGTGGCGTCTATCTTGAAAAAACCGCTGGATAAATTCCACCATATATGAAGAGATTCTACTCCGGTATGAAGGTATAAAATCCCACTCAATGTTACGAGTGTACCATTTATATCTAAAGTGGTATCAACTATTGAATAACCATTGACTTCAAAGCTTAAATGCCCCGATTCAGCGACTATTGTCACATCATCCGGTTCTTCACCGTTACTTAGGATTTTTGTAGTAGAAATCTCTTGTTTTTCGACTTGGTTTGTTTCAACTGTATCTTTATCATCATTGTTTTCTGCAACATTTCTATCAAATAAGCTACTAAATAAAGGTAGGGATCTTAATCTGGGTAATTTTCCCATCAGTTTTTCAAAAAAATTATTTAACCTTGTTTTTAACAAAGCACTAATTTTGCCTATGTCTCTTGTGTTTTTATCTGAAACTGATTTTTGTAAGTTTTCTTCTTCATCTTTCAAATCATCAGGAGTTTCTCCTTTAAAATCATATATTACATTATTTTGATTGTTGAATGTGGCACCCATAACTGATGATATGGTGGTTAAAAAAAGAAGAGATGCGATTAAAAACGCCATTACTTTATTATATTTCATTTTATTTTCCCCAGATTTTATTTTATTTTTTCTCTACACTATTTATATATATTTTTAATATTATATAAACGTTATCTTAAATTGTAATTATTTAAGACTTTATTAACATAGATAATACCAACGTTATATCTTTCTATTATTTCCACTTTATTGCCTCTAAGTTTTTATTATATTTTTTGTCATATTTTAATGGGCAAGCAGCAGCCTCTACATTTATATTTAAAAACCAATATATAAATATGTTTCCTACAAAACTTCGTTTATCGACGAATTAGTAATATTTAGTTTTCCCACCGAAAAGTAGTATATATGAGATAAAAAAATATAGTTATTATATTTTAGGTGAAGACAGCTTTCCCACTGCTTTTTTAATGTTGTTTCTTTGTTTTTCACCAAGCTCTGAAACAATATAATCTGTAAACTTTGTTTTGATATCATTCCAGTTAAGAGTGGTTATTCCAAAATCCATTTTTTTGCCTGAAGATGCTTTGTATACTTTTGGCATCATCTGACGGGTGTTTGCATTGTCCATATGCATTACATAGTTTTTCTTGAGGGTCTTTTTTTCAAGAACATAGATCTCAAATTTTCTGTTAAAATATTTAAAATTTGTATCTCTGTCGTAGTATCTATATTCAAGTTCAAATTTTTTGTTTATAGGAATGGTTCCTTTATCCATATGTGCATCCTCAGAATATGTGTAATACAGGCTTTTTTTATAATGTTTTTTAATTTTTGTAATCTAATAGCAGTATTTTTCCATTAATATCAATATATCATACATAAATTATATTAATGATAATAAATAATATGTATTAATAGCTTAATAAGTGGTATTATGAAAATTAAAATCTTGTCGATTATGATTTCTTTGTTAATAATTGCTAATATATTTGTTGTTTCGGCAACTTTTATTGAAAAAAAATCAAATGCTGAAGAGACCATTACCATAAATGTTGCTCTTTTTACTGATGAAGAAGAAAATGAGGAGTTTCATAGTCCATATCGTCGTACGAAATATTTTGTATATGCATTAAGAAACTATTCGTGGATAGTTGGTGATACAACCTATAAATTTGAAATAGACTTATTAAACTCTAAGATGCTTCGCAGAGGAAAACTCACAGTTGAGAATTATGATCTTATGATTTATCCTCCTGATCAAGTGGATAATAAGTCAGTCAATATAATCTCCAAATATCAACCACGAATTGCTATTGAGAGAAGAAGAATAACTGATTTTGTTGAGCAGGGAGGTGGATACTTTGGTACTTGTGCCGGCGGTATGCTTCCAGGTAATACAATAAATGATCCCGTTTCTTTTGTTGATTATACTTGGAAGGCGTTTTGTTTTGGTTTTTCTGAAGTAGATTGTGATCATTCCCAAGCAACACTTCTTTTTAGTGAGCTTAGAGGACTTCCTCCTGAAGCCTTAGGCTATGCAGGAGCTTATTTGTGGTACTCTGGTTGGAATCAAACAGATTATGCGTCAAATTATTATGCGGGTATTCCGTTAGACATTCCATTGAACAAAGATAATCCAATTTTTGAGGACTATATTCAGGATACTTGTAGGATTCGTTGGGTAGGGGGACCTGCGTTAGTTCTTCCTGAAGATCCTGTAAGTGAAATAAATGTTTTAGCAAGATATCCTGATCAAGAGTTTTCTGATAATGAATCCACAGATATACATTATTGGAGTTATCAAGGTGGGATTAGAGGTTTACTTAAAGGGTTGTTATTTGATGAAGAATTGCATTATTTCACGCATCTTGGTTTATTTCTAAAAGCACCGGTTTTTGCTAGTGATTGGATAAAAACTGAAAAAATTGTAAAGACTAATTTTTCAAATAGGCCTTTTATGGTTTCAGAGATTTATCCAAATGAAAATGAAGCAAGGATAGTTAGGTGCACGGGACATCCGGAGCATAATGTTTGGTGGGGAGGACATATCCAAGAAAAAAATGATACAAATCATAATAATTTATATGAAGGTTTTTACAGATGGGAAAATGTTACACCAGAAGATGAAACAGTCGAAGATGAATTTAATCATACACATTGGATTGTTAGAAGAAGTATTGCTTGGTCTTCTAAGAATGTACCAGACAGTGATCTTCCGCCTGTTTATGGTGAATCTGAAGTTTGTGATTTCGATTCCGATATTTATTCCTTGGATTTTAACGTTACCTGCAATGTAAAAACAGAAGAAGAACCAGTAGAAATTGATTTATATTACAGGCATTCTGCTAATCTTACTCATTGGTCTGAATGGATGTTTTATGATACTGATAACGATAGTTCAAATGGGTTTGTCTTTAATTTTGATTCACCGAATGGCACTATTTATTATGAATTTTATTCAATTAGACGCGTTATTTTAGATGAAGAAACAAAAGTAGAGAGAGTACCACCTGGTGCAGATTCACAAGTATATGTTCTTGAGGGTTAGAAATGATGAAAATATATTCAAAAAAGAAAATTTCAATATTATTTGTTCTTGTTTTACTACTCTCAGCATTTCTTCCAATAATAAATGCTAATTCTTCTTTTAAAGAACATGAAACAACTCAATCTAATGATTCTTTTTCTATCTCCTATATACATGCACAAGATATGTATGATTATGGTTTTGAAGTAGGTAAAACTTATCCTTATTTGTTCAAATTACTAGATTTTTTCTCAATGTTTTCAACAAAAAATAAAATGAGTGAAAAAACAGATATTAAACAAATAAAAACATTGAAAGAAGATTATCCTTTGTTTTATGAAGAGTTAAGTGGACTGTCTGATTCTTTAAACATTAAAATAAGTCGTCTGGTGGATATAGCTAATTTTATTTCATCTTTTTTCTCTGAGAAATGTACTGCTACTGCAAGCACAGGGGTGGCTACAAAAAACAATGAGACATTTCTAACTTTTAATGTTGACACACCAGTTGATAATATTAAAAATATTGTATTTTCTTGTTTATTTCACCGTCTTATGACCTATAAAACCTGGGTTGTAAGAATAGGTACTATGAGATATCAGTATGCTTTCTGGGGGATACCAATCCTTTATGAGTTTACTTTTTTAAACGAAGAAGGTCTTGCATGGGCTTCTCCTGGAACAGGTTTTACAGAGAATCATAGTAGATCTATCGATGAAGGAGAAGGTATTTCAACAAGTATGCTTGAGCGTCTTACGATGATGACCTGTAAAAATGTATCTGAAGCAGCGACTTTATGGAAAAACATGCGGAGAGCAAATCAGAAGGATAAAAGCTTTATAAACCAGTATGACGGCTCCTCGGAAGTATTCTGTGACAGGGAGGGTGGGATACTTATGATAGAGCAGACACACAGTCATATCATTACAGTTTTTGGAAATTCTACAGAGATTACTGGTTCTTACCGAAATATATTATGGCATGCAAATCATCATATATGGCTTGATCCTAATCTTACAGGATCTGATTTTTGGTATGAATACATGCAATCTTATTATAGAAATAAAAGAGCTCAGGAATTACTTGAGCAGAACTATGGAAATATCACACTTGATGTGTGTAAAATGATATGTAGAGACCATGGAGATGGAACAAATAAAAATAAAAAGGATTCAAGTGATATATGTCGTCATCCTGATAAAAATAGTTCTGTTGCTACTGCTTTTTCATGGATTACAAACCCAAAGGAAATGACGGTTTATTGGACGCATAGATTACCGTGTAGATCTAGATTTGTAAAAAAGGATTTTTCAAATATATTTAAATAAAAAAAATTTATGGATGTTTTACTCCATATAGTATTGTGGTGGGTTTGGCTCAGGTTTGAGTCCTTTTCTTTCTCTTACCTGTTTTATTATTTCTCCTTGTAAGTGTTTTGGCATTGGCTCAAAACCTATATTCTCAGTGTTCCATAGTACTCTTCCACCAGTAGCACTTCTTATTGATGAAGCAAAACCGAACATCTCTGAGACGGGTGCTTTTGAATCAATGTTTACACTATCTCCTTCAGATGCCATATCTTTTACTTCTGCTCTTCTCTGGCTAAGCTCACGGCTTGCATCGCCCATGAGATCTTGTGGTGTACTAATAAATACTTTTTGCATTGGTTCAAGTATTATTGGATCAGATATCATCATTGAGCCATATATTGCGTTTCTAACAGCAGGTATTACCTGTGCAGGTCCACGATGAATTGCATCTTCATGCAGTTTTGCATCTACTAGTTTTACAAAAACTCCTTGGCATGGTTCATCTGCGATGGGTCCGCTTTTCATTACTTCGTCGAATGCTTCTTTTATCAGTTCACGTGTTTCATGTAGATACTGTATTCCTTTTGTTACATCAGCTATCATATTTTGGCCGTGTACTGCAAAAACACCTTTTGCCTCTTCTTTGCTAAAGCCAAGTTCTTGTAATTGCTTTGCAACCTCATTTTTATGCTTTTTAACGTTTTCAGGTATATCATTATTCTTAAGTGCAGTAGCTACTTTTTCAGGCAGAGGCTCGACTTCTATATAGAATCTGTTGTGTTTGTTTGGTGATTTTCCCTCGAATTTCTGTGGAGATTTTTTTCCTACTGATTCTCGGTATACCACGATTGGCTCTGAGCATACGATTTCGAGTTTATGATCGTTTCTAATTCTGTATTCTGTAATCTCAAGATGCAACTCTCCCATTCCACTCATCAGGTTTTCACCTGTTTCCTGGTTTATATCTACTTGTATACTTGGATCTGCTTTTGATATGGATCGTAGTACTTCAATTAGTTTTGGTAAGTCTTTTGTGTTTTTTGCTTCAACTGCGACTGTTACCACTGGTTCGCTGGCATGTACTATTCTTTCGAATGGTTCTGCGTTTGGGTCTTCTGTAACAGTACTTCCGGCGATCGCATCTTTTATACCTGTTACTGCTACGATGTTTCCTGCTGATACGTATTCTACTGGGATTTTGTCGATTGCAACCATCACGTTTACTTGTTGTACACGGTTTTTATTTGGCATTCCGACTACGTATACTTCTTGACCTCGTTCGATTTTACCTGAGTACATTCTACCAACTGCTACTTCTCCTGCGTGTGGGTCAAGGATGATTTTTGTAACCATTAGTGCTAGTGGTCCGTTTTCTTTGCATTCTATCATGCTTTTTCCTATTGTGCTGCTGTCGTCTCCTCTCCAGATATGTGGTATTCTGTATTTTTGTGCAACTGCGGGTGATGGTAAGTGGTCTATTACCATGTCAAGTACTACTTCATGTATTGGGATTTTTTTTGCAAGTGTTTTCTGATCATTTTTGTTACAAAATTCGTATATCTCTTTGAATGTGAGTCCTGATTGTTTCATGTATGGGGCACTTATTGCCCAGTTGTAATATGCTGAACCAAATGCCACGGTTCCATCTTCTACTTTTACATCCCATTTTCCTTTGAGTTCTTTTGGGACTATTTTGTTGAGTAGTTCATTGTATTTATGGATGATTTTTACGAATCTTTCTTGCATCTCTTCTGGTGTTACTTTCAGCTCGTTTATTAGACGGTCTACCTTGTTTATAAAAAGGACTGGTTTTACTTTTTCACGTATTGCCTGGCGTAGTACTGTTTCTGTCTGTGGCATAGCTCCTTCCACTGCACATACTACTACTATTGCTCCGTCTACTGCACGCATAGCACGTGTTACATCTCCTCCGAAGTCAACGTGACCTGGTGTATCTAGAAGGTTGATGAGGTAGTCTTGATTTTCAAAAGTATGTACCATTGAGGCTGATGCAGTATTGATTGTTATACCACGGTCTTGTTCTTGACCCTCATAGTCAAGGACGAGTTGTTTTCCAGCAAGATCCTCACTCATCATACCGCAACCTGCAAGTAGGTTGTCTGAAAAAGTGGTTTTACCATGATCTATATGAGCAGCGATACCTATGTTTCTGATTTTATCAAGTTTATTCATTAAATCTTTTGCTTTTGCAATATTTTCTTCTTTTCTTCCCATTTTAACACTCCTAATGGATTATTTTTGTTTATAATAAGTTAATGATTTGTTTATCTTAAATTTTATCTAGCGGATTTTGCTATACGCTCGATATCGTTTTTCTTGGCTACGGCAAAAGAAGATACATCATTTTTACTTGCTTTTATAAGTTCATCTACAAGGCAGGTTACTATACTTTTTTTGTTTTTATATGTTGCATTTACAACACCAGTGGCTATGTTTCTAATGGCAATGTCTACGCGCCTCTGTGGTGCTACGTCTACTGCTTTGGGAACACTTATTCCTCCGAATCGTAGACGTGTTGTTTCTTCTTTTGGTGCAGCGTTTTGGATTGCATCGACGAGTATTTGCATAGGGTTTTTCTTTGTTTTTTTATCTATTATCTCAAATGCGTCTCTTACTACTTTGTATGATTTGATTTTTTTACCGTTGTAGTTTTCTGTTCTCATTATGTTATTTATTAATCGTTCTACAACTGGGATTTTGGATTTTGCAAAAAGTTTGTTGTTATAAATACCTCCAAGGTACATATTTTCTGTTTCAATGTTCATATAACGTGCTATTCCTTGATCTTCAATTTTTACTTCGTCCATGTTGTATTTTAATAGTGCTGGAAAGAAGTTTATATCTGGTTGATTTGTTTTTTTTGCGCTCATATTTATCGTCTCATTGCCTTTTCAACTTTGCCTTTGATCATTTCTCGAAGGCTTACATCATTTACTTTAATTACTTTAAATCTAACACCAGGGATATCTCCATAAGATCGTCCCATACGTCCACCGATCCCCTCGACCATTACTTCGTCGTGCTCATCTATAAAGCTGATAGCGTTGTTTCCTGGTGCAAAAGCAGTTATTTGCCTACCGTTTTTTATAAGCTGTACTTTTACACATTTACGTATCGCTGAATTCGGCTGTTTTGCCTCTATTCCTACTTTTTCAATTACGATTCCTCTGGCTTGAGCAGTGCCCTCGAGTGGATCTGCTTTTTCCTTTAAATGAAGAACTCGTTTTTTGTAGTATCTATCATTCCAGAGTTGTTTTTTCCTGGATTTTTTTAGTTTTCTTGCTGCATTTATTCCTTTGCCCAATTTGTTCACCTGTTAGATAAGGGGTAAGGCAGTATGTACTTCTTATATATAAATTATATTGTCGTATTCTTATCTTCAAAAAATTACATTTTTTCATTTTGTGATTATGCCACACAATCTTTTTATATCATCATTTTGAAAAGTATCACTATTAAAGAAGATTTCGTCTAACTTCGGTTAGGTATAAGGGTGATGATGAAGATGAATAAAAAATGTTTGTTTGTATATGCTTTGGTTATGATACTGCTTTTTACTAGTTTTTCTTCTGCAGCTTTTGAGATTAGTACAAAGGATAGTGTTGGAGTTGGAGGAGGAATAGGAGAAAAAGAAATAATGGAGGATACTAAAGGGGATTCTGATCCTGTTGATCCTGATCCTGATGTTTGTCCACCAGATGGATCAGATAATAATGACCCTGAGGCTGATGCAGGTGGACCATATGAGGGGATACTTGGTGAAGAAATAAAATTTGTTGGTTCTAAGAGTAGTGATTCCGATAATGATGCTTTGCAGTATACTTGGGCTTTTGGCGATGGAGCAACAGGCACAGGTGAAATCGCATATCATGCTTATAGTGCAATTGGTACGTACGATGTAACTCTTACAGTAGATGATGGGTCTTCACAGGATGATGATACTACAACTGCAGACATAATTGCTGAAATAATTGAGGCACCTGTGGCTGATGCAGGTGGACCCTACTCAGCTAATGAGTTTGAGACGATTACTTTTGATGGTTCTGGTAGTTCTGATGACAGCGAGATTTTAGAATACAGTTGGGATTTTGGCGATGGGCAAAGTGGAAATGGCCCCAAACCTTCACATAGGTATGGGAATAGTGGTACGTATGATGTAAGTCTCACTGTCACCGATGATGAGGGATTGACTGGTACCGCTACTACAACTGCATCAATTAATAGTTTACCATTTGCAGATATTAATGCTCCATTAAGTGGATTTGTTGGTGAAGAAATAAAATTTGATGGTTCTGATAGTTCTGATGATGATGGTGAGATAGTTCAGTATAGTTGGTTTTTTGATGATGGGGATACTGATCCCAATGGGGGAAAGACTGTTTCTCATACATATACGTCTACGGATACTTTTAATGTTCAGTTAACTGTTAAAGATGATATGGGAGGATATGGCCTTATTTCTCACTCTATCTGTATATTAGAAGAAGGTAATTTACCACCTGTAGCAAATGCAGGACCTGATGTTAGTGTAAATGTTGGAGAGAATGTGATCCTTGATGGTTCTGATAGTTATGACCAAGACGATGATGGTGAAATTGTAAGTTACCATTGGAGTTTTTATGAAAATGGGACAAATATGCCGTATATTTTTGTAGGATTAGATCTTGATAAGCCGATAATTGAATTGGGTTGTTTTAGTTCTCCACTTCAAGTTTATGGAATTTTAACTGTAACTGATAACGAGGGTGCTACTGATTGGGACAGAGTATCTATCTCAGTAGTTGATGGCTTACCTGTTGCTATTGTAGATAAGTATTACTATGAAGCAAAGCTTGGTGAAACAGTCACTTTTAGTGGTTCACAAAGTAGAGATGCAAATGAAGATGGATATATTGTTTCTTATTCCTGGGAGCCAGCGGGTGGTAGTCAAAGGATACCTGGTGCTAGAAGAACGGATCAAGCGGAGTTAATAATCGATATTGGTACTACAAAGAGTTGGCTAGGAGTTACAACCTTTAATTTAGTTGTTACTGATAATGACGGAAACACAGATACCTCAGATGATATACGTTTAAAAAAGGTATCTTGGGGAAATAAAAAATCTGCAAAAGCTGTTTTGATTAGTGATAAAGATTTTTATGAAGCAGATGAAAAAGTCTTTTTTGATTTATCAAAGAGTATTGGGCCCAATAATACTGATTCGTCAAATATTGCAAGCTATAAATTTCTTTATGGTAATGGTAAATGTAATGAAAATCCTAATTATGGTTTTCCACAGGGGGAATTAGCACAGGCTTATACTTTAGATGCATTATATATTCCTCGTCTTAAAGTGTACGATAAACCTAATTATGAAGGCGATTCAGATTTGGATTCTGTTATGATCTGTGTTGGTGATGGATTAGGTATCCTATTAAAAACTGATGAGTTTAAACCTGGTGCTGATATAAAAGGATTGGTTTGGAAGAGGGTCTGGGATTCCGGCCTCCTTGAATTAATTGCATCAAATGCCATAGTTGAATTATGTGGTATTGATGAAAACGGTGAAGAGGTTGTAATCTCCAGTGATATAGCAAATAGATTTGGTCTGTTTGAACTTAAAGCTCCGGAACAAGAAGGGGAGTATACAATTCATGCAATAAAAAGTGGTGGTAGCTGTTATAACTATAATTTTGAGGGAAAAAAGGGTATTGCAAGGTTTGAAGGGGATATACATGGCTATATGGAAATATCTGTAGATAAAGATGCAGATTCAGGTAATATCAGGCAATCGTTTTTTGGAGAGATTATTGATAGTTTAAAAAACGTAAATGTGCTCAGAAATATCCTCTACATCGAAGGTGAAAGTGATGCAACTGGAAGTAGCAACCAAAATCAAGATCCTGAACCAGAACCTGAGCCTGAACCAGAACCTGAGCCTGAACCAGAACCTGAGCCTGAACCAGAACCAGCTTATCTAAATAGTTGTACACCTACCGGGGAACTTGATATAGACGAAGGGGAATCTATAACTATTTCGGGATATGCTATTGGAACTCCAGGCGAAGAAGTATCTCTTACAATCAACTGGAATGACGGTTATTATGCTGAATTTGATGATACATTAAATTCTGCTGGTTGGGTTTTCTTTGAGAAAACACATACATATACAGAAGAAGGAACATTTGATACTAGTGTTTCATTGGTTGATGAAGGAGACAACACCGATACATCAAATACTGCTGATATACTAGTTACAGCAAATAACAATCAAGACCAACCGCTATAATAAATAATTTTTTTATTTTTATTATTCCTTTTGTTCTATGTAGATATATCCTGCTTTAAAAAGTACAATAATAAGAATTACTATTGCAGATAATATAAAACCAATTATAACTATCCAAGGAACTATATCCTTCTCTTTATTAAAAGGCTCTTTTTTTTCAACGACTTTGCTTCCTACTACTGCAAATGTTGAAAAACCTGGTGTTGTGCATTCAAATGAGTATTTATCCTGAGTTTTGCCGGTATAGTTTGTAATTAATTTTGTCCAACTGTTGTTATAATATCTTATCATTGTTATATTCGATATATTAATTTCATTATCTTCTAACCAGCTAATATCTACTGAAAAATTTATTTTTATTTCCCCAATGTCTTCTTTGACATAGGTATCATTTGATTTTAATGAAAAATTTAGGTAACTATATACAATATATGTCTTGTTTGTGGATGTTTTATCTATTGTTATATTGCTGGGCTCTTCTATATATATTGTTTTATTTTTACCTATTTCTGTTATTTCAATTTTGAGATTATCATAGTTCTTATTTGGCTTGAATTCAATTTTTTGTATTATTGTTTTTGTTTTATTTAGTGGGTTGATTATTGAGGTGTTGCCCTTTGTTGAATTTGTTATGTTCTGTGATTCAAAATAATCGCTGTCGATAATTTCAAATGACCAAGTTTTTGATTTTGTATTTCCACTTGTATCTGATACTTTTAGATATACATTATGAGATCCGGTAGGTAGATCTGAACTTGGTGTATATACGATAGAATTTGAGCCTATACTTGCCGTTTTTAAAATATCATCTAATTTAAAAACTATGCTTGATGTATCTATACTGTTATCATCTGAAAAACTTGCTTTTATTGTTGGTGTTTTATCATATATTAAATCATTATTTTTTGGCTTAATAATAGTTATACTTGGCGATATTGTATCATTTATTGTTTCGCTAGAAGTTTCATTTTCTTCTTGTGTTTCTTCTGTATTAATGTTTGACGATGGTGTAGAGGAAGATGTTGAACTGGACTCTGTTTTTTTAGTTACAGTTACATTTTCAGCACTCCAACAAGAACCTGTATTATTCCAAGACCATGCTGTAAAACTGTAATATGTACCTTCATCTAAACTTGATTTAACACAGGAGTTGCCTGTATCATTATATATTTCCACTCCATCTGTTATATTGGATGGTGCTGTCTCCCCTTCTTTATATCGAATTGATGTATTATCTGCTCTACTGCCCTTTTCCCATTCAAGGCTTATTTGGGTTGTACTATCTGCAGTAGCTAAAAAATTACCTGGCTCATTAGGCACATATTTGTTTATTGTAATATTTTTTTCAGTTGTAGAATTCTCATTTCCCAATTGACTAATTGTGTAAGAATAATAACTATAATTTTGATAAGTTGAATCTGTAATATTCAAATAATATGAACCAGTAATATTTGCATCATATGATGCAGCTATTTCTTTATAAGTTAATACCCTGTTCCAAATTCTTACTTCATCTATAAAACCGCTGAAGTTTTTACCAACTGTTAGATTGCCTGAGTTTGTATTAATGCCACCTGAGAGGGAGTTATTTGAACCGATTAATTCTTTATTTAAATAAAGCTTGGTTTTTCTTTCTGTTGCATTTTTATCATATGTTAAAACAAGGTGATTCCAATTTTGAGTTGTGTTATACAAGTCAAATCCTGCAGATATCGCTGGTGTTGAATTTAAATAACAGTAAAATGTAGCGTTATTAAGTTCTAATTGATAAGAATTTCTTCCTTTGCCAATAAGTGTTTTGTTTAAACTCTGATTATTGTTTCCCTCTGTAATATTTAAATTAATATCAGTTTTTATAACATAAACATCTTTATTGTTTGAAAAGGTGCAGTTTCCTACAGCTATAAACCCCCCACCAGAACTCTCTATAATTGAATACCCTACACTTCCGTTTCCTCCAAAAGATGCGTTTTTGATTTCATTTCCGCTTTCATCGATTTTAAGAAGCCATATATAATCAGTTTCTGGGTTTCCAGGACCCCTATATCCAATTATGATGTATCCCCCACCAGTTATTTCGCATATCGATTTTCCTCCCTCCCTATTTTCTCCACCAAAAATCCATGTCCCTGTTATATCATTAGGATCGTTGCTTTGATTGCTTCCAGTCGAGTTTGTTTTGATAACCCATAATTGTTTATTATGAGTCGGAAAACTATTTGTGTATCCTGTTATTATATAGCCTTGATCAGAAGTTTTCTTTACACAAATACCTTCATCATCAGATTTTCCTCCGTATGTTATGTTGAATGTGTTGTTTGTGTAGTCTATTGCGTTTCCTCCTGTTTGGGGTGCGTATCCTGTTTGGTTTGTTTTTATTAGCCATAGGTCTTTGTTTCCTGGTCCGAATGATTTTGTGTATCCTGTTATGATATATCCATCATCTATTATTTGAACAAATTTTCCTTCGTCATCACTTGCCCCTCCGTATGTTATGTTGAATGTGTTGTTTGTGTAGTCTATTGCGTTTCCTCCTGTTTGGGGTGCGTATCCTGTTTGGTTTGTTTTTATTAGCCATAGGTCTTTGTTTCCTGGTCCGAATGATTCTGTGTATCCTGTTATGATATATCCATCATCTGCTTCTTGAACACAATAACCTGAATCATCTTCACTTCCTCCAAAGGTTTTATTCCATTCTTCATTTCCCATGCTATCTGTTTTTATTAGATAAACATCTTTATCTGAAGAACCAAATGATTTTGTTTCACCAACAATTATATATCCTCCATCAGAAGTTTGTTCTACATGTCTTGCAAAATCTTCACGATTTCCATTAAAATCAGCGTTTTCCCATTCAACAACTCCATTAGAACTAAGTTTTACAAGCCAAACATCACCTGAATCTCCTACAGATGAAGAATAATTTGTTTCACCTGCAACAATATATCCGCCATCAGATGTTTGTCTGATGCAGCAACCATAATCATCTGAATTAGTAACCGAACCCCCTGGATCAGTATTATTAAGCGTTAAATTAAAACTTGTTTCAAACTCTTTAAACCAAAGCTCAATAGTCAACTCATCAGTTATATCAAACTCACTTGAGTGGCTTATATTTAATTGTCCTCCACCAGAGCCATTAAAATAAAAAACCTGTCCATATCTACCTGTTGTATTGTTACTTTGAAATCTATTGTTCATCTCTGCACTATTATTGTAGGTTGAATTATCAAAAATATGCGTTTGATTAATATGCTCAAAATTCCAGTAACCAACAAGGCTATTTTCAAAATTTATAAAACTTGAAACATTTTCAGAACTAGTAATGTCCACTGTAATGTTTACATAATTGTCTTCGCTTGAATATCCATCATCAGGGGATATCTGAATATCAGGTATATCCGAAAGACCAACAATCGATATAATAGATACAAGCAATATAAAAATAATATAAAGACAAATAATTTTTTTTGAAATGCCACTTTTTTCTAAAAAAATCTTTTTGAATTTCCCCATCTCAACTATTCTCCTCACTTAACCCTCAAAGAAAACGTATAAAAGTAAAACTATTAAATTTTTCTTAAAATTAAAGAATAAATTATTAAAAAAACAAAGTTTTTTTGTAACATTATTTACTTTTATTTAGGATTTTGTCTATTCTTTCTTTTAGTTCTTTTACCTGAAATGGTTTTTCAATGTAATCCTTACCTAAAAAACTACCAGCATTTTTAGCAATCCTGTCTTTGCGTGCTGTTAAAAAAACAATTGGTAGTTTTTCCTCGGGTATTTTTTCTCGTATCTGCTGATGAACCTCCCAGCCGCTCATACCCGGCATCATAATATCAAGGAGTAAAAGATCAGGAAGATTCCCCTTTTCTAAGATTTCAAGGCATTTTCTACCACTATTGACTGTTGTTATTTCAAATTCTTTGTCTATATTTTCAAGACCATGTTTTACGGTATAAATAACACCAGGTTCATCATCAACTATCATTATCTTTTTTGACATCCTTTCTTTTCCACCACCACAGGATATAATATATATTCTTATTTATTTTCCGCTATTTTTATTATTTTGCAGTTTTTATTGTAAAATAAAATATGCTGCCTTTATCAACTCCAGGGCTTTTAACCCATATTTTTCCACCATGTTTTTCAACAATTCTCTTGCATATTGCAAGACCAAGACCTGTTGAATAATAATCACTTGTCTGCCTATCTGCTTTGTAAAATTCATCAAAGACCTTTTTAACTTGTTCACTGGTCATACCAATGCCTGTATCTTTAACACTTACTTTTACAAAATCATCATCTTGCTTTTCGGCGTCAAGAGTTATGACCCCTCCCTCTCCTTTTGTGTATTTAACAGAGTTGTTAATAAGGTTTTTAAATACCTCGCTTAGTCTTAATTTATCTGCACTCACGAAAATGTTTTCTTTTATTCTGTTTACAATTTTTATCTTTTTTTCTTCAAGCATTGTTTTTTGTGATTTAACAATCTTTTCTGCTTCTTCTCTTAGATTTAGTTTTTCATAGTTAAACTCGATGTTATCAGAACGTAGTTTTGCAAGCTTAAGAGTATCAAATATCAGATCCTGCATGTATTCAACGTTTGTGTTCATCACATCAAGCATCTCTTTGTTTTCTGGGTCTTTTTCTTTTTCAATAAGGATTGGTAGAAGACCCACGAGTGGCTGCATTGGGTTTTTAAGATCATGGCCTAGTTGTCCTATGAACTCATCTTTTTGCTCGAGAAGCTTTTCAAGAATACGGTTATATTCCTCTATCTTGTCACGGGATTTTTTAAGGTCGCTAGCCATGTTGTTAAAAGTATTTGCAAGATCACCGAATTCATCCCTTGATTTTATATCTACTTTTGTATCAAGCTGCCCTGAGCCTATGTTTCTTGCTTTATCTCTAAATTCTGTGATTGGTTTTACAATAACTCTTCTAAGTAATACTAGAAGTATAACAATTGATGATAATAAGAGTATTACTGAAAAAAGAATTGAGTGCTGTAGTTTCATTTCATTATAATTCAATATGTATTGGTAGGATTTTTCCATTGAAACTATTATTTCAAATGTACCATTATACCCCTTTTTATAGAGAGGCGATAAGATCACCATGTATGGTGGATCTTCTTCAGGATATGGAATGTAATACGTGTTTTCTTCCACATAACATTTCTTGTTATACTCTTCCCCATCAAGTAGATAAGAGTTTGATTTCTCCCCAGTTAAATTGATATCACTTGACCCTTTTATTACAAGTTCATCGTCTTCATTTTTTACATTTATGTTGACATTTATTATTTCTTCATTCCAATCTATAAAATCAAGAATTATTTGATTTAGATAGCTACTATTATCTGTATTGTTACCAGTGGATATATTCAAACTATAGATTATAACATCTGCTTTATCATATTGGGATTCATAAACTGGATTATTTGGATCACTTTCTTCTATACCAAGGTTAATTAGTAAATTTGCAAAAACAACTATTGGGATAACTATTATTACAAGTAAGGTAACCTTTAATGACAGACTAATCTTTCTTTTTGGTTTCAACTAATATTTCCACCTATACATCCTATTTGAGGGATCTAATGTTATCCTCATCAATATGAAGTTTATTTGAAAGTAATTCCTCATACTCTACAATTTCTACAAAAAACTCAGGTGTATCAAGATCAATCCCGCTATCGGAGCTGTATACTATCCCTGTAAATGATATTTCAAGTGATGCATTGCTGCCATCATCTTTGAAGAGCCTTAAATGATTTGCGCTCTCAATGCCAAAGTTTTGATTTATCTCAGCCTCGATTTTATCTTCACCTGTTGCAGTTCCTGCACATTCCACAGGGATCCATCCATCATCTCCAATATTTCCACCTACAAAAACCTCAACCCATGCATGAGGAGTAGCTTGTTGTTGACTTACTAGAAAACCTCTTATAAATCGTGCGGGGATATCTATTGCCCTGCAAAGAGAGATATATAAAAATGATAGATCATCACAGTCACCTGTTTTTTTGTTATAAGTCTCATAACAAGTCTGCACATCATTAAAACCAGGATTGTGAATCAAATACTCTGTGTTTTGTTTAAGCCAAGTAAATATTTCTTTTGCAACAACAAAAGAATTGTTCGTACCTGAGTTACTTAAAATCAGATTAGCCTGATTTTTAATAACTGCGTTTTCAGGGTCAATAAATCTTTTTGATTCATTTGACTGAACCTTACAATACTTTGAAACATAACCCGGATAGTTTTCTTTGATGTCTTCTATGCTAAGTGCATCCTCGCCTGTGAGATCACTTACCAAAAAAACTTCAGCTACAACACTTGCTTTTAACCCAAGATTAAACTCATTACATGTGTTTTTGCTTAAATTCCATTTTTTCATATTATTAAAACTTGCAAGAGTTATATTTTCATACTCTGGGTATAAAGCCTCCAAGATACTTGTTTGACCATCTAAAACCTCAGGGGTATCACATTCATATATAACATTTAACTTACCTTCTCCACTGCATTTTATTTGATAGCCATAACTAATTGTGTAACTTGTTTTAGTTGTACACTCTTGATAGGTTACCCCGTCACTAACAAAAATTTTTTCAACGCAGCCTGAAACCAAGACTAGGCAAAAAAATAGAATAAAGATTGAAAACATCTTTTTTTTATTCATATCATCAATTTTTTTTTTATCTTCTAAAAAAACCTTTCTTCTCAGTTTTCAAAGACATACGATATTTACATCCCTGGCTCATCGGACAGTTCATACATTTGGGATTATCAGCAGAACAAACTGTGTTACCAAGCTTTGCAAGACTCTCCAGATATTTATACACGTTCTCATTCATCTTCTCTGCTTCTTTCGTAAGATTTTTTATTGCCTCATCCGGATCTTCTGTTTCTACCCATCCCAAGCGTTTTGCAACACGAGTCACGATTTTTGCTTTATCTGTAACATTTTCCTTTGGGTTCTCCTCTGTTTTTACGGGAGGTGCATTAACTCTTGGAGGTGGTGAGGGTGCTTTTGGAACACGTGGTTCTTTAACTTTAATCTCAGCACTATTCTTTGAGATATTAACACTTTTACCACCATGGCTTGTCTCACGAGTACGAATCTCAGTCATAACAGGCAGCTGAAGACCGGCACCTGAAATAAGAGCGACACCAATGGGAAGACGTTGTATCTCCCTATATGTCTGGCTTGTAAGACCCTCAACACTTTGAATAATTGCTTTTAAATCATTAGGGTTTGTAACCTTTAAAATAATGTTTGTGTTACACTGGGAAATAATATTTTTATCAACCTTTGCAGGACGCTGAGATACGATACAAAGTCCCATACCAAACTTACGTCCCTCTGATGCAATTGTTCGAAGAATAGCAGATGATACTGCTTTTCCAACACCTTTCTCAGGACAATAATTATGTGCCTCTTCTACAACCATTAAAAATGGTGGGACTTTACCTGCTTTCCTATCATCAAATAGTTCTTTTGTAAGACGAGCAACTACTACATCCTGAACATCGGGTGGTACTCCTTTCATGTTGATAAGTGAGCATTTACCAGGTTTTACAAGATCTGTTGTATTTGTACCATCATCTGAGAAAACACCGATGCTATCAAGTGATTCAAGAGCAGCTATTACATTCCAACGAGCATTGCTTTTAGATCTGGATATCGCCTCAATTATATCACGTAGGTTGTATACTGATTTGTATTCCTTTACTTCTTTAATGGCTTGATACAATACACCGACCTGTGGACCTGAGAGTTTTGAAGAGAGAAGATCAATAATCTCACGTGCCTCAAGATTCACTCCACTCAAAGTAATATGTTTGATATCTCCACGTGATCCAACTGGTGAAAACTCGTTAATCTGACTTTTATAATTATTTTGTTTTATATCATATCTGGACATGTTTTTCTTATCTTTACGATTTGTATTAGATTTTGTAAGGCTATGATACTCACCATGGGTATCAATTATTACCATCGGCACTTTTTTCTTAAGCATCTCTTCAACTAAGACGCCACATGCATATGATTTACCACCACCTGTTTTTGCAAGGATACAAATATGTTTTTGAACAAGCGCATCGATGTTTAAAAAAACCTTTAAATCATGACCCTTTAAAAGCCCTAGATATGCACCGTTTTCTTTGCTGGCGCTAAGACCAAGAACATAACGAATCAGGTCTTCATTGGCAGGCATTATAGCAGCACCGCTTCTAAAAGGTGATTTAGGCGATTGCAACAGACCTTTTTTATCACGATAACCAATAACATCTGCAAAAGCAGAAAGACTAGTCTTAATAGTTGGTAACTCCTCGCTGTGCATCATCATTGTAGCATCTTCAAATTTAAGATCAGATATCTCTTTTATATCAAGAATCTGAGCGAGCATATTTCCTTCTTTATGAGGAGCAAAAATATAATCAAATTTACGTAAATTTTGTCCATTTACAGCAAAATTAAATTCAGTGCTTCCTACATCACCGTATATGTAACCGACAACATTTTCTTTTTCCGGCATCACAAATCCCCTTTTAAACTTGATATATACAAGCTGGGTTTATTATATTTTTTGTAATTTTTCTCCGAGATATGCAGGTAATTGTGCAAGTGACATGAGTGATTCGATTTCCATGAAATGAAGTTTACCAGGTATTACAATACTATGTAAAGCCGGCCCAAAATCTATTTTTTTCAGCTCTTCTATGGTTCCAGCTCTTACAACTGCTTCTTGTGATCCTGCACGAGCAACAACACAGACGATACCATCTTTTGTTATTACTTCCTCGTTTTTTATATTTTCCATGTCAAGGAGAAAACCTAGTCCTTCATTTGCAGTCATATAACGTTTCTTGTCTTCCTGAATATCAAGTAAAACCAATGTATGAAGACCCATTTTTTTATTTTCTTTTATCACATCATATGGACTTGTTGGAAAATAATCTTTTTCAGGATAAGCAAGTGTTGTAGTACGACCAAATTTATAATTCTGCAGTCCTAAAAGACCAGGTACAGCAGTTACTATACTGCTTGCATGTACAACTCTTGTTTTTATTCCCTTTTTCTGTGCTCTAATCCGCAGGTCAACATGTGTTGTAGCCGTCATACTATCCCCTGCTGTTAAAAAAACAACATTTTGATTCAAAGATTTGTCAATTATAATATCTCCTTTTTCAGTCTTCTCACGGTTTAAAACAATTATTTTTTTCTCAAATAATTCTTCAAGTTTTTCAAGAGTTGTTCCCACAAGTTTTGCAGTATAGAATTCAGCAAACACGGAGTTTGATTCTTTTATTATTTCTAAGCCTTTTACAGGTAAGTCTTTTTCGTCATAAAGGCCGAGTCCAATAAATGTTAGTGATCCTTTTTTCATAGTTGTATCTGTAAAGGCTTAATTCTTTTTTATTGAAATACTTTTGTTTTTACATTGGTTATTTAAACAAGTATTATAATTACGCCAACGAGATGATACCTACAGGATATGAAATACTTGCGTTACCTGCGTTTATAATAGGAGTTGTATTGCTTTATAAAGGCTCAGATATACTGGTTGATGGAACTATAAAAACAGCTTTGCAACTAGGTATATCTGCATTGATAATATCTGTAATACTTGTAGGATTTGGAACATCAGCACCAGAGTTTGCAATATCTGTGGGTGCAGCAGCTCAAGAAACAGGGGTTCCTGCAGATCAACAGACAGGGATTTCACTTGGAAATATTATAGGTTCATGTATCGCAAATCTGATGCTTGTCTTGGGTATTAGTGCGATAATTAAACCAATTGATGTGAGTAAAGGAATAATCAGAAGAGAGTTACCAGTTATGATTGGAGCAGCGATTGTTCTAGTCATTTCATCTTTTATAGGGCTGCTTGATGATTACAGAATATTTGGTGGTATATTATTTTTGATTTTATTTGTATTATTTATCTGGTTTTTTATAAGATGTGCAAAAAAAGAAAGAATAAAAGTAAAAAAATCTAAAAACGATAAAACCTGGAAAAATATTTTATGTATTTTTCTTGGAATCGCAGCAGTAGTCCTTGGTGCATATCTATTAATCGATTCATCAGTGGTGATTGCTACAATATTTGGAATTAAACCATTTATAATAGCAATGTCAATGGTTGCAATTGGTACTTCACTACCTGAGCTAGTTGTATCTGCTATGGCATCATATAAAGGTGAATCAGATGTAGCAGTTGGAAACGTACTTGGCTCAAATGTATTTAATATGCTGCTGATACTTGGTTTTGTAGCGCTTTTTATCCCATTAAATGCTATATCTGAGATGGATAATATGATTATCTTACTATGTGTTAGTTTTTTAATGGTTCCAATAGTTTATACCAAAAATCAGATCAGTCGGCTTGAAGGAGTAATGATGCTTATTATTTACTGTGTTTTTATGATTTATATATTTAGAGGCTTTATTTTCTAAAAAAATATTTTTTTTCACATTTGTTAAATAATATGTATCTTATTCACCACGTTGATGGCTGAGGGAAAAACAGACAAAAACGACATCATTCCCGTAATGTTAATGGGTAGTTTATTTGTAATCATTCATAGTCTTGCAATCCTTGTGACTCAGCCTTTTCTTGATGCAGGTGTACAACCTGCTTTTGATGATCCCAACAATCCATTAAATATAGTATATATCTTTGTGATACTCCTCGCATTTACACTTGTAATATTGTTAATTGCTAAGTTTTACAAAAAACAACTTATTCAGTTTATAATATTAGGTGCAATGGGCTATACAGCAGCATATGTGCTGTATCCATTGGTAAGTCTAGTAATTCCAAATTTTTTATCAATAAATATGCCCCTGGGAAACAACACATATCTTGCAATACCGATATCAATAATTATTGCAATAATACTTGCAATAACTCTTGTAATAGTTTTATATAAATACCCAGAATGGTACGTAATTGATATAACCGGAATCATAATCGGTGCAGGTGCAATTGCTATATTTGGAATGAGCCTAGGAATCCTTTTAGTATTAATATTTCTGATAGCACTAGCCATTTATGATGCAATAAGTGTCTATAAAACAAAACATATGATAGAGTTGGCAGACACAGTAATGGATCTTAAACTACCGGTTCTACTGGTAATTCCCAAAAAAAGTAATTATTCACTAATAAAAGAAACAAAAAGACTCAAAGAACAAATAAAAGAAGGCGAAGAAAGAGATGCTTTTTTCATGGGATTAGGAGATATTGTAATGCCTGGGATTCTTGTAGCAGCAACTTATAACAGCATCCCAAATGGCCTACCGGTATCAATAGGAGTGATAATTGGAACCCTGGTAGGTTTTGCATTCTTAATGCATTTTGTACTCAAAGGAAAACCACAAGCAGGACTGCCGCTTTTGTGTAGTGGTGCAATAATAGGATACATAATTTCAAGCCTAGTTTTTTTTGGTGAACTAAAAGGCCTTGTAATTGGTTTTTAATCAATATGTTTAATTTTTTATATCCATACTAGTTTTTCTTCATATAAAACATGATATTTTTTTAGATTTTTTAAAAAAATTTTTGAATGCTTTTCAGGTAGCAATAAAGTATTTTTTGAAATTACTTTTACACCATATTCCTCTTTTAGCCCAGTGTATTTATAATGTTTTATCTCTTTGTTTACTATTTTTTTTGATTCATATCCATGGATTAATCTAGATATTTTTACTTTTTTACTTGGTTTAAGATTAGATAAATCATAGGCTATCAGCCTGTAAGGTTTTAATAAAAGGTTTTTGGTCGAAATAACTACTTTACCCCATAATACTTTTCCTTCTCTGATTACTGTTTGTAAGAATTCTTCATCATAATCAGAAAGGTTTGTTATAGTTGGTTTTATTTCCCTGTGTGGTTTAAGAGAAGTTATTATTGATATAATCTCAGAAAGATATGATTTTGGATTTTCACAATCAAATACTAAAAGTAAATCTATATCTGAGCGCTTGTCAGCTTCATTTCTTGATATTGAGCCAAAAAGAATGATGCATTCTAAATCTGGGATATTTCTAATTTTTTTTACAAATTTTTCTATGAGTTCTTTATCTTTTTTTTTCATAGCAATTTCTCTGCCTCGCCTTTTAATTTTTCTACTATGGTAATAGCAATTTTTGCTGTTTCACCATTGTGTTTTCCACCGTACCAACGTCCTTGACGAAGAGTGTCTAATTCTCTGAACCATGTAGATAATTTGTTTAACCCGTTTTCATCAAGGAAACGGGGTAAACCTTTATGTGTATCTGTATGTTTTTCTAATTTTATTTCACAAATGATTGCAATGTAATTTAATGCGATTCCATAACATATTTCTACTATAGATTCCCAGTCGCTTTCAATATCCAACTTTTCTACAGATGATTCAAGCCTTTTTGCTTTTTGTATGTGTTTATCAATATTCATATGTACAATCTTCTGTAATTTATAATAGAATAGAGGTTATTTAAGTATTTCGGTTTATATGTTACAGAATTATACAAATCATAACAAAAACTATCTTTTTAATAACTATCTTTAAAATCACACTTTTTACACCAGACACGCTGATTAAAATGATTCAAAGACGTGCCACACTTAGGACATACTGCTTTTTCAAAGAAATGCTCAAGCCATATGTCCCGTACCTGAGGAACATTTTCATTTCTAATTTTAGTAAGCATATTTCGCAGTTCCGGTGTTGTTGCAAACTTCTCAATTTTTGAAAAATCTATTTTTTCAGGTCTCTGAGGATTAAAAGAATCATAATAAACTGTTTTTCCTTCTTTAGTATGAGTTTTACGACCACGTAAAATAATTGCTGCAAGAGCAAAACCACTCATTAATCCTCCAAGATGAGCGAAATGAGCAGTCCCAGATTGTATATTCTGACTTGATTCAAACAATGTTATTACAGTTTCAATTCCAGCCCATATTAAAACAGCCCATATTACTTTTATGCCTCTACTTCTTCTTTGCACGAACATATAATATAAACCAATTAATGGTAAAGGCATAATAATTCTATCATGAGGATAGGCAAACACAAGTGCGCCCATGATACCAAATATTGCTCCAGAAGCTCCTACTGAAGGAATATTTGAAGATGGGTCTGTAGCTGATTGAATCAATGCCCCAAAAATGCCTGATAAGAGATAGATTATTATAAATTTTTTACTACCTATCCTTTCTTCTAGGGCAACCCCTATAAAGATAAATACAAACATGTTAACAGATATATGTGCAATTCCACCATGTATAAACATCGATGTAAAAATTGTATAAATTTGAGGATAGTATTCTGTTGTTAAATAAATTGATCTGAAACCAAGACCTGCATAGGGAACTCCAGCACTGAACCCATATATTATTTCGTAAGTAAATATTGTTGTGATTATAAAAATTATTACATTTGAAAAAATCAAAGCATAAACCATCATAGTTTTTTTAGTATAAGCAAGGACAAGGCCACCTAGCATTATACATATACATAATATTGCAGACCAATGCTGTGGAAGTATTGCTAAGTCCATTTTCTTTTTCTCCAATCACGAATAACTATAGCAAAGGTTAGGGTATATATAACTACTACATAAAATGTGTTTTTATAATCAAAACTACTTTGTTCTATATCTTCCTCCGACTCCTCAATGATAGGCTCTGAAAGACTCCAGTCATAAAAAAACACATCTGCATAATACTTGGCAACAGTGCTATTTTCAACAATTATTCCTGCTTCTCTATTTTGTGTAAAACTATTGTAGTTCCAGTTAATACTAGAAATCAAAACACTTTTATTATCAACGACTACACCTTTATTATGGACATTTGTAAAATAAGACCAGTTAGTAAAAAGAAATTTTACTTTTACACCATTTTCTTCTAAAAATTTTTTTGTCAGATTACACTTAATATTTGTACTTTCATAAAAAGGATTATAATTTATTATTACTCTAACATCAACACCACCTCTTGCTTTTTCAACAAGCCTTTCCACCAAAGGATTCAAATCATCCTCCCAATCCATATAAATATAGAGCTGCTCAACAAAAATACTATCCTCTGCACTATCAATTAAACCAAGCACAGCATCTACGCTATTATCCGGTGAAAACACAGGAATAACTGTAAAACTACCATTAACACTAAGAGGTTTAAAACAAGAGTTGTAACCATATCTCTGATAAGAATCAAAACTATAAAACTTCTCAGGAACACTAGTATTAACATCTGTAATTGAATAGCTATCACAGCGAACAGGGTTAAAATCATCAAGAAAAACATCTAAAAAACATTTTGCAATAGAACTATTTCTAACAATTACTCCCCACTCACGATTACCATAACAAAAACTCTGAGGAATACCAGTACTTACCCAGTTGCAGCTCTCAACAATCAAGGTTTTATTATCAACTATTAGATACTTCGCATGATTAAAATTATACCTGTTAAACACATTTTTTCCAGGGTTATTTACAATAAAACGAATAAACCCTCCATAATCATTAATCCTGTTTAACATTTTTTTCTGCTCAAGGCTCATACCACCGACAGGCCCTCCCTCTAAAAAAAGATAAACAGATACATTACAAAGAAGAGCATCAACTAATATGTCACACAAAAGGGGATGAGTGAATTCATAGACATTCAAATAAATAGAATCATTTGCTTTTTCCAGCTCCCTACTTATTACCTGAAAGCTGTTATCCGGACTAATAAAAGTAGTTATTTCTGCTGAGAAAACATTTTTTTTAAAAGAAAAATTAGACCAGCCAATACCAGTTTTTTCCATATTTTTATTTAAAACAAAACCCTCACTACTATGATTTGCAGTGTATGAAAAAGAATCAATTGTATGATTAAAAAAATTCTTTAAAACAACACAACCACCCTTGTTGCTAAAAGAAAATTTACATGAAAGGTTCATATCAGAAACATTTGCATCTGTGTTTTCATAGTACTCAAAATCAGCATTTTTGCCGGTTTCCCAAAAAAAATCAGATGCCTTTTGAGTTACATAAAAAAAACTTTTTGGAGCTAAAAAAGTATTATTTGGAAACATTATTTTTTTCTGATCAAACTTGTTTTTCTCAGGATTAACTGTAAAATACCAACCAGAAAGATTCAATGTTTTATTACTTGGATTAAAAATTTTTACAAACTCATTATTAAGATTAGGATGTGTGTGATAATAAAGTTCTTTTATCTCTATTTGTTTTTCATAAAAAGAAGGTGTTGTATTCTGAATATTTACAGAAAAACATAATTTGTTGTTTTTTTCAGACAATTCCTCAATACTGTTTTTCTCATCAACAACTGCAATTATTTTGTGTTCCCCTGGTTTTGAGTTTACGGTATCCCATAATATGGAGGGATATTTCTGGTATTTACTAATCTTATCATAATATTTTGTCCCTAAAAAACAATCTTTTTGTGTTTCATCCAGATAAAAATGAATATTTACATCTGTTGCATTTTCAAGTCCGAGGTTTTTAAGAAAAACTTTTATTCTAGCTATTTCCCCCTGATAAATGGTATCAGTTTCTTTTTTTTCTTCATTGTATAACTTTATTTTTTTAACCCAAAGATCAGGTGCTAATATTTCAAAAAACAATTTTTTTGAATCTGATTCATTTATCTTTTTTCCAGAAAATGCATGTAATAAAAAACTACCACTAGTACAATCCGGTCTTTGACACGCAGAAATATTAAGTTTAATTTCTTGTGAACAATTAGGGTTTAATAATATAGATGTTTTATCAAGATCTGTTTTCCATCCATCTGAAATATTTAAGTTTTTAATTGATATATTATCTTTGAAATCCCCCATGTTTTTTACATAAAAAGAAATACTTAGTTTTTCATTTTTTCTAATCAAAAAATCTGTGTGGTTAATATGTATCTGTGTTTTTCCTCTCATAAGTAATCTGTTTTTTTCTCCAGGTGTAGGAAACCCTTCGTAAAAATCAAAAAAAGAGTTATTTGTCATGTTTTTCCTTGAAAGAGTAAAGTTTTCCTCGATTTCTTCAGCAGGCTCTCCTTTAACATCTGAATAATTATTTATCCATTCCAGTGAATCAACTACTTTGTTTTCATTGTTTCTAAGTATTAATTTATCTCCATTGTTTCCAAGACCATTTCCAATGCTTTTATCATCCACATAGAGTTTTATTGTATTATTTGAAATATTGTAGTTTTCATAGATTTGTGTCCCATGATCGGTTAAAACTGCGTAACAATCAGGAGGTATTTCTGTAGAGCCATTGCTTTCATCAAAATTTCCTTCGATACTATCTTCTGCATAGTTATCCGATATCGTCCAACCTGAAACATTTATTGTCTTGTTTGATGGATTGTAAAGCTCTATCCATTCGTTATAGTTTTCACTAGTCTCAGGATTATACATCACCTCGTTTATTAAAAGATTTGCAGAGCATTTTGTACAAGTAAGTATTATTGTTAAAAAGAAAAGGATTATTAAGAGGGCGGGGAGGGATTTGAACCCCCGTATGAGGATCTGCAGTCCCCCACATAGCCGCTTTGTTACCCGCCCAAAGGGGAGTACCAAATATAAAAAAGGGTATAATAAAGGTTTTTGAAGATTAGTATTGGGAAACATAACTTGTTTTTACTAAAATTATATGATAAAATGGTTCTGTGTTAAATCAATACAAAATAAATTTTATTTGTTTTATATTATTCTATTCTACTATAACCAGTTTCTCTTTTCAACAAATCAATTATTTTAACTTCTTTATCTCTAATTATATAGATAATTCTATAATTGCTGATTCTTAAGCGATATTTCTTTGGTTTTGTATCTTTAAGAATTTTAATATCACAGTTGGTTCTAGATGTATATGGATCTTTTTCAAGTTCTACCAATGTTTTCTTAAATAAATTTTGTGTGTTTTTTGGAATTTTATAAAATTTTTTTTGAAATGTTTTTGAAACAAGGACTTTATAATTCATATTTACAACTCATCAAGAGTAATAAAATCATCATTGGAGAGTATTTTATTCCATTCGTCATCTAGTTTTTTCCAAGCAAATCTTTTTATTAGTTTTTTTATGATAAAATCATAAGTTTCTCCTTTTGTCCCAATTTTTAGTAATGCTTTTTTTGTTTCTTGTGTTATAGATATTGTTGTATTTGGCATAAATCCACCTTTATTATAATAATTATAATCTTTATAGTTTTTATAGTTTTCTCTTGCTTTGCTGCTTAAAATCATATATGTTTTTTACAGAATTTATTGGATAAAAGGGTTCTGTGTTAAATCAATACAAAATTAATTTTATTTGTTTTTATTGTAAGTCTATATCAAAATAAAAAAAGAAAAGACATCAAATTTTTTTAATTTTTCTCCAATAGAAAATACTCCTTAATGTCTGTCATCATTAAATATGATATTACAAGTACACAATATAAAAATAATAAATATCTTTTATAAGGAATTACTTTTATTACAAATATGAAAAACAGAGCCCAAAACGCTGAAAAAGAAAAATAAAAAAGTGTTAAAAATCTTGCCCATTTTTTTGCTTTATAAAAACCAACTGTTACAGCATACACTGCACTAATTTTTAAACAGGTGTCAAACCATAAAAAAAATCCTATATCTGTTGGATTAAACATTAGTAAATATATTGAAGGATCCCCACCTGGAAGAAATGGTTTAATATAATAAAAAATAGCATATAAAACATATGTTATTGTTATAAACCATAATCCTATTGGCATTTCTTTAAGATATTTCATAATCTAATTATTTTTATTATACAAAACGGTATATATAAAAATGATTAAAAAAATAAATTAAATAGCGTTTTTTATCAGCATCCAGAAAAAATATTAAATATTTTTTGATACAATAGATCTAAATATCTTTTTTTGAAAACCTCCAGTATGATAATGCAAAGGGTATGATTATCCAAAGTATGAGAACTAGAATCATTAAACCACTTGTGTAAAACTCAGGATATTGTAACTGAGTTGTTGTTCCTCCCACTGAAACTGCTCCGCCTCCACCTAAGTTCAGATAAACTAATGCACTGTATGCAGACATGGGGTTTATTAGTTGAATTGAATAATACCAATTAGGTGCTATTCCCATTGCAATATCTGTTATCGCTGCTCCTGCCCATGCTATACCAAGAAGAATTATTGGTAGAATCATATTAAAAAAGAACCATAGGAAAATAGCACCGCCTAACGCGGTGGATCGTTTTTTAAACAAGGTTGAAAAAAAGAAAGCAACGGTTAGATATACTAGTCCCACAAGTATTGTTGCACCTATAAAAATCAAATATTCAATATAGTTTACATCTGGGACCATAACACCAATTAGGATACCTGCAATACCAAAACCTACCAGTATTGTAAACGAGAAAACTCCTCCAAGACCTAATATTTTACCTAAAATAATCTGGATTCTATTAACTGGAAGTGATATCATCATATTCATTGAGCCTTTTTCAATCTCACCGACGATTGCAGCATAACCAATCATCAAACCAATTATTGGAACAAGTAATTGTACGATACCCATCATCAGCATAACTGTTATATCAAGGCTCTGCCATCCCTCTGAAAAAAAAGAACCAAGAGCAGACACAGCTATAGTCAATAACGCAAAAATAATGGTCATAATAATAACCCAGAGGTTTCTAATATTATCCATTATCTCCTTTTTTGCTATAACAGAAACTGGTTTTTTCAACAGTTTTTCAAATATATCAGCCATATTCTATCCCTCCGTAAATCTCATAAATACTTGTTCAAGAGACGGCTCCATTGTTTTGATGTTTATAATGTTTCCACCTGCTTTTTCAACAGCAATTATAATCTTTGATTTTGATTTAGGATCACACATAATATGAAGCATTACACCAATTGACTCTACTTTTTCAACACCCTCAAGTTTTTGTACCTCCTGTATAACTTTTTTATCCATTTTCTCTAGTTCAAGTACAAGTTTTGGTTTTAGTTTCAATTTGTTTCTTAGCTGATCAACGGTATCCTCTGCAACTATTATTCCTTTGTTTATAATTCCAACACGATCACAAATCTCTTGGACTTCTGCAAGTATATGTGATGAGACAAAAACAGATGTTCCTTTCTTCTTCATATCAAGTATTTTATTTCTTATTAATGCTACCCCTCTTGGGTCAAGCCCACCAGAGGGCTCATCTAAAATAAGTATCTTAGGGTTTCCAATTAAAGCCCTTGCCATACCAAGTCGTTGTTGCATTCCTTTTGAAAAATTTCCTACTTTTTTATTTACCGCATCGTCAAGTCCCATCTCAGCAATCAAAGGCATACATTCTGTTCTAGGAGCGTTTTTCATATCAGCATAAAAATACATGTTTTGAAGTGCGGTTAAATTATCATAAAAAGCTACTTTTTCAGGTAAATAACCAACAAATTTTTTCGATAATTTATTGTTTTTCGTATCAATTCCATTAATCTTTATCTGTCCATTATCAGGTGTTATAAGACCAAGTATTGATTTAATCGTGGTTGTTTTACCTGCTCCGTTAGGCCCTAAGAATCCAAATACTTCACCTTTTTTTACTGTAAATGAAGCATTATTTACAGCTTTTATGTTGTTAAAACTCTTTGTAAGACTAGTTACGGTTATTGCTTCATCAAAAGTGTTTATCTCTTTTTTTATACTCCTAGTCTCAGTGGGAAATTTGAAAACCCCTTCTGCTTTGCAGATAGGGCAAATAATTTTTTTCTTTTCACCCAACTCACCTTGAATAGAAAACTGGTTTTTGCATTTAGGGCATTGAATTTTTTTTGAAATCATGTATAAATCTCCTAACATTGAATAAAAAAGGATATTCCAACTTTACTATAATATATATTTGGTTAATAGATAAAAAAATTAAAAAAATCTTTAACATTCTTCATTTTTTACATGTAATACACCATTTTTTGTAAGCTCTATCTCGTCACCTGATGAGAATTGAACAAATCCTTTTGAAACCAGGCCTTGTATTAAAAAATTAAGCTCACTATCATTTATGTTCATACTTGTTTTTACAAAGTTTTCATCGACATCTTCTTTATACATCATTTTTAAAAGCTTGTTTTGTTTTTCCTCTGTCTCAATTTCATCTATTATTTTTTGTGTTCTATTGATTACTTGTTCGATATTTTGTAATTTTTTATTTAGATCTTCATTAATAAAATCTTTTTCTTTGTTTTTTTTATTGAGCTTTTTAAAAGGTGATTTTGAATGGTTTATACGGATTTTTTTAGACATTTCTCCCCTCTGCAACTTAATATCAAAAACAGTTATTGGTTATATAAAATTTACATTTAGAAAAATAAAAAGAAAAGAAGAAAAAAGATATAATTTTTTTCTTTCTTTATTTCTTTTTCAAGTATGGAAGACCAGTTCTTTTGTTTACACCGACAGAGTATGCGTCTGGTTTGTCGCATGGTGTTCCGCTTTTTGGTGTTCTCTTGCTAAAGAAATATATTTTCTGGTTTTTTCCACCTTTAAGTTTTACATCTCTACAATATAATGTCCATCCTTCATGTGTAAAGGTCATAACTTTTTACCTCCATCTGGTGAATACAAATCTAGTAATTTAAATCTTTCCTTATTTTACTCCTATAAAACCATCTTTTTTATAGATAGATTTATATAGGGGCCATAGTTCCGGGCTTCAGATAGGGAGTAAAAAAATGATAAATGCCTATATACTAATACACATGGAACCAGGAGATTCAGATAAAGCAATAGCTGAGATGAGGAAAATAAATGATATTGCAAAGATTTCAGTTGTTGCAGGTGAATATGATATAGTTGTGCGTGCTCAAGTTAGAAGTTTGGATAAACTTTTGAAAGTTACCAACAAACTTCAGATGATAGATGGTGTTTTGAAAACAACTACTCAGGTTATTGAGAAAGAAATTGCATTATGAGAATAAAAATACGTAAGAAATATTTGTTTTATATGCTTGCTTTTTCATCTGCTATAATTGCGGCTATAAACTCCGGTGTAGATGCAACTGTAAGCAAGTTCTTTGTAACTGATCCATGGGCTCTTGGCCTTGCGATTTTTTTGATGGGAATTCCTGTAACACTTGTTTTTGCATCAATTCTTTCGATTAAAAAAAATAAAAAAACAATTGGTCAGAGATATGTAGATCCTTCTTTTAGAAAATTTAGATTAATTAGAAAGAAAGAGGTTAACTATCAACTACTTGCAGGTCTTGGTAATGCTCTTTACACTGTTGGTTATTTTGCATTGTTTGTAATAATTGAGGATCCTAGCGTTGTTCTTCCTTTTGCACAAGTTGTAATATTGTATCTTGTAGTAATTGAGTCTGTAAATGATAAAGATATGCCAACTCTTCCTGAGCTGCAATCTATAATAATTGTTACTTTTGGCGCGATTATTGGTTCTCTTAGTTTGACAGGTGACCTTAATTTAGAGTCAATATTGATTGTTTTCTTGGTTATAAACCCTGGATGGGTTTTACTTACTGTTTATCAACGTAAGCTGAAATGGATGAAAATCGATGGTCATTATAACGATTCGATAAACATACGTTTCTGGAATGTTTTAATAGCTTTTGTAATGACTGCTGTAATGATTTTCTTCTATGACATGTTTACAAATGGAAATCATCTGATAGATGGGATTTATGCAACAATAGAAAATATTGGGTGGGTCAGCTTAATTTCAATAGGGGCGCTTTTTGCTTTTATTTTTTATATCAGAGCTCTTGGTATTGGAAAAGCAAGTGTCGCACAAGCAGTTCGCTCATCAACCATTATATTTGCTATACCTGTCTCCATATTAATAGCATATCTAGGTGTTATCCCACAGTTTCCACTTGATCCTACACTACTTTTGATGAAATCAATAGGAATAATAATCATGGTTCTTGGTATCATCTCTTTTGCCCTAACTTTAGTAAAAGCATATATCTTTATCAGGATAAAACCAGGATATGATATTGAAGAAACCATGCAGGAACTATGGAAGATAAGAGGGGTATCAAGGGTTACAGCTGTGGCTGGAAAATATGATTTTATACTAAAAATTAGGACTCGTACACTTGTAAAAGGATATGAAAAAATCATAAGAAAACTAGGTAAAATCAAATCGATAAAAGAATACAAATGGGAATCGGTTCTAAAAGAATGGGAGGATATCTAGTTAATATCTATTTTTTTATTTAAAAAACTGTTAAATAACACCTCTCTTATTCCTGTTCCTATCCATGTGCGGAATAGTAGGAATTATCGGGGGAGAACCAGTTTCTCGGTTAA
>CAZQEU010000005.1:0-43146 GCA_964592335.1 uncultured Thermoplasmatales archaeon
CTTTAAAATATTTAAAAAATGCAGCTACACCAGAATCATATATATGGGGGAGACAGCAATAAAAAAAAAAGCCTTTACAATAAATAAAATATTTATCTTTTTCTTGTTTTTTATTATTTTATCCCATGTTTTTACACCATGTATATCTGCAAAAGACACTGAATCTCCTTATCAAGAAAAAAAAGAGCTACCAGATGGTTTAATTCCTTATAGCCCTTTTCCAAAAGACCAAGAGATGAATGATTTTTTTCAATATTTATTACAAAACCCGTCTGATGTAGTTTCTTATGCACTTAAAAATCCATTTATCGCTGCAGGATACTATACAGCTTCTTTTAAACAAACGTTTTCTTCACAGGCTGTAGGATTTGGAACAGATACTCCTGTAGTTGAGATAGGATATAATGAATCTGTATCATTTGGAATTGGAAAACTTAACTATGAGATATATAAAACAACAAACTTTGATAATATATCTTTGCAGCCATTTATGGTATCAAAATCATTTACATTCATAGTCGACCAGTTCCCTGGAGGAAAAAATGAGTCATGGCAGATTGATTTTACACCAGATATGCTGATAATTGACGAAGATAACAAAAACGCTAGATATGAAATAAATGTAACTCTCAGTTTGACATCGCCACCTATTAAAGATAAGGCTATACAAAGTGGTATACTAAGGATAAAACAAGCACCAGCTCAAGCATATGGTAGCTTTTGGGATATGCCAGGAACATTAGGATTATTATATACTATATTATTCGGTCGAACCTCTGGAGTTACTAATCAACCTAATTATGAAAATATGCAGTATATAGATATACTAGTAAAAGTAAAACCATACCATAAAGTATCAATAGAAACACCTGAAGTTGTAACGTTAAACCCAAATCAAGTTACAGCATTGCCACTAAGTATTGAGAATCTAGGTAATTACAAAGATACAATCGGTTTTAAAGTAGCTAGTGAAAATACGGGGATTACTCTTATAGATCCAGTTGATACCACGCTTAGATCAGGAGATACCAAGGATACAATACTAGGGATAGCTGCAAATCCAGATATAATAGACTTTGGAACATTACATAAAGTCAAAATACAAGCTTATTCTTTGGATGAACCTGATGAAATCATCTCTGAAAAATTGATTATTTTAAAAACAGAGGGAGTATATCTTTCTCCTTATACATTTGGTCTTATAATCATTTTGATTTTAATTGTTGGTTTTCTTGGTTTTTATTTCAAATACTTAAGAAAAACACCTGTATATACAAAATCTAAAAAACCTGAGAAAAAACCTAAACCCGTTAAAGAAAAAATAAAAAAGAAAAAAATCAAAGAAATAGAAAAAGAAAAACCAAAGGAAAAACCAGAGAAAAAACAAGAAAGACAAGATAAAGTAAAAATTGTACAAAAAAAGTCTGTAAGAAAAAAACCAAGTATAGCTCAAATCAAGAAAAATAAAGCTGTTAAAAAAATACAGAGAGAACAAGAAAAACAAAGGAAAAAATCTGGAGGTAAAATATGATTAAAAAATATAAAATGATTTTTACATTCCTCTTGATTCTACTTTTAATTAGCACAGTTTTTACAGCAAATACTTTAGCAAAAGATCCAGTAATTAAATTAAAACAACAAGTTTCTCTTTATTGGGATAGCTCAGATAGTGACGACCCTATTATACCCAGGGATGAATTAAAAGAACTAAATGTTACATTTGATTATTCATTCAATCATGGTCTTTCATTTTCTGAAGGAATGTATCTAAACTATGTAAACTATAAAGACCTTGGTTTTACGGTATCAGGTAAATATCCAGATGGTTACTATTCAAAAGCAAAAATTGAGTTAGATATTATAGATTCACCTTCATGGTGTCATGCTACCTTTAGACATCCTCAAGCAGTAGCAAATCTATCACCCTCTTTTATAAATAAGATTCCATTATACATAATACTTGATGAGGATGCTCCTGCTTATGAACAGGGATATCTACTAGTTGAAGCCTTTATTAGAAGTCCACCTGCTATAAATTATATAAGTTCATATAAAAAAGAATTTAATCTAACCTTTACAACCTCTTTTTATCCTGTAATAGATGTAAATCTACCTGATGTAAATGTAAAAGAGATAGGGCCTCAGGAATCCGCAGAGTTTCCTCTTGAAATCTCAAACATTGGTAACGATAAAACAATAGTTAATATTAAAGTGGATAGCTTACCTGATGGATGGGCGGCAACAGTCACAGATTCCTTACTGCTTGAAAAAGAATCATCTAAAAAAGCACAACTTTCAGTAAAACCACCAAGAGACTTTGGATATAAAAACGAGGTCGGCATAGTAAGATTAAAACTAACTCCAACAAGGGCATATGATATGTCTGAGGAGGGAGACGATTTGACTATAAGCTTTTTAATTAAAAGCAAAGGCTTTTCAGTAGAAGGAGGGAACCTAAATTTTTCTATTTTAGTTATAGTTTTTGTTTTACTATTGTTTTTAATAGTTGGATTTTTTTTAAAGAAGAAAACTAAAAATAGAATTTGATAGTATACTCTTGTTTTTTTAAAAAAACTATATTGAAAGTGAGAACCTTGGAAGAATCATCATAAGTATAAATATCGAGGTTATCAACATAATTATCCATACAGTAGCATTCCAACGTATTATTTTTGTACCATCTAATGGACCAAATGGCAGAAGATTAAAGCTTGCTAAAAATGCATTTATAAGACAGACAAAACCAATTATTTCCCCTAAAACTGAGTTTTCAAATAACACAAATAAATACAAAAACAAAGTCAAAATAGAAATAATAATATTTGCAAGAGGACCTGCCATTGCAATAAGCCCTGTCTCATAGTTTCTTGATCCTCCACGAAACATAACCGCTCCTGGCGCGGCAAATACAAATGGTGTTAACAACCCTAGCATAAGTGATAATAATAAACCTTGTGGAAACATTCTATATTCTGCCCAGAGCCCATGTTTTTGAGCCATAAATTTATGCAGCATTTCATGGAAAAAGAAAGCTGTGACTATACCTATAAATGATAGTCCTAAACCATAAGGTATTATAGAAAAATCAAATCCTTGAGAGAAACCAGCAATTAGATTATTTCTAGTAAGTGCAAAAGTAAAAGCTATGGTTAAAACACTCATTGAAATCAAGAGATGTTTTATTTCGATCCTACTAAATTTTCCAGGTTTACTTGCCTCAATTGTACCCTTTGGAAAATACATGTATTCCCGAGGTGGAATATCATGAAACGAAGTGTAAACCTTTTTCTGCTTAGACATACTACTTTTCCCAAATTATTTAACGAAATGCTATTAATACTATTTATGAGTTTATTTAAAAGATAAAAATTATGCCCCAATTCCTATGTTAATCAGATATTGTAAAGCAATAAATGTACCTATCATACTTCCAACATTTGCAAGTGCTACAACCATCAGCAGTCTTATAACTCGATTATTCCAAAATGATTTAAAACTATCAAGTTTACTTAACTCTTTAAAATCTTTAACTGTAGGAGTCCTTACTTTTGCCTCAACGTAACCTGCAACCCATCCAGCAGCAATTGCAGGATTAAGAGATGTTATTGGTGCTGCAAAAAAAGCAGCTATAATCGAAAATATATGCCCACGGGCAATAAGGGTAAATAAGGCAGATAAACTTCCATTAATCAAAAACCACCATTTCAAAGCATCTATGCCCTGTTCAATACTTCCGGTATAAAAAATATAGGCCATTAACAGTATTACTGCTATAGGGATTGCATATCCAATTGTTTTCATGATACTTATACGTTTTTTGGGAACAAATTCCAGTTCTTTTAAATCTGTTTTTTCTGATGGGTTGTTTATATGCTCCTGTATACCTTTAAGATGACCTGCACCAACAACAGCAACTACTTTTCCTTTCTCTGATTCTCTTAGTATCTTTTGTGCAATATATTCATCACGCTCGTGAATGAGGACATCTGTGACACTTGGAGCAATCTCCCCAAATTCTTCCATCATAGAAGAAATTACATCCTGATCCATGAGTTTTTCAAGGTCAAGCTCTTCTAATTCTTCTTCATCGTAACCAAGAATTGCTTTTAAAAACTCCCAGGTAATTCTAAATTTTTCACGTACACCCATTTTTTTCCATGCACGTTTAAGAGTAACTGATATATCACGATCAACAAGTGCAACAGGTACATTATTTTTTTCTGCTGCTTTCATCGCCTGAATCATTTCAGATCCTGGTTCTACACCATAGTCTTTTCCAAGTTTTCTTTGAATTGATCCTAGAAAAGTTTGTGCCAAAAGAAGATATGCATTTCCTCCTTTCAAAAGCTTATTTACAGGTGTACTCTCCCATTCTTTCTTCTTTGTAATTGCATCATATCGTCTCTGACACAGCTCTACTGCTACAATATCTGGTTTCTGATCCTCTATTACCTGTTTTACTTCCTCAACGCTATCCTTTGATATATGAGCTGTTCCAACAAGTGTTATATTCTTGTTTACCTGTACGTGCAATTTCTATCTCCTGCTAAACTGTTTTTTTAAAAGTAAGAAAAGTTTTAGAGTTTAAAAAACTATTTTTAAATTTCAGCTTCAAAATCTTCAACAGTTGCCTTAAAATCCTCATATTTTTTGATTTTTCCTTTTTGCATGAGGATTTCTCTAGTAAGAAGCCAATATACAAGTGCAAGTGCACGTCTTCCCTTGTTGTTGGTAGGAATTATTATATCTAAAAACTTTGTTTCATTGTTTGTATCACACAGACCAATTACAGGTATCCCAACGTTTTCTGCTTCACGTAGTGCTTGTTGGTCTGCAAGTGGGTCTGTTACAATTAAAAGCTCTGGTTCGATAAATCCTTTGGAGTTTGGATTTGTAAGTGTACCTGGTCTGAATCTACCAGGTAATATCTCTATACCGGTATATTCTGAGAGTTTTTCAATCGGTTTTTTACCATACTGTCTTATAGATACTGCAAGTATGTTTTTTGGATCATATTTTTTAATAAGTTTTGCAGCGGTTTTGATTCTTTTATCTGTTTTTTTAACATCTATTATGTACAAACCATCGTTTCTTACTTTGTAGATGAAATCCTTTATATCTGAGGTTTTTTGACGTGTTCCTATGTGTGCACCAGAGGTCATATATGTTTCTTCAGAAATTGACATGTCATTGTTTTCTTTTGTCTCTGTTTTTTCCTCGACTGTGTCTGTCTCATTTTTTTCTTCTGTTTTTTCTTCTTCGGCCATGAACTTTTCCTCTTTAATTATCTTGAATTCTTTTAACAGTTATAGGTATTGCATCTTCTTTAAATTCAACCATTGCAATATCAATTGGATTTATTACGTCCTTTGGTATTTTTATAAGAGTTGGAGCACCCATTGATATTTGAAGGGCTCGAGCTCCTACAATCCTTGCTTTTTCAAATCTTGTATATTTCAATTTTATTCACCAGTTATTATAAACAATATCTCCACCAAATACCAGAAACATTTAAAAAGCTTACCCTAAAAAATATATAAATGATTTTAGTTTTTTTATGTAAATTACTTTACTACTTCATGAGGCTCAAAAGAATCAGCGGTTCTATTGGAAAACTCTTCAAGTGCGAGTTGCATATCCATGGTTATATCTCTTAAGAGTTGGTCTAGATACTCGTTTTTGAACTCTTTTTCTCCATCTACATCTGAAAACAGTTTTCCTACGTATCTTTTCTCGTCTTTATGTATCTCAATATTATATAGCATTTCTTCCATATTTATTATTCCTCTTCCCTTCTAAAATAAAAACACCTAGATATAAAAAGTTTTTGGAAATATTTAGTTATTTTTATATCATTTTTTCAATTAGTTTGTTTATTTCTTTACCTCTATATCCAAGTGTTCCTTTATTTACAAATGATCTTTTGACGCTTTTATATCCTTTTTTTGGAGGATTGAGCCTGAAAATAGGTTTTATATCAGGTATCTCTTTGTAATTGAATTTATTGTTTATTATCGCATCTGAGAGTTTTTCTATGTTAGTATATGATGTTGTGTTTTTCAGGTGTTTTTCACTTAGTTCTTTGTTTCCTATTATTTTCCCTCTTTGTTGTATAAGTTTTGTTAAAACTTTTTTATCAATTTCTCCCCAGGTTATATAATCTTTTGCAATTTGGAGCATTCCTTTTGTACTTGGATTTTCATTTAATATTACACAATGATTCACACGGGTGAGATTAAGTAAATTAAGGGTTTTTTTGATATCAGGTTTTATATTTATAATCCCTCGTACTCTTATTGCTGCATATGTCATAGTCTTAACTTGCCTCCTTTACTTCTTTTTTATTCTCAGTTGTTTCAGGTATTTCTGTTTTTTCTTCAGAAGGTATACTTCCTGATAGAATACCTACCTTTGAAATCTCTGAAGAAAGTATTCTCATACTTGCATTTTCACTGAGAGCATCAAATACTGCTTTTGCATAATTTACAGTAGTTTTGGTTTTTCCACGTGTAAATGCCCAGCAGTCTTTTATACCTGCAAGTGTCAATATTTTTTTTGCAACTTCTCCTGTTGCAAGACCTATTCCTTGTGGTGCAGGTTTTAAAGTTATTTCAACACTTCCGCTTTTTCCTTGCACTGCAAAGGGTACAGTATGAGGTTTTTTACATCCACATTCCCATGATCCACAGCCTCTTCTAATTTCTATTACATTGAGTTTTGCATTGTTAATTGCTTTTCTTATACTATTTCCTACTTCTTTTCCTTTTGCCTGACCAAATCCTACAAAACCGTCTTTGTTTCCAACTGCAACAGTTATCACGAATTTTACACGGCGCCCTGAATCAGTCATACGTTGGACCATGTTTACATCTATTACTTCATCTTCAAGTTCTGAAAGCAAAATATCTACTATTTCAGGTTCACGTATAGGGAGACCTGTTTTTAAAGCATCAGTCATGGTTTTAATACTTCCACTTCTTACAAGTTTACCTAGTTTTGTTTTTGGATGCCACTCTGGTGGTGTTGGTGCTTCCCTTTTTCTCCTTGGACGATTTTTTCTTCCTCGTCTTGGCGGTGTCATTGTTTACCTCCAATTATTTTATTTTTTATTTCTTCTACAGAAGGTTTTATTTTTTTATCTAAATAAGTTCCCATTAATCGTTCCTCATCAGGTATTTTTTCTTCATCAACTGGACAGTCTATACCTGCATCTGTTACTCCTTTTAAAGATGCAAAAACTTTAGATCCTTTTACTGGAACATATCTTCCCATGTCAATAATACAATTTTTTATTCCTTTATCTTTTGCTCTTTTTCCCGCAAGTATCCCTGTGAGATATGCTGCAGGGGTATTTGATGTTGAATATTTCCAGTTGTATTTACTTGCAAGCTCTTTTGAATTTGCAGTTGCAAGAATGTTATCCCCTGTTTCTTTGTATTCTACAAATTGAATTTGTGTATTTTTAAGTGATTTTCTTATTACCATTCGTATTTTATTTGATTTAAGGAGTTTAAGTCTTTGTCTGTAATCTGTTCTCCCTTCTCTTCTGCGTCTTGGTTTTACATTGTAACGTGGACCTTGTTTCATTGTTTTTCCTCCTTTATAATCCCATCTGATATAAGATGGGTTTTAAGATGATTTTTGTTTCTGAATTCTCCACCCTTTGCTTTCATATAGTATTTACGATATGTATGAGGATCTATTTTTTTGTCATCACGTAACGATCGAAGATATATTCTTATTGGTCTTATCGTTTTAATCCATCTTTCTTTTTTTGGTAAACGTGCATATTTTGCTCCTTTTCTACTTCCATGGCCACGTCTTCGTCCTTTTTCTTTTTGCTCCGTTGAGTATCTTATACGACCTTTGGATATTCCTTTTTTCTGACGTGCTTTTATTGCTTTGCCTTTGATAAGCAAACGTATATCCTCTTTTGTCACTGCTTTTGCTATTTCATCTAGACGATCTTGATCCATCCATACTCTTTTTATACCACATTTAAGCAGTTCTGATGCCATTCTACGTTGATTTCTTAGATCAGTCATTTTTTAATCCTCACAAGTTTAGTACTCTAATCTTTAATTCTTCAGCTTTCTTTCCAATTTCTGTTCTCTTTCTTGTTCCAACGGTACTACCTATTCTTGCTGCCTGGGTTTTTGGATTGATATCTTTTAGATCATCTGCATTATTTACAACTATTTCTTCAAATCCTGATGAATGAAGACCTCTTACTTCTTTAGGGCCTCGAAAACCAACCCTTACTTTGCTTGGTCTGTATTTAAGATTTATTCGCATTTTTGAGGTTATACCATCGGGTCTACGCCAGTTTTTAGGAATTCGTTTATAACGATGCCATTCTTCACGTAAAAATTTAGGTGTTCTTCTTTTAAGTTCTTTTCTTTTCTCTAGTTTGTCTTTTAAATCTGATTTGAGCTCTGGTTTTATTTTAGTTTTTGGTTTTTTGATTTTTTTCTCTTCTTTTTTTGTTTCTACTGATTTTTCATCTTTTTTAGTGGATGTAGTTTTCTTTGTAGTTGTTGTTTTTTTATCTTCTTTCTTTGGTTTTGTTTCTTTTTTGGTTTTAGTAGTTGTTTTCTTTTGTTCTTTTTTCACTGGTTTTTTTTCTGTTTCTTTCTTTTTTCCCGTGGTTTTTGTTTTGGTGGTTTTTTTGGATGTACTTGTTTTTTGTTTTGTTTTATCACCTTGTTTTTTAGTAGCTGTGGTTTTCTTGGCTGGTGTTTTCTTTGTAGTAGTTTTAGTTTTTTTGTCTTTATCTTCTTCTGCCATTATTGTCTACCTCCTTTGCTAGTTCTATATACTCCATCTTGAAAAACTCGTATATCTCTTTTTCTTACTCTGGTAGCTCGTTCTATGTTTGCTACGGTTTGTCCTACTTTTTCTTTGTCGATTCCTGTGACGGTTACGTCATCTCCTTTTGACTCAACTGTTACTCCTTCAAGGATTTTAGCACGTCTTGGCGCACGTTCCCCAAGAAAGTTTTGTATTACAAATTTGTCTTCTTCTACCGATGTTTTAATTGGAAAATGAGAAAACACTGTTTTCATTTTATATTCAAAACCTTGGTTTACACCATGTATCATATTTTTCATATGAGCTACATAGGTTCCAAATAGTGCTTTTTCTTTTTTTCTTACATTTTTGCTTTGTATATTGATGTTGTTTCCTTTTACATTTACATCAATTTTTGGATGGGAAAAAGTTCTTTTCAGTTCTCCTTTTTCACCTTTGATAATTAAAATGTTATTTTCAAATGTTGCAGTAACACCTTCAGGAATTTCGATTTGTTCATTCATTTCAGCAGTTTTCATTTTATTTATCACCTTTTCTAGTAGACATATGCTAGAAGTTTTCCTCCTATTCCGTTCTTTTTTGCTTCGTCCTGTGAAAGTATTCCTTTAGTGGTTGTTAGAATTAATAATCCAAAATGCTGAGCGGGAAGATAACGTGATTCCCATTTATCAAGGTCTATTCCTTTTATTGGATATCTAGGTTTTATTACACCACAATTGTTTATATTACCAGATAGTTTAACATCGTACACACCTGCTTTTCCATCGTCTATATACTCAAATTCACTGATGTATCCTTTGTCTTTTAGGAGATTTAATACTCCTCCTATCAATTTTGAGGAAGGCTGTATCATGCATTTTCCTTTTCCTTTTATTTCTGCGTTTTTTATTGTTGAAAGCGCATTTGCTAATGAATCATTTAACATCTTTTTTTTAGCCTCCATTAAGAATATTTTTTAAATCCCATTTCTTCTGCTTTTTCTCTGAAACATTGTCTGCAAAGATGAAGCCCATATGCTCTTATGAGCCCTCTTTTTCTTCCGCAACGTTCACAACCTTTTTGCCGGCCATACTCTTTCTTTTTTTCTTTTATCTTCATTGTATTACCTCCACGTTGTATTTATCTTTGAAAAATTCCATTGTGTCTTCTTTTTTTACTGCATGTCTAGTTGGTATGCGTCTTCTCTGTATCCTTCGGCGTTTTATGCGATAACCTGGTTTCTTCATTGTAATACATACATCCATCCCAAAAATCCCTATGTTAGGATCATATTTTTGGCTTTTAAAAAGAGTATGATCAGGTATGCCAAAAGATATATTGCCTTGTCCATCAAATGCATAGTCTGCTATTTTATTTTCACGTGTTAAAAGCGCTTCTTTCAAAAATTCATCTGCTTTTTTTCTACGTAGAGTTACCTTACATCCAATGGGCATTCTCTTCCTCAGTGCCCAGTCTTTATTTGTAGTTTTTGAAAGAGTTTGAATAGGTTTTCTACCTGTTATATTTTTTAATACTGATTCTGCTTTTTTAAGCCTTTCTCCTGCTTCACCTACTCCTATGTTTACTGTTATTTTCTCTATTTGAGGGGTGAATAGTTTTTGGTTTTTCTCTGTATCTTTTTTTGTTTTGTTTGTTTTCTTCTTTGTAGCTTTGCTAGTTTTTTTTGCAGGCATTACATTTTCACCTCAGGTATCTCAATTACAGGCTTGTTTTTACCAATTGGAAACACATATTCTTGAAGTGTTGAAAATTCGGTTTGCCCCTTCATCTTTGCAAGATTTTGTTTTGATGATTTAATTATATTTAATTCCTCTATGTTTGCTAGTTCTCCAATATGACTACCATTGATGATCATAGATACAGTTCCTTTTTCGAATTTGTAACTATCCTCTATTTTTTGATCTTTAAAGTTTATTTTTAAAACATCGCCAGTTTTGTATTCGTCTTTCTTGATTATTTTGTTTCTTCCATCATGCAGATTTAATTGTATCTGTTTTCCTTTGAGGATTTTTTTATCTTCGATTCTGCATAATTTCCATTTTGCTTCAGATGTTTTTATTTGGGTAAGTGTAAGTTTTCCTCTTCTATCAAAAAGAATTCTGTAGTCTTTTTTCATTTTTGGAATGCTTATTACATCCATAAAACCACATGGGAATTTATGGCTTTTACGTATCTTTCCATCTACAAGTATGCCTCCCTCTGAAAGAACTCTCTTTGTTTCACGTCGTGTATCTGCAAGTTTTAGATAATCTCGTATAATTGAACCTAGAGGTATTGACTCTATTATTGCATGTGGACCAGATTCTGATTTTATTGTCCATGTTTTTTCTTTTCTGTGTATGGCTAGTGCTCTTGGAGCATTTAGTCGTTTCATGTGTTTGCTCATTTATTTTTCCTCCTCTTCTTCTTTTGGTGTTTTTTTCTTTGCTGGTGTCTTCTTTTTTGTTTCTACTGATTTTTTTCCCGTGGTTTTTGTTTTGGTGGTTTTTTTGGATGTACTTGTTTTTTGTTTTGTTTTATCACCTTGTTTTTTAGTAGCTGTGGTTTTCTTGGCTGGTGTTTTCTTTTTGGTATCAGTTGTTTTTTTCTTTTTTTCTGTGGTTTTTGTTTCGGTTGATTTTTTCTTTTTATCTTCAGGTTTTTTTGTTTCAGTTTTTATTTCTTTTTTACTTGTCTTTTCTTCTTCAGATGATTCCTCTTGTTCTTCTTTTTGCTTTTCTGCTTCTTGCCTTGCTAGTTCTTCTTCAATTTTTTTCTTTTCTTCTTCTGCTTGTTTTATCTGTTCGGCTGCTTCTTTTTCAATTTCTTTTTTTGCATCCTCAGATAAATCTCTTTCAAGTTTACTTCTTCGCCATTTGTCAGTAAGATTAAGTTTAGTTACCATAACATTGCTAGGATGGATTGGCTTTGGGATTTTATTTCCATCTGCCTTAATCATAGTTATTCCTTCTATGTAAATCGTGTTTTTCTTAATGTTTACATCTACTACTTTATCTTCATGTCCTCTAAAACTTCCACGCATTACTTTTACAGTGTCTCCTTTTACAACAGGTATGGATCTTTTATCATATTTTAGTAAAAGATTTTCTTCCAGATGTGATGCCATCATTTTTCTTTTCTTATGTAAAGGAGCATTGTAAAATGCTTTTCTTTGTTTTCCAGGATTTGTATTTTTCATAATCATAAACCTCATACTATTATTGATGCGTTTGAAGCGATCTTTGGGTATCTCTCTGCTGCTTCAAGTGCAACAGGTCCTTTTATCATACTTCCTTTTGTCTCACCAGTCTCTGTAACGATTACTGCTGCATTGTCCTCAAACTGTACCATTGTACCATCTGATCTTCTAAATGGTCTTCTTTGACGTACTATTACTGCTTTCATGAGTTGCCGTCTCATATCAGCAGCACCTTTTTTAACACTAATAATCACCAGGTCTCCTACACCTGCACGTGGATACCTTCGATGCGTGCCTTTAAGCTTTGGAGTCATTACGATTTGTACTATTTTTGCACCAGTGTTATCAATACACTCTAAACGTGCGCCAACGGGTAACCCGCGTTTAGTTCTACCAGCGATACCTTTCATTTTTTATCACTCTCAAATTTTTTCAATTGTTACAAATGAAACTGTTTTACTGAGAGGCCTGCACTCGGCGATACGTACATTATCGCCAGATTTTACTTTTATGCAAGGCGGACAGTGTGCAGCGTATTTGCTTGTTCTTTTTTCATAACGTTCATATTTAGGAACATAGTGCATATATTCTCTTTTAACAACTATTGAGTTTTGCATTTTTGCATCTGAAACAATACCTGTGATTACTTGTCCACGTACTGAAAGTGTTCCATGAAATGGACAATATTTATCATTACAACTCTCAGTTGGAGCTTTGACGTTTAATCCTATGTTTTTTGCATCTGTTTTTTTATCGGTCATTTGGTTTTTCACCTTACTTTTTTAATTCTATCTTCAGGTCTATACGCGATTTTTTTACCATCGATGATGATTTTTTCATCATTGGTTTTAAATTCAAATATCGCCGTTTTTTTGGCGATTGTTTTGTTACCATGATTTGTTTTTATTTGGAAGGTATTTTTTGTCTCATCGACAATGAGCCCATACTGCCCTTTCCAATTGGGATCTGTGCATTCAACGATTTTCACATGCTGGCCTATGAATTCTTCTTTTCCAAGATTTTTTGCATTCATATTTTTACCTCATATTTCTTGAGGATTCAAACCCGCAAGGGAAATTCTTGTGTTGAAAAGCCTTTTTTTTTGTTATGCTATTTCAACTGTGAATCCCATTTTTTCTAGGGTTTCTTTTACTTTGTTTCTGTGATCGCCTTGAAGCTCAATTTTCCCGTCTTTTATTGTTCCACCGCATGCACATTTGGATTTTAGTTGTGTTACCAACGTATCGATGTCTAGATCATGGGTGTTTATTCCATCCACGATTGTCATCATTTTCCCATATCGGCGTCTATCCACTTGGATAGTTATTTTTTGTTGTTCACGTGCGATGTCTTCACAGACGCAGATTTCTTTAGGCAGACCACATACTTCACATATATCGCTCATTTATTGTTCTCCTTCCTCCCGCATAACCGTGAGTATCTTTGCAATGCTCATCCTAAGCTGCCTTATTTTGCCGGGTGATGGAGGTGATCCTCCCATTGCAGCAACACCACGTTCATGCATCAGTTCACTTTTCAATTCATTGAGTTTTTCCTTTCTTTCTTCAGGTGAAAACTCTCTAATTTCTTTAGCATTAAGAACCATAATTTTAGTCCTCCTTTCCGATTACTTTTCTAAGGTCTTTGAAAATTGCTTCAGCGGTTTTTGTACCAATTCCATTTATTGCTCCGATGTCATCTACATCAAGCTCGAGGAGTTCTTCACATGTCTTAAATCCTGCTTTTTCAAACTTTTTGACAACTGAAGGGCCTACTCCAGGTATTCCTTTGATTTTTTTGATATCTGTCTTTTTTGTTTTTTCTTCTTTTTGTTTGGTTTTTTCCTCTGGTTTTTCTTCAGATTTTTTTGTTTCATCTGTTTTTTCAGAGGCAGTAGGTTTTATACTTATTTCATCAGGAAGTTTTGCATCTGGTTTCATAATGTTGACTTTTACACCCAGTACTCCTGCTTTAAGTTTTGCGACTGCATAACCTCTATTCATTACTTGTTTTGCTGTTTCTCCACAGTATTTAACATGTCCTTTAGTGAATTTTTCTGTTCTGTGTCTTGATCCTGTAAGTTTACCTGCTATTATTATCTGACATCCTTTTGCACCAGAGCTCATTATTCTTCTAACTGTTGAATGCCCTGCTCTTCTGAAATGCCATCCTCTCTCTAATGCTTCTGCAAGTTTTTCTGCCATTATCTGTGCATTTAGATTTGCTTTTGCACCTGCTTCTTCAATTTCTATTTGTGGATTTTCGACATTGAAGTTATCTTTTATTTCTTCTGTTAGTTCTTTGATTTTTCTGCCGCCTTTACCTATTACCATCCCTGGTCTTTCGACAGTTATACTTATTCTTGTACCCATTGGTGTTCTCTGGATTGTCATTCCTCCAAAACCTGCTCCTTCTATTTTTTTGATAAGGAATTCTTTGATGAGTATTCGATTTGTGTTTTCCCTTATGAAAGTTCGTTCTCCAGTCATTACTCTACCTCTTCTATTATTATTTCAACATTAGTTGTTCTGGTATTTTTATCAGTGGCTCTGCCTTGAGCCCTTGGCATAATGCCTCTTACCACACGTCCACCGTATGCAGAGGCATGAATGATTTTCATATTTTCTGGATCAAAACCTTTGTACTCTGCATTGTTTTCAGCGTTTTCTAATATTTTGAGTAGATATTTTGCTGCTTTCTGTGGAAAACTACCTGGTCCTATTCCTTTTTGATGAGCACGTTTCTGTTTATGAAATACTGCAGGTACAGCTCTTTTTTGATCAATTATTTCCTGAAGATATTTTTTTCCTTCAGGGACTTTCATACCCTTTATTGCATAAGCTATATTTCTTGAATCTTTTCTTGAGCAGTGTAGCTCATATCCGAAGGCTTTAGCGGTTTTATCTGGGTCTACATCTGTTGAATATTTCATATATCATCACTTCAAAGGCATAAATTTAGACGATCTGGTTGCACCTACACCAGGTCCGGTATGTTTTACTTTCGATCGAGTTAGTGCGAATTCTCCTAGGTAATGTCCTATCATATTTGCTTGAATATCGACTCTTTGAAATTCTTTACCGTTATATACATAAATTGTATGATCTACAAAACTTGGAAGTATTATCATATCGCGACAATGTGTTCTAATTGTATCTCCTTTCTGTGCTTTTTCTATGTCATTTAAAAGCTTATTTTGTTTGACAGTAAGACCTCGTGAAAGGGTTCTTCTCATACGTGATGGAAGAAGTGGCAATAATTCATCTAATGTTAGTTTTTGTAGTTCCTCAAGACTTAGCCCTCGGTATTTGAATTCTTTCTTTTTAAACTCTATTTTTTTCCTTCTGGCTTTCCTTCTACTCCTTGCAGATGACTTAAATCCTTTCTTACTTTTTTTAGCCATTTATCTACTTCCTCCCTGTCCTTTTAGCAGCTATACTTCCGACTTTTCTTCCAGGTGATGCACCACGTTTTACAGTATATGGTTTGCCAACATGCTGATGTCCACCACCGCCATGTGGGTGGTTTACCGAGTTCATTGCAACTCCTCTGACAATTGGGTATTGTTTTCCACGTGTTTTCATTGCATGGTGTTTTTTACCTGCTTTTAAGAATGGTTTATCATCACGTCCGCCACCTGCTACAACACCAATTGTTGCTTTGCAGTTTGCTGAAATTGTTTTGAATCTGCCTGATGGTAACTGTATCACTGTTTTGTCTTTATTGTGGGTTACAACTGTTGCGTAGTTTCCACCAGCGCGTACTAGTTTACCTCCATCTCCTGGTTTTAACTCTATATTATATACAGGGGCTCCCTCAGGTATTGCTCTGAGTGTTAAAATGTTACCAACTTTCACGTCTTTTTTGCTGTCTGAAAGTTTTATTTTGTCCCCAATTTTTACTCCTTCAGGGGCAATAATTGATATTTTTTTATTATCAGCTGTTTTTATTTTTGCAATAGGTGCAGTTCTACCTGGGTCATGTATTATATCTTCTACAACACCTTCTTTGATATCTTTGTCATGAGTGTATTTAATCGGGCCTTTGTATCTATGGCCAGGTGCATTGAATTTTGTTTTATTGCGCCCACGTCTCTGCTGAATAAGTCTTTTTCCCATACTAATCAACCTCTAGAATATTCCAATCCTCATTCCAATATCTTCTGCTTTGTAATCCGGCATGAATGTAACTATTGCGTGTTTGCCTTTTTTTGTGACTCTTGTGTTTACGTTTTTTACTTTTACATCAAACATCTTTTCAACAGCTTCTTTGATTATTTTTTTATTTGAAGTTCTTCTCACAACAAACTCAATTGCGTTGTTTTTATCCATGAAATTCATGGTTTTTTCAGTTACAAAAGGATGCAGTATAATACTGTAAGGATCCATTATTTACCTCCTCCTATTTCACTGATAGCTGATTTAGTAAAAATCGTAAGTCTTCCAGGGTCTCCACCTGGTGCTAAATATTCGACATTGATATCTTTTGGTTTTATGACATCGACACCTGTAAGATTTCTTGAACTTTTCTGTAATTCATCGTTTGTTGTGACAATCAACAATGATTTTGGTGTTCTATATCTTCGTCCGCGCATTTTGCCTTTTCCAGCTCGTATATGTTTGCCATTTGTTGCTCTTAGTATGTCATCATACACTCCGATTTTATCAAGTGCATCTATTAGATCCTTGGTTTTTTTGATTTTATCAAATTTATCATCAACAATAATTGGTAGTGTACATTTATCATCAAATTTATGACCGCGTTTTGTAACAATCTCTTTTTTTGCTGTGGCAGCTATCGCTGAATTTTTCGCAAGTTGTTTTTCTTTTTTATTGATTTTTTCAGACCAGTTACGCGCTGTTTTTGGAGGGTGTGCACGTCTTCCACCGACAACACATGGTGCAAGTGCTCCACGTTGCCCTTGTGTAAGTCGAGGTACACGACTCATGCCACGGCCTTTTCCAGCAGATGCAGTTGCATGTTTGCATCCTGCTCTTGGATCAGATCCATATGCTTGTCTTTTGTTGGAATGAATAGCATTAAATGTTTTTCTAATTGTATCTGGACGAAATGGTGTTTCAAAAACTTCTGGGAGTTTTATTTCACCAGATGATTTTCCGTCTTTTCCATAAACATTTGTCTTAGTCATTTTTATACACCTTGTTTGCTAGTTGTTGAAATATATGTTATCTCTGGTTTTTTTATTTCTACACCACGTTTGTATCTAACAGCGTCACGCAGGCTAATAAGTCTCTTTGCAGGTCCAGGTATCGAACCATGAAGAATAATATATTGATTTTTTATAACGCCATAATGTGGAAAACCACCTGAGGGAGTTATTTCCTCTCCATTGTCTCCTATTTTTAGAATACGTTTATTGTACTCTGTTCTCTGATGATAACCCATTTGACCTGCTTGCGGTACTGTTTGTTGAATCCAGTTAGGATGCCAGCTACCTGCTGTCCCTATCATACGTCTATGTTTGCTGTTTTTATGGGTGAGTAGTTTTACTCCCCATCTTTTAACATGTCCTTGAAATCCTTTCCCTTTGGTAATGGCTATTGTATCAATCATATCTCCTTCTCTTAGTGTATCTCCGATTTTTACTTCTTTGCCGATTATTTCTTTTGCGTATTTGATTTGTTCTTCTATGCTTCCACCAGCTATTCTGAACTCGCGGACTTCAGGAGCTTTTTTTGGTACACCTGTTACAAGTTTTGGTTGAGTATATATTATAACTCTTATCTCATCTGCTTCTTTTGCAAAATCCCAGTTTTTCTTTTTTTGTTTTTTTGCAAGAGGAAGTTTTTTTGATAGTTCAGAGTCAAGTTTTTTAGCCCAAATCTCACCTATCGTTTGTAACCCTTTGTATCCTTCTTTATATGCTCTTACTGCAGCTATCTTTATTGGTGGTGTTTCTACAACTGATACCGGCATTACTACTTCTTTACCTGATGTTGTAGAAGTTGGTCGATAGTCAACAACAAAAGCATGTGTCATTCCTGCTTTGTAACCTACGAATCCTTGTATTTTTGGTTTTTCTCCACCATTAGGCCAGCTTTTTATATGTGCTGTTTGTTGTCTGGCTCTTTTGCGTGGCGAAAAGCCCATAGATCCTCTTCTTGGATGATGTCTCTCAGGCATAACATACCCTCTTCTATTCTAAATTTTGTTTTGCTAAATCTTAAAGATTTATGACGTCACTTATTTTCCTCAAACCGTGACATTTCACAAAAAGCCAAAATTCTTAGGAGGCTTATTTGATTCAGGGTTTCTCAAGGAATTGCCCCAGATCTGTCTGGTATGAGTAAGGAATGCCATATTGGAATGCTATATATAAACTTTGTTATTGTTTTATAGAAGAGTTCATGTAAAATATTTCCTAATTTTTTTAGAATAGTTTTGGAATAATGCGGTATGGTGTTTTTTTCATGAATTTTTTGTATTCTTTTCCATATTGTCTGATTAATAATTTTTCTTCATCAATTATGCTCCATATCATCAATGGTATTGAAAGTCCTGCAATTAATAATGCGGCTGTTGAGTAAAAGAAAAAGGCTAGGCCAAAATTAACAATCAGTACTGAGGTATAATGAGGATGTCGAATATATTTGAATATTCCATCTGTTACTAATTGACCTTTGTATGTTTTTGTCCAGTGTATCTCCCATTTGAAGTAGACAAATGCTCCTAATAAAAACACAAAAATTCCAATGATTATGCTAAAAATCAGGTTCGTTGGGATTTTCCACACTCCAAAAATACTGGTCATAGGCCCAATCATTATGATTAGGAGAGTGGGAGCGTAATGTGCGATAAAAAGTGCCCTTAAGTTTCTTGGTGGTTTATATTTTAGCATGCTGTGCCATTTGTATATTAGATTTTATTTTGATTCCACCTGACTCGATGCTCATGTCTTGTGGTTTTAATGTGTGCCTTGTTCCTCTCATTTTTAATATCGAAAGTTTTCTTCTATCCATAGTTGTATCTAGACTTAGTTTTATTACAGCATCTGCGAGAAACTCTGAAATCCCATCTCTTGATAAAAGTGTTGATCCTGCGGGTAGCTCTGATGTAACTACAGAAGTACAATTGGATGATTCTAAAGCATTCATAATGTATCTTAGATGAAGTCTTCTTGTCGGAAGGCCAACATTTGAGGGATAATCTTTTGGACTTGCAACATCTGTGTCAACATCAAAGTCTTCTGGATTTCTCATAACAATAGGCATCTCTGATAGAGGTGTTATTGAGTCAAGTACTACTCTATCATATTCTCCCGATAGTATTTCGTTTGTCATCGACTCATATATAAATTTTTTATTTAGATTTAAAAACTTGAATTTAACTAAACCTTGCCCAATATACGGATCAAAATCAATGCCTAGTTCTTTTGCTTGCTCTATTAATCCTTCTGATTTTTTGTCAAGAGTTAAAAATAGGCTTTTTTCACCATTTTTAGCACCTTCCCATATAAATTGGAAACAAAAAATACTTTTTCCTCCGCCAGGTGGTCCCGATACAAGAGTTATTGATTTTTTTGGGAATCCGCCTTGTATTATATTATCTAAACCCTCAATACCTGTTTTAATTCTCTCCATATCTATTTTTCCCATCCTTTATTGATTTTTTAAACTTATTTTATTACATATACGATATACTGCTCAGTATATATTATTTTATCCTTTATTGGTTTTTTTGTTTAAAAACCTGGTTTTTTATTAAAATGGACATAAATGTATAGAAATATTTATATAGTTAGCAAAATAGAATTATTATTGGAAAAATATAATAAAAATCAGGTGGTCATATGAATAACAACAATGTACATATCTGGATCTGGCTTCAAAACGGAAAACTCACTAAAGCAATTCTTAATTCTGATGAAGGAGTAATAAGGATTTATGATGAAGATGATAACCTGGTTTTAAAGAGAACAGGCCTTAATAAAAACCAGGTAAAACAGATTGAAACCTGTATAATAAAATATGGTGCCAAAAAACTTGATAAACACGCAGAACCCTTCAAATTTTTATAATCTTTTTATTCTAAAGACACGGTTTTATCAGGACTTACTTTGATTCCTTTTTCAGTGATTTGCATTAAAACTATTTTTTTCTTATGTTGACTATATCTCATTTTTAAAACTTCAATTGCATTTTCACGCTTATTTTCTTTTTTTATGTTGTATAGTACAATTATTCCATCTGCAAGAAATTCTTCTATTCCTGTTTCACTATATCTCGTAGGTATAGGGTCAGTCTCGGTTATAAGAAAACTTGTAGAGCCTGTTTCTTCAAAAAAACTGAAAAGCTGCTGCAAATAAACTCTATAGTTTTTATCCTTTGTAACAGATGCTGCGATAATCGCTGTTAATGAATCGACTACTATTACTTCTGGGTCAAAGTTTTTTGGAATTACTAATGGTTTGATCTTATATGATAGCTCAGTTGCCGAACCTGATCCTCCAATTGATCCAAATTTCATTCTAAGAATATCCAATGGATTTACTTTTTGAATTAGAAGTTTTCCCTCTTCTAGATATTTTTTTACATCCCATCCAAAAGAATCCATACTTTTTATGATGCGATCCTTGCTTTCTTCAAAACTTACATACATGCAGTTTTTACCATTTGAAACTAAATTATAGCATATTTGCCTGCACAATGTACTCTTACCGGTTCCAGGTCCACCAGCAACAAGTATTGAATTTCCTTGAGGTATTCCTTTTTCTTTGAATAACTCATCGAATCCAGAGATTTCTGTTTTTAGAATTTTTTCTTTTTCTGTTTTTTTTTCTTCCATTATATATTCGCTCTTAGGCATATCATAACTCTTTATTTCAAATATTTGGTATTTCAAAACAAAGTTATATATTTTCCCGGTTATCTTTTTTAATTAACAACCCCTGGACCTATTTGAGCACCTAGTTCTACTATTGTAAATTCTACATCAATTTCTTTTGTCCCAGGTGTAATTTCAATTCTTGTTGGGTTTGAAGGGTTATCTGGGTCAACATTTATATATCCATTATCGTAATATTCCCATAAAATTCCTGAATCATCAGCAATTAAGGTTTGATTCCAGGCGTTAATATATTCTGTATTTATACGAATCCATTCAATATCTGGTTCAGAATGAGTATAGCTTCTTGTATAATTTGTTCTTATATATGTATCATCAATCATTGTTGCTGACACATTTTTACTTGGTTTGCTTATAAAAATAGGTATTGAATAGATGAAATTAATTGAATTTGAATTATTCTCAGCTATTATAGGAGGTGCTACCTTCATGGTTTCTCCATCTGATTGTTTTAGTACAACGCCTCCTCCTTCGAGTATATAACTTAGAGAGCTTCCTTCTAGGTAATAATGATTATACGAATTATATTTAATCGAAGTAAGATGTATCCCATCATCAAAATCATTAACTCCAGGTATTGAAACTGCAGGCAAAATTTCTATTTTGCTTTCTGTAGCACTTTTATCAACTATTTCCACATTTCCTAGAGCCCAGGATGTTACAAAATAGGATAGTTTATCACTTCCAAGAGTTATCGGTGATGAGATTGGGGAATATGCAATTGCTTGATCTGATTGAAGTACTCCCATCATAGACTGTATCTCAACAGTTGACTTAAGCTGCGAAAACTGATTTGCCACTTTATCCATATGCTCTGATTCTCTCTGCTCCATTATATCAGGGATATAATAGAGTTGTATCGTAGAAAGTATCATTGCAACTAAACCAATTAAAAGAAGTGCTTCTAGCACACCTGCAAGTGCATGATTATTTTTTATGAAAATTCTTTTTTTCATCTCTCCACTTACACCCTCAACACTTATTATATATAGATTCTACACTTTATATTTTTCTTATAATTATAACAAAATGTATTTTTACCTATTTGAATAAATTTAAAGAGGGTTAACTTATTCATTTTCTAAAAAACTTACCATGGATGCAGGTTTATTTTTGCAAATACAATTGTCAACAATTGTATATTTTTTTGTAGAATAAGATTAATGCAATGGCAAATAATATAATAAACAGTTCAAAACCAGGAGTTTGATATTCTTTTGTTTTCATTGATGATAATAATTCGCTTGTTTGCGCATCATATACTTTTATTATACCCTCTAGCCCACCTGTTGCAATCTTTTCTCCATTAGTTGACCAATCAACAGAAATACAGTTGCTATCTGAAATTTCTTTTATTTTTTCGCCATTTGATACATTCCATATTTCAACTTTTGGGCCACAGACTATGAATCTTTCGTTATTTGGAGAAAAAGCAATAGCGTTATTATATCCATTAGAGGTAATGTTTTTTTGATAGATAATAGAGCCGTTTTTTGAATCTATTATATAGATAAGCAAACATCGGTCATCATATAAACCACCGATTCCGATAGAATCACTGTTTTGAGACCAAGAGAAAATAGGATTAAACAAGAATGCCTCTGGATTATCACATTCCTTTGGGATAACAAAATCAAAAAGTAAAGATACATTTTCAGATTCTATATCAACAACTTTTAGGAACATATTAGGCAAGTACAGATGAGATTGGTGATAACTTGAAAAGGAATAATAAATAATTTCATTGCCATCTGGTGAAATTATAATAGAACGTACCTCATCATTGATTGAAAAATTTTTTATTAAAGAGTAATTTGAGGTGTCATAAATATAAACATTATACGAACTTCCTTGAGAATTGTCGATTGAAATGAATTTTTTTCCATTATGAGACCAATCAAAAATACTTCCTGAATAATTAGCTACAAGTTCCATTGTTGAAACTTCTCTAATCTGACCATTGTTGGCTAAATAATTGCCTGTTGGTGACCAACTATAAGCCCAACCCTTGTAATAATTTTCAACTGGTAATTCTGTTCCAGAGGATACATTCCAAAATTGAATAGATTCTCCATCATTTGAAATTAAGTAATCTCCCTCAGGAGAAATATATATTTCATAAACAGCCCGAGAGATGTATCCTCCAAGACAACCGCTTAAGATAGTCATTATCAACAAAAAAGAGATAATTGGAATTAATATTTTTATTTTCATCCTTTTTACCTTCTACTCTAAAATAAACTAATTGCTCATAACTTTATTCTTTTTATAAAAACATGAGGAAAATAGATATAACAGCACGCAAGCAGTCCTTTTTCTAAATATACTAGCATCGATGAGGGGTATATTTTATTATTTCTTTTTTCTTTTCGATATCCTAAGAACAATTATCACAATAACTATTACTATCAATAAAATTATTATAATTGAAATAATACATATTGAAGAGAACCATGCGATTAGTTCCGTATCTGCACAATTTGCAATAGTTACTTCTTGTAAATCAGACATTTGGTAACCATTTGCTTCTGCAAAAATCAAATATTCATAATAAAAAGGAGGAGATGGGAAAAAAGGTTTCACAGTTGTGTTTTCTATTGAAAAAATTACTTTTCCGTTAGATGTTCTTTCAAATCCTCCTTCAACATTGCTCTGAGAAATTATTGTTACATTTGCCCCATCTATAAGATTTCCATATTCATCTTTAACTGTAATTAAGATTTCATTCTCATAACTATCTCCTCGTTTATTTCCAGATATATTCAAATATAATTTAGGAAAGTCAATTATTGTGATATTTAAAAAATATGATTCATATCCCTCTTTTGTAATGTTAATCTGATAAATATCTGTTTTTGGTATATCTATATAGCAATAGCTGCATTTCCCGGTTTCATTTGTTTTTAAGTCTGTTGAAATAAAGTTTGATAAAATTGTAGCATTATTGATGCCATTTTGAGTTGTATTATCCTTAATTGTTAGTTCCAGACATTCACCTTCATTGTATTGCTGAGGCGCAATCACATCAAGTTTTTTGAGAGAATCTGCATTAACTGATGTAATTAAAAAAGAAGATAATAAAATGCATAAAATAAAAATAATAATTGTTTTTTTCATCCCAGTCTCCTCAAAAAATAAATAATTTAGTTCTTTATAAATATGTCTGCATTCCATTTGTTGCACTTCTTATCGATTGGAGAAAAATAAATATAATAGCATGCACGTAGTCCTTTTTCTAAATAAACTAACATCTATGAGCGGTATATTTTTTAGGTACTCAACTCCTTTTCCCTTTATATACTTCTATATACTTGTCAAATCCGCTAAAATAGGACTAATTAATTTTTTCAAAAATATATGAATGTTGACCATTCAGTATAAGATTTATTTCATCAAATCCATAAGCAAAACAAACATTTTCAGTGTTTATTTTTGGCTTTTCTTGAAAAGGATTTGGATTAAAATATATTTCTTCAGACTCTATTGAATAACTAGCCCAATGTATATCATTTGAAGAGTATTTTGTATTTACACTTCCATTTTTAAAAAAAGTTAAATTAAATGATTCAGTACAATTAAAGTGATTACCATGCCATTTCCCAATAAAATTACTTTTGCTATTGATATGTTCTTCTTCAAGGCATCCACTAAATCCTACAGCAAGAAGCATTCCTATCATACTGATTATAGCAAGTGTAAGTTGTTTTTTCATGACTGTCCTCAAACTATATTGTGTTATCATTATAATTATATAAATAGTCTTAAAACATTCGGAAAAAACCAAACGATGAATTATTATCAATAAACTCCTCTTTGATGAAGGAAAATAAATATAACAGCATCTATGCATTCCTTTTTCTAAAATAAAAAAATTATTTTAGAGTGGAGGCAATAAATTATGGGTATGACATTTGTAGAAAAAATACTTGCGAAATATTCTAAAAATAAAGAGGTTAATCCAAGTCAAATTGTAACAGTAAAACCAGATCATCTTTTAACGCATGACAACACCGCAGCAATTATTCAAAAAATAAAACCAGAGCTTGAAAAATATGGTGTTTTTTCAAAGGATCTATCAGTGATCGTACTGGACCATGTTATTCCTGCTTCATCTGAAAAAACAGCAAATAACCATAAAATAATACGCGAATACGTTAAAAAACATGATATAAAGAACTTTTTTGATGTAGGAGTTGGTGTCTGTCATCAGGTTGTAGTAGAAAAGGGTCTTGCACTTCCAGGAAGGCTTTTACTTGGTAGTGATTCTCATACTTGTTCGTATGGTGCAGTTGCTGCTTTTTCTTCAGGTATAGATAGAACAGAGGCAGCATCTTTAATGCTTACTGGTGAGACATGGCTTAAAGTCCCAAATACAATTAAGATGAATCTTTTGGGTAAACTTGAAAAAGGAGTTTTTGCAAAAGATCTTGTATTACATATTATAGGTGATATATCTGCATCTGGTGCTAATTATTGCTCTGTTGAATATCATGGTGATTTAAATCAATTCTCAGTTGATGATCGTTTCACGATTTGTAACATGGGAGTTGAAATGGGTGCTAAAAACAGCGTTTTTATGGTTGATGAAATAACTAAGAATTATTTGAAAGGAATTGGTGTTTCAGAAAAATCATATGAACCCATCTATAACGACGAAGATGCAAATTATTATAAAGAAATTAATTACAATTTAGAAAATATCGGGCCTGTTGTAGCATGTCCTCATACAGTTGATAATGTAAAACCTGTGCAGGATTTATTAGATGTAGATATTCAGCAATGTCTAATAGGTACTTGTACAAACGGTCGTCTCTCTGATCTGCAAATCGCCGCTGATGTTTTGAAAGGGAAAAAAACTCATCCTAATGTAAGGCTTCTTATTTTACCTGCTTCAAAAACTATTTTTGAGGATGCTCTTGATAAAGGAATTATACAGACTCTTATAAAATCAGGGGCAGTATTATTGCCTCCTGGTTGCGGCCCCTGTCTAGGTGCGCATCAAGGCTGTCTTGCACCAGGGGAACGATGTATCAGCACTGCTAATCGTAATTTTAAAGGACGTATGGGATGTAAAGATGCAGAGATATATCTTGCAAGCCCTGCTACTGTTGCAGCATCAGCAATCACAGGTAAAATTTCTGATCCACGTGAGGTGATATAAAAATGAATATATGGAGATATGAAGATAACGTAAATACAGATCAGCTTTTCCCTGGGAAATATACATATACATGTAGTACACCTGAAGAGATAAAACCACATCTATTAGAGGATTTAGACCCAGATTTTGCAAAAAACGTAGAATCGGGTGATATAATCGTTGCTGGTAAAAACTTTGGATGTGGTAGTAGCCGAGAGCAGCCTGTAGTAGGTCTCAAAGCAGTTGGTATAAAAGCAGTAATTGCAGAAAGCTTCGCCCGTATATTTTATAGATCAGCAATAAACCAGGGATTGATTCTAATTGAATGTCCTAAAGCAGTTAAGGCTTTCTCAAAAAATTCAGATCTATCAATAGATATAGATAAAGGAATTATTACAATAGATGGAAAAGAATATAGTTTTCCTAGGCTTCCAAAAGAAATAATTGCTATTAGAGATGCAGGTGGACTTCTTAATTATACTCGTCAGAAATTAAAAAAATAATTTTTATATTCTTTCATGTTTTCCTTGTTTATGTTTTTTACTTATTTCTATGTAGGTCTCTGCATTTTTAACTGCAATTTTTTCAAATTCTTTGTCTTGTTTGACAACCTTTCCAGGAACTCCTAATACTAAACTGTTTTTAGGAACGGTCATATCTGAAGTAACTAATGCGTTTGCACCAATAACTGATCCTTTACCGATTTTTGCTCCATTTAATACAGTTGAGTTAATACCTATGAGACAGTTGTCTTCAATTGTTGCACCATGTATCATTGCGCAATGGCCGATTGAGACTTTTTTACCTATTTTTACAGGATGGTCTTCATCACAGTGTATTACGCAGTTATCCTGAATGTTTGATTCATTTTCTATTTCTATTGTGTTTTCATCTCCTCTTAAAACCGCACATGGAAATACTCCACAGTTTTTTCCAATTTTTACGTTTCCAATTATAACTGCTGTTTTATCTACATAAGATGATTTGTGTATCCCCGGTTTCATTTTATGACCTTTTTTGTGTAAAAAGAGATTTAGTTTTATACTTTATGATTATATGAAACACATATAAAGTTTTTATTTACTTTAAATATTTTAAAAATAAATAGAAAGATACAAATACAACTGTTAATATATAAATTATGTATTTGGATGGGGGGAATTTACTCTCGTGGAAGGTGACTTATGAATACATTATTTAGAATTGGTTTTAAAAGGTATTTTGTAATATGTTTAGCTCTGTTATTTCTTTTGAATTTTTTTAATTTCTCAGTGGTCTCAGATTCAGAAAACAAGCCTGATCTAAAAATAGATTATAACTATTTTTTAGATGAGGTAAATGAAGGTGAAGAAGTAGAGTTTGTTGTAAGGGTTAAAAACAGTATAAATGATACTACAGGAGAATACAAAAATATTTCTCAGGGTACAAAAATATGGGTTGCTTTATATGTTGATGGAGTTTTTGTTTCAAATAATTATTCTGATGAGGGTTTAGATGCAGATGAAAGTGTTTATATAAATCTCAGCTGGAATGCTGATTTAGGTTTAGATACCCAAAGACAGATACTACTCCAAGTTGACTATTTGAATAATCCATCAGGTGTAAATATTGATGAATATGATGAAAATAATAATGAAAGACCGGGTCTTATAAAAGTATATGAAAAAGAAACCGAGTTGAACATTGAAGATGTTACATTACCAAGTTCTTTTATTATAGATAATACTTACATGATCTCTGCTTCTGTTAAAAATAATGGTGCTGCGACAAGTAATGATATCATCTCTTATTTTAATTCAAGTGTTGATGGAGAAATTGAAAAAAAGGTTTACGAAGATATTTTATATAGAGATGAAGAAACACTTTTTTATTTTAACTGGACACCAAGTACACTAGGTAAACAAAAAATTAGTATAGATATTATATATAAAAACAAGAAACATGATGAATACTCCACCTCTGTTTTTGTTGGAAAGCTTGACTGGTGGAATGAAAGCTGGCATTACCGCTATTTTATGTCTTTAGAAGGAGAAGGTAATTTTTCAAAGATGATGAATTTTACAAGATTTCTAAATGATTTAGGAGTAAATACTGGGTCTTTTGAAAATAACACAATAAGAGTTGTTCAGTATTCCTCTGATGGAGATATAATCAATGATACAATAAATTATAATTTTAATGAAACAGCTGATTATGATGATAATTCTAATGCAAAAGGTGAACTAAGTTGGAAAGTAGAGGGTTCAAATTCTGAGAAATTTTTCTGTATATATTTTGATGTAGATTCAAACCCTGTTGGTATGAGATCTTATCTAGCAGAGGTTGGCTCAATGAATGTTTCAGGTGATGTAGAGATAAAGAATAGTGGATTTGCTGAGGGATGGGGTTTTAAAATCAATAAACCTCTAAAGGATAGTTTTGTTTATGTAAATAGTGCTGCTAATATTTCAGTAACAACTGATTCTTTTGCTGAAAATGTAGAAGTTTTTGTTTTTTTAAATGAAAATAATAGCTATAATAAAACATTTACATTGGATTCATCTGATAATCTCTTTTGGTCAAATACAACTGTTTTTAATGAAATAGGTAACTGGACTTTTAGAATTAAATGTACTGACTCTGCAGGTTTTATCACAGCTGAAAAAGAAACCAAGATTTTTGTTGGAAAACCCGATTTTATACTCTCAGATGTTATTTTTGAGACCAACAATGATGCTGCCAGCCCAACAATATACATAAATGATACAGTAGATTTTAAAGCAAAGATATATTGTTTGTATGCAACTGTTTCTTCGGTTAATACTACAATGTCAGTTTTTAACAATGAAAGCATAAATGTTTATTCAGAAACTAAAACATCCACTTTTGAAAAAGATAAATACACAAATATAAGTTTTGAATGGAAAGCAGATATAGGTGGTAATTTTACTGTTAAATTCTTTGTTGACTCAGATAATAAAACCGATGAAAGCAATGAATTAAACAATGAAAAAGAATTAGATATCACAGTTCTTTATTGGCCTGATTTAGTAATAAATAGTATTTCTTGGAAAAAAACAATTATAATAGAATATGATAAAATAAGATTTGATGTAGAGGTTGAAAACATTGGAAAAGGCGATGCAGAAGACTATGATCTAAAGCTTTTTATACAGCCAGTATCTGATAAAACAGTTCAATATGAAGATGAGGTTTATACCAGAAAAATTAGTTTAGATTCAGCAGATAAAAAAGAGTTTTCTTTGTTTTGGGATTCTGCACAAGCTGGTAGCTGGTATGTCGCGGCAAAGATTTTTGTATATGATGAAAAACAAGATGTAAATCCAGCAAATAATGGATTGTTTATAACTGATGAACTTGTTGTAAGACCAGTTGAAAAAAATAAACCATTAATTGAAAATGTTTATGTTGATCCTACAAGCCAAGAACAAGGCGGAGTTGTTGATATCTTTGCAGATGTAACAGATGATACAGGTCTAAAATCTGTTTTTGTATCAATTTATGACTCAGATGAAAACCTGGTTCAGATGGATGATATGATTAGAGTTGCAGGTACTGGTTTTAAATACGAGTTTTCTGAAACAATGGGTGTTGATTCCTATACTTTTAATATAACTGCTGTTGATAGTTCATTAAATGAAAATCAAGAGTTTTATGAGTCATCCTTTGAAATAGTAAGAGATAGTACAAATCCATATATTTCTTATGTTGGTGCAGAGCCATGGGTTCAATTAAATGACAAATCACTATCTATTGTTTGCATCGCAGAGGATAATATCGGTATTGAAGAAGTAAAAGTTGTGATAACTACTCCTGATGACGACATTTTTGAAGAAAGTTTAGAGGAAACTTCAGAAAAATATGTATATGAAAATATATATGAAGGTTTTGGTAATTACAGTTACTTTGTAGTTGTAAAGGATATAGCAGGAAACATAAAAACTTCAGAGGAAAAATATTTTTATATAACAGAAAACCTAGATGACTCAGATAACGATGAAATGCCAGACTGGTGGGAAGAAAGATATAGGTTTAACCCATTTGATTCTACAGACTCAGATAAAGACTATGATGAAGATGGCGTAAAAAACTATGAAGAATACCTTGGCGGTACACATCCTCATAAAAACATAATGCTTCAAAATATTGCATACCGGGTGAGAAGCAACGTTTTATACATAGTGTTTTCAATTTCAATGTTTGCTTTATTGCTAATATTATATTTTATAGCAAAAAAAAGGAGATGAAAAAATATGGATTGGTTTTATTCAAAAGCACCATATACAATACTGCCATTGCTTGCTTTCTGGGTGTTAGTATTCTCCCTATTTGATGTTGTATTCAACAAAGGCTGGCAGCTTGTATTAATCCTTTTGTATGTTTTACTCATAATACTTTTTATTGTACTATTACTTTTAAAAGCAAATCAAAAATTAAAAACATACATCAGCATTGAAGCATTTGAAAAAACACTAAAAGGAGGGCTTTATCATTTTAAATGCCCTAAATGTAGTGGCATATTTGCAGTTAAAAAAACAAGGAAGAATGATAAAAAACCTGTAAAGATTACGTGCCCGGATTGTGGACAAATAGGAGTAATACCTGTTCATCCATTATGCATTGAAGAAGATATACCTGAAAAAAAATCTGTGAAAGCAAATTTTAGATGTGACAGCTGTGGTGAAGGTGTTACAATATGGGCAGAGGGAGCAGATTTATATGATAATACAAGTGTTTTATCATGTCCATTCTGCGGTATTGAAAAACCCTTACAACGATTCTAATTTTTAATATGCCTGATTTTTATTGCTTCACCAAAACCAAGTTTTTTCATATCAAAGCCATTCATACAAGCAGCACCTACTCCAGCTAACTTGTTTTTCCTAAAAATTAGTACCTCATCACCGATCCTAATATTATCAGAAGCATCAATAATACCTGGTGCAAGAATAGAGCCTTTTGGTTTAAAATCATCAGAAATATCAACTTTATTTTCATAAACTTCTTTTATTTTCTCTGCACCCTCAAGTGTTAAAGAAATAAAACCTCTATCGCCCGTAAGCATACCTATCTGTTTTTTATCCTGAGTAATCCTTAAATTTGGGTATCTACCAGAAATACTTGTGTTTTTAAGAAGAACTCTAGCAGGTTTTATTCCAAATTGAAAACTAGCAAGACTTTCAACATTCTGATTTTGTCTTTCTTTTTTATCCACCTTTTTAAAACTAGAGGATGTTTCTTCTAAAATAGTATAAAGATTCTCAAGCGATTCATCCGAAGTTGGACTATTGATACAGGATACCACTGGTTTTTTAATCACATCTTTTATAAAATCTACAATGTTTTCAGGAAGATGTACTATTATTTTTTCATATTTGTTTTTAGAAAGATAGTTTGTTAGTAACTCTTTAATCATTTTTTTCTCATCTTCACTCCATATCCCAGTTACAGGTATGTCATAGTTTGCAGCAGGATATGTTAATTCCAGTTCTCTTGGTACAAGACCAAGTGGTGAAGTAATTATCAGTTCATGGATTATATCTGGATTGTTTGTCTCCAATACTTTTCTTCTTAAAAACCTATGAGTTTTTGAAAAAGAATAAGGTTTTCTTGCAGAACAAGGTAGAAGAAGAAGTATTTTTGCAAGAGAAGGTTTTCTGTATCTATGTATTACTCTTTTTTGAAATCTTTTAATTTCAGGTCTGCTAAATGACTCAATGCTTGTTGCATAAATTGTTTTACTATTTACAACAGCTGTGTTTTCTTCTAAATAATTGTAATGTCTTGTATCCATGTTTCTAAGTATTGTCGCATGCATTGGATTTGCTTGTACTTTTTTTTCAACATAGTTTCTAAGATTCCCTGTTTTAATCATGTTTCTTACTTGTTTTAACTCGTTGAAAAACATATAATAATTATGAGATAATATTTCTTCAAAGCTAAGTTCGGAAGATTTTTCTTTTTTACAACATATGGGGCAGTTGCATGGCAGCTCAGTTAGCTCTTCTTTTTTGTATTCCCCATCAGAAAAAAACATTATATTGTCTCTTGCTGCAACAATTGCACTGGAAGAATCAAAAAGATCAATTCCAAGATAAGTAAGTAGGCAAAGATTAGATGCAACAGCAATTCCTGGAGCAAATATTGCTTTTGCAGAACCTTTTTTTTGTTTTAAATCTGCTATTAAATCAACAAATTTTTTTGGTCTTTGAAAAATTTGCTTTGCATATTGTAAAGTAATTAAGTTTTTTTCAAATTCTAAATGATATTTTTCTTTAATTGTTTCTAAAAGCCTTGGCATAAAATCTTTTTCTTCTATTTTTATAGCAGGTTTTTTTGTATTGCTTTTTTTATTTGTAAGAAGTATTTCTGAAAAACTAGGTGCTTTGAATCTAGATGTATTAATAAATAGGATATTTGGTGTGACAATTTTTTTATTATCTATTATTAGTTCTCCAATTCTTGAAGGACCATCTCTTTTTTTTATGAGAAATTGCATTGTATGGCCGTATAGGCTTCTATTTAAAGAATATTTAGTATGACCGGTTAGTTAAAATATAGATGAAATTTAGGTTGGTAAATAATGCAGGGGAAGGGAATCTTGCCTGCTTACTATGCATAAAAATTGATCGTTTCTCCTGTTGGACATAGGACATTATTTATTTCTTCTTTTTTAATAACAAATAGAGTATAATTCCAAAAATACAAAATATTGAGACTACAAAAGTAAACATGTAAATATAAGCAAAAACTGGTCCAGGAGGTCCTAGAAGTCTAACAGAATAAGCAAGAAAACCTAGAGGAATCAAAATAATTAAAGATATCCCAAGATATATTTTCAAAAACTTATCAGCTCTATCAACTTTTGTTTTACTCCTAAAAATATAATAAATACCAAATAAAAGTCCTGCAAAAATTAATAGGCTAATAATTACAATAGTTCCTCCTAATATTTCTTGATTGGAATCATAATTTATATCAGAATCATAATAGAACCTTGCATAAACTCCCTGCTCAGTATTAATTTCTATTTCAGCAAAAAAAGAACCTGATTCATTAATTAAAAAAGTCTCATTTACGCCTAAAACAGGAATAGACTTGACTAAACTGTTGGCATATGTAAAAGTAACATTAGTTAAATTGACACCACCATTATTCTTAATAATATAAGGAGGATTTGAACAAATCACTCCATGTACTCTTTTAGGTCTATACTCCTCCTCTACTTCACAACCTTCACAACTGCTATTTTCATCTATCCACCAACTCTCAACCTCTTCCATGTTTTGTTCATTATTAGATAAATCCAAACTAGCATAATATCCATTAGTTAAATCATATTCAACAGGAGGAGGTGCAGGAGCCGCAAAACAAGAACTGCTAAAAAAAGATATTGCCACAACAAAAAGACCAATAATCCCAATATTTCTTTTCATCCCATCACAAAAAATAAAATAAAGTATATGAACTTATAATTTTCTATACTTAAAAATAAATATTATGCAGGGGAAGGGATTCGAACACATGTGAGGTATAATTGAATCAACTTAATGTTAGTGTCTAAAGTAACGCTGCCCAGTAAAGACCATTGAAATACCATGTTCGTTTGCAGCTTGAATTACTTCTTCGTCACGTATACTTCCACCAGGTTGAATTATAGCTGTGACTCCAGCATCGGCTGCAACATCTACTGCGTCTCTAAACGGGAAGAATGCATCTGATGCCATTGTACTATTTTTTATGTTTTCTTTTCCCTTATTTGTTGCAATCCAAGTGGCATCAACTCGGGCGGTTTGTCCTCCTCCTATTCCTACGGTCTGTGTATCTTTTACAAATACTACACTGTTTGATTTAACATGTTTTACACATTTTACAGCAAATTTCATACTTTCAAGTTCTTTTTTTGATGGTTTCTTTTTTGTTACAACCTTCCAGTCTTTCTCAGGTGTCATCTTTGTGTCTCTTTCCTGTGATAGAAAACCACCTACAACACTTCTGTAGATCATTCCTTTTCTGTTAGTTTTTTTATCAAGTCCTTTCAACTCTAAAATTCTTAGGTTTTTCTTCTGTGAAAATACTTTTTTTGCATCATCGCTGTAGCCTGGTGCTATTATTACTTCTAAAAATAGTTTTGATAGTTCCTCTGCAACATTTTTATCTACTTCTCTGTTAAAGCTTATTACTCCACCAAATGGTGAGTAAGTATCAGTAGAATATGCATTTTTCCAAGCAGAAAGAAGGTTATCTGAGCTTGCAATCCCGCAGGGTGTTGCATGTTTAATGATTACACAAGTAGGCTTAGTAAATTCTTTTATTGCCTCTATTGCCCCGTCTGAATCAAGTATATTGTTATATGATAGTTCTTTTCCCTGTAGTTTCATGGCATTTGTGATACAGGGCTCTGTGTTCTCAGGTATTTTTTTATAAAAAGCTCCTTTAAGATGCGGGTTTTCACCGTATCTCATCTCTTGTTTTTTTCTAAGTGTGATACTTTGGTTATCAGGTAAAACTTCATCTGTCCATTTATCTCTTAAATAATTTGATATTATCGTGTCGTATTGAGCGGTATGAGAATATGCTTCTGTAGCTAGTTTTTCTCTCTTAGATATATCAAGATCTTTTTTTGTTTTAAGTGTTTCTAAAATAGGTTTATACTGGTTTTTATTTGTTACAACTATTACGTCTTTGTAGTTTTTAGCAGCAGCTCTTAAAAGTGTCGGCCCGCCAATGTCTATGTTTTCTATTACCTCATTCATTGTAACCTTTTCTTTTTTTATGGTTTGCTCAAAAGGATAAAGGTTTACAACAATCATATCAACTGGTTTTATTTTGTGTTTTTCAAGTGTTTTCATATGCTCAGGGTTATCTCTTTTTGCAAGTATTCCCGCATGAATCTTTGGATGTAGGGTTTTAACCCTGCCATCTAGCATCTCTGGAAAATTTGTTACTTTTTCGATTTCAATGATATCTACTTTGTTTTCTTTTAAATATTTTGCAGTACCACCAGTTGAAATGATTTCTATACCAAGTTTTGTTAGTTCATCTGAGAAAAAAGCTAAATCGGTTTTATCTGATACACTTATAAGTGCTCTTTTTACTTTCATCTTACTGTTACCCAACAAGCATATGAGACAGGCTCATAAACGTTTGGGTTTTTTATGATTTTTTTTCTTTTTCTATTGCTTCGTTAAGACTTATTTTTCCATTTATTACATCAATTGCTGTTTTTTCTGAAATTGAGAATTTACCATTTGTTAGTTGCCGACTTCTTTTCTGTATAATCTTTATCTCCCCTCTAGTAGGTTTTAATGGTAGCTTGCTTTGAACCCTTCCACCATGGATAAGAGCGATTGCTGCAGCGGCTTCCCTATCTCTTTGAGGACGTATTGTCTGAGGAGAAGTTGTTTTTGTTTCATCTACGATTTCTATTGGTATTCCTAGTTTTATAAGTGAGTTTATTATCCTATTTCTAATTGTAATAGAGCCATGTCCAATACGTATTATCGTCTGATTTGCAGGGTATTCTTTAAGGATTCTTTTAACAATTTTTAAAACCTTTACAGGGTCATCTACACTTGTTTTTGAAAGAAGTATGTCATCGCCTACAACGGCTATACCTGGGTATTCTCCAGGATCAATTCCTATGTAAAGCTTTGAGTAAAGATCTTTTCCGATTAACATCTGCAGAGCAAGATCTACTGCATGATCAATTGTATCATATGCATCAGCGGCGATTACCTTTGAAGCTTTAACATCATGAAGTTCACTATTTGATGTAATTATAACACCTATTTTACTTGGAATATTTTTAAGTGATGAAAGAGAAACATATGGTGTCTTTCTTTTCCTTAAAACCTTTAACAAATCATAGTAGAGAGAAAAATTTTTTGTGTACACCCCAAGTGTTTTCATCTACATTTCTAAAACATTTATCTTAATTTATATATTATGGATAAAAACTTTGTGTTTTATTTTAAAAAATCTTTAATATAGTTTAAATATTCAATAATGCAAAGACAGGTAAGGGCTTTCATGGTAGAAAACTCAGATATTGTAGAAATCCTTCGAGAGGAAGAAAAAAAGGGTTTGTTGACAAAAGAGGATATACAAAATTTTGAAACAGAACCTATTTCCAAAGAAAAAATAGATGAAGAAGAAAAAATCCCTGAGATCTCTAGTTATGAACCACTACCTGAAAACATTGAAATACTTAAACAAGAAGTATCAAGATTAAGAGAAAAACTCAAAGAAGCTCATGAAAGATACAATTCACTTGCAGAGTATTTTGAGATAATATCTGATACAACAATAGCGCTTGGTCAAAAAGATTTATTTAGTGATGTAAACGATATAATCTTTCAGGTTTCACCAAAAGGACGAATCACATATATCAATAGTGCTGTAGAAAAAATAGCAGGTTATCCTTCATCAAATCTGATAGGTGAAAAGTTAACCAAGATTATTCCTAGAAATGATTGGAAAAAAATACGTAAACAGTTATTTCCTTTTTTAAATAAAAAAAACATGATGGACAGAGAAATCAGCAGTATTGAAACATTTATGATAACAAATTCAAATACAAAAGTTCCTGTTGAAATCAATGGGAAACTAATACAGTATAATGTTGAGGTGATGGGCCGTAAAAATGAGGTTAGAATACAGGGTAGTATAAGGGATATTACAGAGCGTCTTGCAGCAGAAGAAGAAAGAGTAAAAAATGCCCGTAAAATTGAGGAAATGAATATTCGCTTGCAATCAACAAATAAGAATTTAATACAAGCAGAAGAAGAACTACGAATTCTCAATCAGGATCTTGAGAAAAAAGTTGAAGAAAGAACCGAGGAGATTCAAAAACTTTTGAAACACAAAATTGAGTTTATAGGCCAGCTCGGCCATGATCTAAAAAGTCCTCTTACACCACTGGTTGGTCTTCTTCCAACTATTGAGAAAAAAGAAAAAGACCCTGAATTAAAAGAATTATTAAGTGTTGCTAATCGTAATGTTTTGTTTATGCGCGATATAGTAGTTAAAACATTGAAGCTTGAGCGTCTTAATTCCCCCAAGCTTGTTCTTAATTTTGAAGAAGCCAATCTTTATGATTGTGTTGATAGAATTGTTGGCAATAAAGAATATGTTTTTAAAGAAAAAAGTTTAAAAGTAGAAAACAAAGTTGATAATGATCTTATTGTAACTGTTGATAAAATAGAGTTTAATGAGCTTCTGGATAATCTTTTGAGCAATGCTGTTAAGTTTACCCCAGAGAAGGGTAGTATATCTATTGATTCCGAGTTAGATGATGATTTTGTAAAAATCTCAGTTAGTGATACTGGATTAGGTCTTACAGCAGATCAGATAGAGCATATTTTTGAGGAGTTTTACAAAGTTGACCCCTCTAGACATGATCTTGACAGCAGTGGCCTAGGTCTTAGTATTTGTAAGCGCATTGTTGAGCATCATGGTGGCCGTATTTGGGTTGAAAGCCCAGGTGTTGATAAAGGCTCTACTTTTCATTTCTTAATTTCAACTAAATTAAAAGCAGATCAACAAGATTTAAATCAAAAACTTGTTAAATAAAAAAGCATTTACGTATAAGTAGGTTTTGGATGGTTGTGTTCCCTTGAAAAAGAAGATACTTGTTGTTGATGATGAGCCAGATGTTGCCTTTACAGTTGAATATACCTTTAATGATTCTGATTATGATGTTGAGCGGGTTGAAAACGGTGAGAAATGTTTTGAGCTTTTAGAAAAAGCAAGTCAGAGCCCAGATTTAATACTGCTGGATATAATGATGCCAGATATGAATGGATGGGAGGTCTTTAAAAAAATAAAAGAAAACCCTTCATGGGAAAAAATTCCCATTGTTTTTCTTACTGCAAGAATTGATCATACCGCTGAAAACGCTGGTAAATTCTTAGGTGAAGATTACATTGAAAAACCATATGATCCTGAGGATTTAAAAAAGAGAATTATGAACATATTAGAAAAATAATTAATTTATTGGTTTTTTAATATTGTACATGCTACAGTTTCATTTAGAAATTCTAATTCTTGATTTTGTTTTTTTATTGCTTCACTTGTTGTATATATTAACAAAAAGGGTTTTTCTTTGAAATAGTCTTTTAATATTTCTTGAACTTGAAATATTCTAGGTCCGAGAAATCCCTGTCTTGCGATACACGAAGTAAAAAAACCAAATTCTTTTTTTTCTGGTTTTAAAAGTTGCTTTATGGACTCAACCATTTTATCTGTTGACATTTTTGCAACAAAAATTTCGTTTTTTTCTATTTGAGACAGACATCCAAGATAATCACCTATCACCATAAGAATCGGTCTCAGAAATATTCTATTGTTTTTGTGGTATCCAAGCGGGTATTTTGATGTTATATCGACCCATTTAGCTTTTTCAAAATCATCCAAACTCCATCCCATATGTCTTAAAAACTCAGACAAAGCAGGTTTTTTATTAATCTTTTTGATTATATGTCTATCCTTACTTATCTTTGTAATGTTTAGTTTTATTTCTGTTTTTTCCGCAGCATTTGCATAGTTTAAAAAATAATCCATATCTGTCTCGATAACCAAACCAACTATGGACTCTGTTAAAACTTGTTTGTTAAAAAACTGATAATTCTGCGACATATCAAGAGTAGTACCGTTAGATCCATGTATTGTTTCAAAATCTGGCAATTTTTTAGATATTTCTCTTAATATTTCATCTTCTCTGCCAAATCCTTTCTGCTTTGTTCTTTGCATGATTTTTAGCATTCCAAGCATAATTTTTCCACCTATTTTTGATTTAATAATTCGATTGTCTCCACTTGAGTTTGGTACCTCTATACCTGAAATATTTGTTATCAAAAGTTTATTTTTATATTTATTTTTTATATTACTTTTAATGTCTTTAACAAATTGACTTGCAGCTTTTTTTGGGTTTCTTTTAGTATTTTTTGCATAGGAAACTGTTGCATACATTTTATCACATTTTACAGCTATTGCTACTGCACCTCTTGCATAACACCCTCTGTTTGTCAAAAAACCATTAATTGTTCCACCGATCAGTTTTGTATCAACTGGTAGATTTTTCCATATCCCGTCCATTAGTTCTTCAAAACCACCTTTAAGTTTATATTCTCCTGTAGAATAAAGTAAGATAAAATCAGGTGTATCATCTAATTTTTTCAAAATCTTGTTGGTTAAATCTTCACCTGCTTTATACGAATTTTTTTCTTTTGTTGTTTCTACAACAACTTTTAACATATTTTTCACCTATTCTTTATAAAATATAGCTGAGGTTATTGTTTCATTTAAATAATATAAACCTTCTTTAGGTTTGTACATTGCTTCTCCGCCAACATACAATACTAGAAAAGGTTTTTCCTGGAAATATTTTTTAAGTTTTTCTTGAACTCGAAAAACCTTTATCCCTAGAAGATCCCTCTGTGAAAAACATGAAGAAAAAAAACCAAATAATGGTTTTTTTGGTTTTAACACATCATTTGTTGCATCTACTGTAGACTCTGGATTTATATCTGCTATAAACACATTTTCATCCTCTATCTTAGTTACTGAACCCATAAAATTTCCCATTATTAAAAGAAGTGATCTTAACATTATTCTTGAGTTTTTTTCAAAGGCTATAGGATATCTTACACCCCTGTCAGTCCATTTGAAATCACCTATCTCTTTTTCTGTCCAATTCATAATCTTTAAAAACTCTCTAAATGCTGGTTTTTTATTTATTTTTTTGATTATCCTTTTGTCTTTTGAAATTTTTGTTATTTTAAATTTTATATCTGTTTTTTTTGCTCCTGTTGTAAAATCCAGATGAAAAGGTATATCAGTTTCTATTGCAATTATTACCGCATCATCTTTTAAAACTTCTTTATTTAAAAATTGAAAATTTCTATTGTATGGTGCACCACAAGCCATGGATCCATGTATTAGATTGTAAGATGGTAATTTTTTTGTAATTTCCTCTAAGACTTCATGTTCTTTTCCAATTCCTTTTTTTAAGGTTTTTTGAAAAACACTTAGCATAAATAAAGCTAACCGAGCAAGTATCTTTGAGTTTATAAATGATGTATCCTTCATACCTGGTAAACTAATATTAGGGTTTTTTGTTGAGGATATAAAACTTAGCAGTATTTTTTCAGAGTATTGATTTTTTTCTTTTTCTTTTATCATTTTAAAACATTTTCTTGCAGCTTTTTTTGGATTTCTTTTTGTATTTGTTCCATGTCCTACCGAAATATTCATGTTAGGATATTTTATTGCAAGTGCTGTTGCACCAAGTGCATAACATCCATCTGAATTCAAAAAACCATTTACTGATCCACCTGCAAGTATTGTTTTTTCTGGTAAAATTTTCCAAACACCTTTTAAAAATTCTTCAAAACCACCATTATCATCATAATGCTCAGTTGCAAATAATAAAAACAAATCAGGCCCGCATCCCAGTTTTTTTAGTGTTTTTTCTGCTATATCTCTTCCTGCATCATAGGCATTTTTTTTAGTAGAAGTTCCTACTGCTGCGCTAAACATTTTTATCCTCACAAAAAACTGTGGAAACAAGCGCCCCATTTAAAAATAAAGGCTCTTCCTTTATATCACATATTCCTTCTCCAGCGGTATAAATAACTAAGAATGGTTTTTCTTTAAAATATTTTTTTAAAGTTTTATTCACTTCAAAAATTTTAATTCCTAAAAAATATTGTCTTGTTAAGCAAGAAATAAAAAAACCAAAAATTGGATTCTTTTTTGGTAATGCCTTTTCTGTCGATTCAACTATTTTTGATTGAGACATATGCATCATAAAAATATCCTCTTTGTCTACCTTTCCAAAGCAACCAATATAATTGCCAAGAATCATTACCACACACCTGCAAACAATTTTATTGTTTTTTAAAAAACCCATTGGATTGATTAGAAACTTAGTCAGCCATCTATCTTCTTTTAAATCTTCAGAGGGCCAGTCCAATATTTTTAATAGTTCTTTGAATGCAGGTTTATTGTTTATCTTTTTAATTATTTTTTTATCCCTACTAGTTTTTGTGACCTTAAAATCAACACCTATCTTCTCAGCGGCTAACTCATAGTTTATATTAGGTTTTAAATCAATTTCAATTGCACATACAACAGCAGATTCAGTGTAAACCTTTTTGTTAAAAAATTGATAACTAGTTCCATAATTTATACAATTTACCGTCGAACTATGTAAAAAATAAAAATCAGGGATATATTTTTTTAACTCCTCCAAAAATTCTTGCTCCGTTCCAAGACCTTTTTGAAAAATCTTCTGAAATATGTAGAATATAGGAACGGCTAATAAACCAAATGTTTTAGAATCAGTATTAATACTTCTTGTAAGACCAAGTAATTCAATGTTTTCTGCAGGACACATAAAACTAAATAACATTTTATTTTCAAATTTATTTTCAAATTTATTTTCTAAATTTTCTTTAATCATTTTTGAACATTTTCTTGCAGCTTTTTTTGGATTTCTTCTAGAATTTTTACCATATCCAACTGAAATGTTCATATTTGGATAATTAACAGCTAACATAGTAACTCCTCTGGCAAAACAACCTTCTTGATTTTGAAAGCCAGATATCGTCCCTCCAACTAAAACAGTGTTATCTGGCAAAAAATCCCAAACTCCATCTAGTAGTTTTTTCAAACCATTATTTTCTCGATAGTGAGCTGTACAAAACAAGAAAACAAAATCTGGTTTACAGCCAAGTTTTTGAAGTGTTTTTTCTGCTACTTCCCTTCCCGCTTTTTTTGCATCTTTTATCTCGGAGTTTTCTACTGCTAATTTAAAAGAAGAATAATCCGTTTTATTTGTGTATCCCATTAAATATCATATCAATTAACTAATATAAAATGATTATTTAGGAAATTCTTTTTCATAACAACCTATAGGAATATGATTTGCAATAGCAGCAAAACATCTATTACAAGAAGTACATGAAGCTTTTTCAATTTCTTTATTTTTAAATTTATTTACCAGATCTGGTTCTTTTATAAAGGGTCTGCACATCGATATAAAATCAGCATAACCATTTGATACTATTTTTTCCATGCTTGTAATGTTTCTAGCTCCACCTACAAGGATTAATGGTAAATCACCGATTTCTGGTTTTATTTTTTTTGCTGCATCTAAATTATATTCTCTACTAAACTTGTATTTTCCTTCATTTTTTTTGATCATCATTTTTACAAGGGGTCTTTTATATTTTGGAAAAGCAAGTAACATCTCTTTTGTTGGATGCTCTCCACGCCATATATTCATATATGAAAAATGAGATGCACCACAGCTTATTTCAATTGCATCTACTCCAATTTCTTTTAACCATTTTGAATATTTTATTGCTAATTCTGGTTTCATACCTGTTTTTTTTGTAAAATCATTATGATTAAGCTTTACAAGTAATGCTCTATTAGAAGGCATATTTTCTTTTATTTTTAAAATTATTTTTTTTAGGAAAAGAAATCTTTTTTCATCTGTACCGCCCCATTCATCATTTCTTCTGTTAAAAAAAGGTGAAATAAATTCATTTACCAGATAACCATGAGCTGCATGAATCTGAACGGCATCTGCCCCTGTATCAAAAGCTCTTTTTGCAGCCTTGCTAAATGATTGAATTGTTTGTTCAATGTCTTCTTTTGTCATTTTTTTTGGTTTAATAAGGGTTACGGGGTCTCTGACTTTTGAAGGAGCGACGGGTTTTCCTTTTATTTCAGGAGAGTATTGAAGTCCTGCGTGGTTAAGCTGAATTGCTACTTTACCATGATTTTTATGAATGATCTGTATTAGTTTTTCTAAACCTGGAATCATTTCATCGTTGTGTATACCTAATTGATTACCATTTGCTTTTCCAACTTCATTTACAAAACAGTGGCCTGTGATAATTAAGCCTATATTGTTTTCTGCAAGGTTTTTATAAAGATTTATTAGTTCTGCTGTTACCTCTCCGTTTTCTTTAGCCATGCATTCACAGGTGGCAGATCTTATAAAACGATTAGGAATTGTTAACGCCCCAATATTTTTTTGAGTAAAAAGTATTGACATTTTCCCATCCTCGTAAAATTATAATCAAAATATAATTGATATAATTTTTTATCGCTCCCAAGATTCTTTTTTATCAATATA
>CAZQEU010000006.1:0-41629 GCA_964592335.1 uncultured Thermoplasmatales archaeon
CAAAAGATAAAAGAAAAAATACAAGAAATAACAGGCACAGATACAGATATAAACAGACAAGCATGCTATGATCTCGTAAAAGAATTTAGGGAATACAAAATTAAAAAAATATTGCTTCTTTCCTCTTCTTTTGATTATTTTTTACTGGAGGAAGAAGGAAGGCTCAAAACTCTTTTTTCAGAATGGTGTAACTTTGAAGAAGCAGAGCAAAACCCAGTAATTACCCATGTAGAAACCGAAGAGCAAGTAATTGAAAAAATTTCTAAAGAGTATTTTGATTTGATAATTCTATTCAACAAACCACCTGATAAAAAAATAGACAAACTTACAAAAGATATAAAAGCAAAAACAAACACACCTCTAGTATTATTAGATAACAAGATTTCAGAAATCTCAAAGTTATTAGAAGATCCTAAAGTAAAAATCGATAAATATTTTACATGGAACGGAGACGGAAAAATAATACTAAGTATCGTGCAATTTTTTGAAGATAAAAAAAACCTTGAAAAACTTTCAAAGATTGATAAAAAAAACTGTATTTTATTAATCGAAGATTCGATACAGCATTACTCAAGTTATCTATCTCTTATAAACGAAGAAATTTGCAACCACTTAAAACAAATAATAGCAGATGAACTGAACTGCGAGCAAAAAACACTGAGGTTCAAAAACCGTCCTTTTATCCTTCACACAGGCGGTTATAAGGAGGCAAATAAGCTTTATGAACAGTATAAAGATGATTTTTTGTTTATAATAACAGACAATTATCTAAAGACAAATGGAGATAGAAAACAAATAGGAATTGAAATTGCAAATAAAGCATCTGAAGAAAAACCAGATTTACCAATAATTATTCAATCATCAGAGCCTATTTCCAAGAAAGAAATTAAAAACAAAAACACCAAAATCATTTCTAAGTCATCTAACAATTTAATGAATATTCTGAGAAAATTTATCAAAAAAAACCTTGGTCCACATAAACTTATTTTCAAGGATAAAAACGGAAAAGAAATCTCACAAATCTCTCAGCTTGAAGAACTACAAAAAGAGATACATAAAATTGACAGCAAATTCATTTATAATTGTGCACAGAAGCATGAGATATCACGATGGATTAAGAGCATAGGGGAAATAGATCTTGCAAAAAAATGCTCTGAAGCAGAAGAACGTTTTGATAATGAAGAAGCGTTAAAGAAAAAACTGATAGAGGTAATTGAAGACTACAAATACTCAGTTAACCAGTCAGCAATTGCTAGTTTCTCTCAAAAGATAGATGATCCTTATGTAAAAATTAGTCGTATTGGTGATGGAGCACTTGGCGGTAAAGCCCGTGGTATAGCATTTGTTGCAAAACTTCTTTCTAAATATATTACAGAAGATATGTTTCCAGGGCTTAGGATTACGGTTCCAAGAAGTATTGTTCTTTCTACAGATGTTTTTGATATGTTCATGAATCACAACAATCTAACTGACCTGGATTTTGCAACATTATCCAACGAAAGAATATCTTCAAAATTTATGCATGCAAGTCTTCCTGCAACAGTTTTAGGTGATCTGCGCTCTTTTATAAAAAAAACTCGTAAACCACTTATTGCGCGCTCCTCTGGTCTTCTTGAAGACTCTTTGATGCAACCTTTTGCAGGGATATATGCATCAATGCTTCTTCCAAATGAGTCATGGGAGACAAATCTCCGTTTTCAGGAGGTATGCAATGCTATAAAGCATGTCTATGCTTCTACTTATTTTGAGCAGGCAAGAACATATATAAAAAACACCCCAAAGCATATTGGAGATGAAAAAATGGCGGTTCTAATCCAAGAAGTAGCGGGAAAGCGTCATGGTAATTATTTTTATCCAACAATCTCAGGAGTTGCAAAATCTTATAATTATTATCCTTCTGGGTCATGCAAACCTGAGGAGGGCATTGCTTATCTTGCACTTGGTCTTGGAAAAGCAATTGTAGATGGAGGCAGTAGCTTTGCATTCTGTCCAAATAAGCCTAAAAGACCATTATTTGGCACTCCAAAAGATTACATGAAATATGCTCAATCAAATTTTTATGCATTAAATCTAAGGTCAATTTACAAGTTTGTTGAATACGATGAAGAGACTTCTCTGGATAAATTAGAAATTGATGTTGCCAAAAAACATGGCATACTTGACAAGGTAGTATCAACATATATTCCTGAGGATGATAGCCTTTACCCAGGCATATATGACAAAGGTTATCTCGTGGTAGACTTCTCACCGATTCTAAACTATGATTCAATTCCACTTGCAAAGGCTTTAAAACTAATTCTTTCAATCAGCGAGATAGCACTAGGATACCCTGTAGAAATCGAGTTTGCGCTAAATACTTCTAAAGATGAAGGTGAACCATCAGAGCTGATAATACTTCAGATAAGAAACATGATCCCTCCAGATGAAAAGATAGACATTGATATAGACGAAATCCCTCGTAAAGATATATTGTTTTACAGTGAAAACTGTCTTGGAAATGGAGTTATGAAAAACTTATCAGATATATTATATATTGATCCAAGTAAATTTGATATGTCTAACTCTGCAAAGGTTGTAAATGAAATCAAGAAAATAAACCTCGAATTAATGGATGAAAACAGACCATATATATTGATAGGACCTGGCCGATGGGGCTCTTCAGATCCCTGGCTTGGTATACCAGTTGTCTGGAGTGATATTGCAGGTGCAAAAGTAATAGTTGAAACACCCTACAAAGAAAGACATATAGACCCATCACAAGGCTCACACTTCTTCCATGACATGATAGCATCACAGGTTGGATACCTGATTACAAAAAAACCAGAGGATATAAACCACATTTGGCTTAAAAAACAAGAAATATTGAAAGAAACTGAATTTATTAAGCATATTAAAACTAGTAAACCTCTTGACGCAATAATTGATGCGAAAAAGGGAAAAGCAATAATTAAAAAAGGTGAGAAATGAATAAACCAAACAAAAAAAACCAAGGAATAGACGCGTTAAAAGAAAGAGTAAAAGAACTTAACTGTCTTTATAGGTTAACAAGCATAGTAAAAGACAAATCTATCTCTTTTCAGGATTCAATACAAAAAATACTCGAATTAATTCCCCCAGCATGGCAGTATCCTGAAATCACATGTGCAAGAATTACGATAGATGGAAAGGAATATAGAACTAAAAACTTCAAAATCACTAAATGGAGCCAGGTAAGTAACATAATCTCAGATGACAAAAAAATAGGGAGCCTAGAAGTTTTTTACCTGGAAGAAAAACCTGATATTGATGAAGGGCCTTTCTTGATAGATGAAAGACGACTCATAGATGCAATAGCAGATCTACTTGGAAATTATGTAAGTGAAAGCGCGATAAAACAAGAACTTGAAGCACAGAGGAAAAAACTCACTAAATTTCAGAAAACACTTACTGGCGAACCCATTTTAGAAGAAACAAAAAAAGACTGGGAAGTAATAATAGATCTTTTATTAAAAACAGATCCTAGAACCCTTCTGAGAATAACTCGTAAAATGGTTTATTATCTATACCGGTATGAAAATGAAAGAATAACAATGCTCTTGGGGAGCATATGTCCCGTTGATAGAAAGGCAGCAGACAGCCAATGGTGCGGGATTAACATGCCCAACCCACGTCAGGATTTAGAATCACTTAAACACATTCAAAAACAAATATTTGAAATAGCCAAGGAAACCCTTACAGATGAAGAAATCTCAAAAATGTTTCAGGTATGGTTAAAACAAGATAAAGCAAGACCACTTCTTTTAACATCTCAGAAACCAGGAATGCCTCTCTCAGAAATAACAGAGGAATTAAATAGGTTCTTTGAAAATGAAGATGTAGAAAAAACACTATCTTCTGAGGATAAAACAACAATTAGAACCGCACTTATCAGAAGATTTTTCACAGACAGACTTGAATATGTAAACGTTGCAAAACACTTCATAAAACTATCCGATTTTGTAAGTCTTTTAGATCATGTTGTAGGCCCGACTCAAGGCCCAGGTAAATTTGGAGGAAAAACAAGTGGAGTTTTTCTTGCAGAAAAAATACTTGAAGAAGCAAGAGAAAAAGACGATACATTAAAAGGCATAACCGTTCCAAAAAGCTGGTATGTAACATCAGATACACTACGTGAATTCATTCATTATAACGATCTTGACGAAGCATTTCATATAAAATATTTAGAACCTGATCAGATAAGTAAAGATCAACCTTTTTTAGAACAAGTTTTTAAAAATGCGACATTCCCACATGAGATAGTAGAAGGCTTTAGAAGGATAATTAGAGACCTTGAGGGAAGCCCCATAATTATAAGATCATCAAGCCTTTTAGAAGATAGTTTTGGAGCAGCTTTCTCAGGAAAATACAAAAGCCTTTTCGTTCCAAATACCGGAAGTGAAGATGAAAGACTCTACAGCCTCATGGATGCAATATCTGAAGTATATGCATCTACTTTTGGCCCCGATCCTATTGAATACAGAAGAGAAAGAGGGCTACTTGATTTTAGTGAAGAAATGGGCATTCTAATTCAGCAAGTAGTAGGAAAAAAAATAAGTCATTATTACCTGCCATCATACGCAGGCGTTGCATTCAGCAGAAGTGAATTTCGCTGGTCCCCAAGGATAAGAAGAGAAGATGGAATAATAAGACTAGTTCCAGGCCTCGGCACACGTGCAGTAGATAGGGTTGGAAATGATTATCCTATATTAATATCGCCGATGAGGCCAAATCTTAGAGTAAATACACTTGCAGCTGAAAGAGTTCAATACTCGCCGCGTTATATGGACTTGATAAACCTAAAAACAGGAGCAATAGAAACAGTTGATGCAATTGATTTTTTCAAAAAACACTCAGACGAAATCCCAAAAATAGATAGAATAATTTCAATCTACAAAGATGGTACATTATCACAGCCAAATATTTTAACAGATATTAGCAACGAAGATTTTGTAATAACATTTGAAAATCTTTTTTCTAAAACAGATTTTCTCAAGAAAATGAAAAAAATTCTAAATATTTTGGAACAAAAAATAGGAACACCTGTAGATGTAGAATTCGCATCAGACGGAAAAGAACTATATTTCCTACAATGCAGACCACAGAGTCAAGGTAGAGGAATAGAGAGAAAACCAGTTCCAAAAAATATACCTAATCAGAGAAAAATATTTTCATCAAACAAATATGTTACAACAAGTCAGATAGAAAACATATGCTACATCGTATACGTCTCACCAGAAGAATACTCAAAATTAGAATCACGTGAAGAAATGCAAAAAATTGCCAAAATAATAAACCATCTAAACCAGGAACTGCCGAGAAGAAGATTCATCCTTATGGGTCCTGGTCGATGGGGTAGTAGAGGAGATATGAAATTAGGTGTGCCAGTAAAATATGGAGATATTAACAACACATCGCTTTTAGTAGAAATTGCAAAGAAAAAAGGAGAATACACTCCAGAGCTTTCCTTTGGAACTCATTTCTTCCAGGATCTTGTGGAAGCAGATATCCAATATTTGCCACTTTATCCTGATGAATCAGGAATAATTTTCAACGAAAAGAAAATTTTGGATGCAAAAAACCACTTACCCAAAAAAGTTCCAAAATACCAGAAATATCAAAATGTGGTAAAACTTGTAAAAACATCTGATTTAGAGGAGGGAGGAACACTATCAATTATAATGGATGGAGATGCAAACGAAGCACTTGGTTATCTTAAACCCCCGGATCACTGGAGCTGGAGAATGCAAAAAGCAGAAGAAATAGCAGAAAAAATAGATCCAGAAGCATACGGAATAGAGGAAATTTATCTGATAGGCAGTACAAAAACAGGCAAAGCAGGACCGGCAAGCGACATAGATTTAATAGTTCATTTTAAAGGGACAGATGAAGAAAAAGAACTACTTCTAGAATGGTTTGAAGAAGAAGGGAAAAAACTTTCAAGGGAAAACGAAGAAAGGACAGGCGTAGAAACAGAAAACTTGCTCGACGTGCACATTATAACAGATAAAGACATCGAAAACAAGACCAGCTGGGCCACACACTTAACAAGCCCTTATTCAAGAATTGAAAAGTTAAAAATTAAGAAAAACTAGATTGTAAATATCATTCTTTCTGTTTTTTCTAAATTATTCGTATCAAAATCAATTATTACTAATTCTGAATCATATGAAGAGCCCGTGAATGAAATTGTTTTTCCAAATTTTTCTCTCCACTGACCCGTCAAACTAACAGTTTCATGTATATGTCCATGTAAAGTTAAAAATGGCTGGTATTTTTCAATAAACCTCTGAATTGCAATACTTCCTACATGAACATCCATTGGAGCACTATCCACCATTTTCCCATCAAGACCTGCACGATCAAGGTTTGAATTATACGGCGGCGAATGAAATAAAAAAATGGTTTTTTCAGCAGGTGCATTTTTCACAATATTTTTCAAATCATCTGAAATAGTGGAAAAACGAACCAGGTCTTTATCAACATCAACTGTTCTTATACCTTCCTCAGGAGAAATTCCGCCAACATCAACGAAACGAGAAACATCATATCTTTCCCAGTCTTTCAGCTGAAAAGGAGTGGGAGGGACAAAAGGATAACCAGTTACAAATAAATCATTAAATTTTACTGTTTTTTCTGAAACATACTCAATTAAACCCTTTTTATCAGCATCTATGAAATGCTTTTCGAAAACCCGTGGGTCATCATTTCCCATTATTACGAAAAAACGAGTTTTCTCGTTGTATTTTTTAACTTTTGAAAAAAACTCCTCTTCTAAAAACTTGTCAATATCACAATCTATTCTAAAGGAATTTGGTAAAAGATCCCCGCCAAAAAAAACCGCATCAGGCTTTTTCTCATCAACTATTCCAAACAACTTTTTGTATCTTTTTTTATTACCATGCAAATCTGAGACAAATAAACAGTTCAATTGAACACCTAATTTTATGATAGTAAACTATTATAAACATTTCAAGATAACGGTTAAACGCAACCAGCACCTTAAAATTACAATTTACAGAAGGAATTTAAAATGTCTGTCGACCTTTCTAAAACAAAAAAGCTGATAAAAAAACATGGTAAAAAGAAAGGAGTACTAATACCTCTTCTGCAAGACATTCAGGAAGAATATGGTTACGTTCCTGAAGAAGCAGTAGACCTTGTTGCAAAAGAATTAAACATTTTCCCAGTAGATATCTATGGAGTCCTTACTTTTTACACACAATTTTACCTAACGCCCAGAGGAAAACATACAATACGTGTCTGCCAGGGAACCGCGTGTCATGTCATGGGTGGAAAAGAAATACTAGATTATCTTTCAACAAAGCTTAGAATAAAAGATGGTGAAACAACAGAGGATGGAATGTTTTCACTAGAACGAGTAGCGTGTCTTGGATGTTGTGGGATGGCACCCGTAGTCCAAGTAGATGACGATTTCTATGGAAACTGTACAATTCAGATGATGGATGAGATGCTCAAGAAATACAAAAAGGAGGACAAATAGATGAACAAAGTTCTAGTATGCGTTGGTACAAGCGGGGTTTCAGCAGGAGCAGAAAAAGTCGCAGATAACTTTGAAAACCAGGTCAAGAAAAACAAACTCGATTTTGAAGTAGTACGAGTAGGTGATCGAGGACTTTTCAGAGATGTTTTAGTTGATATTATAATCGATGGCAAAAGAACAACCTATGAATTTGTAAAACCAGAAAACGTAGAACAAATAGTAAAAGAGCACCTCATAGAAAACAAACCAGTTGAAAAACTACTTGCAGGAGAAGATTACAAAAACTTTTTTAAAAACCAGCAAAGAATAGTTCTAAAAAACTGCGGAGAAATCAATCCTGAGGATATTAAAGAATATATTGAGACGGAAGGTTATAAAGCACTTGAAAAAGCTTTTAATATGAAACCACAAGAGATAATCGATGAGATGAAAAACTCAGGACTTCGTGGTAGAGGAGGGGCTGGTTTTTCAACAGGGCTTAAATGGCAGTTTGCAAAAGATGCGAAGGCAGATGAAAAATACATAATCTGTAATGCTGATGAAGGCGATCCTGGTGCTTTTATGGATAGAAGCATCCTCGAAGGAGATCCTCATGCAGTAATCGAAGGGATGGTCATAGGAGCATATGCAATTGGTGCAACACACGGATATATTTACTGCCGTGCAGAGTATCCTCTTGCAGTTAAAAGATTAAATATTGCAATGCAGCAGGCAAGAAAGAAAGGCTACTTAGGAAAAAACATACAAAACTCAGGCTTTGACTTTGACATGATTGTAAAAGAAGGAGCAGGAGCCTTTGTCTGCGGTGAGGAAACGGCTCTAATGGCCTCGATTGAAGGAAGAAGAGGTATGCCCAACCCCCGGCCACCGTTTCCAGCACAAAAAGGTATTTGGGAAAAACCTAGCAATATTAACAATGTAGAGACTTTTGCAAATGTAAGACACATTATACTCAAAGGTGCAGACTGGTTTTCATCGATAGGATACAAAAAATCCAAGGGAACAAAGGTTTTTGCACTTGCAGGAAAAATCAAAAACACGGGACTTGTAGAAGTTCCAATGGGCACAAAAATAAGAAACCTTTTAGAAGGTGCAGGTGGAGGAGCAATTGATAAAAAAATACCAATAAAAGCAGTACAACTTGGCGGCCCCTCAGGAGGATGCCTTCCTGAAAAACTATTCGATACACCAGTTGACTATGAATCAATAAATGAAACTGGAGCTATAATGGGCTCTGGTGGAATGGTTGTAATGGATCAGAAAACCTGTATGGTAGATGTTGCTAGATACTTTTTAAGTTTCACAGTTGCTGAGTCTTGTGGCAAATGCGTTCCATGCCGAATAGGTCTTAAAAGAATGTATGAGATTCTTGAGACAATTACAGAAGGAAATGGTACAGAGGAGCACCTCATTTTTCTAAAAGAGATGAGTGATACGATAAAAAAAACAGCATTATGTGGTCTTGGAAATACAGCACCAAACCCCGTTCTTACAACCATGAAATACTATTCAAATGAATACGAGTCACATATTAAAGACAAAAACTGCCCTGCTACAGTTTGTACAAATCTCATAAAATTTGAAGTCAATGAAGATAAATGTGTAAAATGTGGAGTATGCTTCAAAGCATGCCCAGTTGATGCAATCGAATGGAAAAAGAAAGAATACGCAAAAATTGACAAGGATAAATGCATCAAATGTAAATCCTGTATAAATGCATGTAAATTTATGGCGATAGAATGATCAAATTAACCATTGATGGAAAAAAAATAAATGCAAAAGAAGGCCAAACCGTCCTAGAAGCAGCAACAGATAACGGAATATACATCCCGAATCTTTGTTATCATCCTAACTTAAAACCGATTGCTGCATGTAGGCTTTGTGTTGTAGAAATAGAAAAGATGAGAGGCTTTCCAACATCTTGTACTACTAAAGTATCTGAAGGAATGATTGTAAAAACAGATACTAAAGAATTACAAAAATTAAGAAAAAACCTAATCTGGCTTATTCTTTCAAATTATCCAAAGGACGTACCTCCTTCTTCTGATCTAAAAAAAGTCGTGGAGTACGTTGGTGTAAACGAAATATTATCAAATTACACTCCTGAGAAAAGAGAGTTGCCGATTTATTCAGAAGACCCACTATTCATAAGAGATCTTGACAAATGCATTCTCTGCGGAAGATGCGTAAGAATGTGTCAGGAAGTACGAGGAGTAGGCGCAATAGGGCTTATCAACCGTGGTATAGACACATTTGTAGGAACTACAAGAGACTCAGACTTAAAAGATTCAGGTTGCAAATTCTGCAGAGCATGTGTAGAGGTATGTCCATCGGGTGCACTTGTAGATAAAGAAGAAGCAGAAGAAAAAACAAGAGAAGAAAAGCTCATACCATGCAAACACGGATGCCCTGCAAAAACAGACATCCCAAGATATGTTAGATACATTGCAGAAGGAAGATATCAAGACTCTCTTGCTGTAATTAGATCAAAGTTTCCGTTTCCACATTCACTCGGTTTAGTTTGTAATCATCCATGTGAAGATGAATGCTCACGAACTGAGATAAACAAACCAATCTCTATCAGAGAACTAAAGCGTTTTGTAGCAGAAAACGATGATAAATCCTGGAAAGAAAAACTTAAAATTGCAAAGCCTACAGGTAAAAAAGTAGCAATTGTAGGAGCAGGCCCATCGGGACTTACAGCAGCATGGTTTTTAAAACTTAAAGGACACGATGTAACAGTATTTGAAATGCTAGAAAAACCTGGTGGAATGCTTAAGGCAGGAATACCAGATTATCGTCTCCCTCCAGAGGCACTTGAAAGCGAGATAAGAGAAATAGAAGATATTGGTGTAAAAATCAAATGCAATACAAAGATAGAATCAACCGGCGAACTTTTCAAACAAGGATTTGATGCAGTTTATCTTGCGATGGGAGCACCAGAAGGCTGGTCAATGGGCATTGAAGGAGAAGACGATCCAAGAGTACTTGATGGAATTGAAACTCTTAGAAAGATAAACTTTAAAGAAGAAGTTAATTTAGAAGGAGATATAGGTGTTGTAGGGGGAGGAAACGTAGCAGTTGATATTGCAAGATCCTCTCTTAGAAAAGGCGCAAAATCTGTAAAAATAATATATAGACGAACCAAAAAAGAAATGCCGGCATATGCACACGAAGTAGAAGATGCAATAGATGAAGGCGTTGAGATATTATTTCTCACAAACCCTGCTAAAATCATCAAAGATAAAGATAAACTAAAAGTTGAATGCATTAAAATGGAGCTGGGAAAACCTGATTCAAGTGGTAGAAGAAGACCAGTTCCAATAGAGGGATCTGAATTTGTTTTAGAACTTGACAGGCTTATATTTGGTATCGGCCAGAGCTGCGATGCTGAAGGATTTGGTGTTGAACTAAATAAAAAAGGCCGAGTTGTAGCAGAGGAAGAAACCCAAGAAACATCAAAGAAAGGTGTTTTTGCAGGTGGAGACATTGTAACAGGCCCACAAACAGTAATCTGGGCAGTTCAAGGGGGAAGACTTGCCGCAAAAGCAATTGATAAATATCTTGGTGGAGATGGAATAATCGATCAACAGCTTTATTCAGATGATGAAGCAGATCCATACATAGGTCGTGATGAAGACTTTGCAGACAGAAAAAGAGTAGAAGTTACAAAAATACCTGTAAAAGAAAGAAAACCAGGATTTAAACAAGTCGAACAATGTCTTTGTGAAGACGATGCAGTAAAAGAAGCACAAAGATGCCTTAAATGCCAACTAAGACTTCAGATTAAAAAACCACCATTGCCTCCAGAGAAAAAGAAAAAATAAATTTTTTTATCCTCTTCTTTTTTTAGCAGCTTTAATAAGACCATTGAATAAAGGCGCTGGTCTCAAAGGTCTACTTTTAAACTCAGGATGTGCTTGTGTTGCAACAAAATAATTATGTTTCGGAAGTTCCATAAACTCCATGAGTACACCATCCGGGCTTCTACCTGAAAAAACAAGTCCGCAATTCTCAAGTTTTTCAACATACTCTGGATTGACCTCATAACGGTGACGATGTCTCTCAGAAACTTTCTCTTTGCTATATAGTTTATTTATAAGGGTCCCCTTTCGGATATTTGCAGGATAAGCACCAAGTCTCATTGTTGCACCATATCTTGAGTCCTGCAATATTTTTACTTGATCTGGAATAAAATCGACTACTGGGTGAGGTGTATTTTTTTCAAATTCAGTTGAATGTGCTTTTGTAAGCCCGCATTTGTTTCTTGCATATTCTACAACTGCAAGCTGCATTCCTAAACAGAGACCAAGGAAAGGAATTCCATTTTCCCTACAATATCTTATCGTCGAGAGTTTTCCATCAATTCCTGACTTACCAAAACCCCCTGGGACAATAACTCCATCCAAATCATCCAGACTAGAGAGCTTACCTGGGTCTTTTTCAAATTCTTTTGAATCAATCCAATGTATCTCAGGCATCAAAGTATTATTCCAAGAAGCATGTTTTACCGCCTCAATCACACTGATATAACTATCAGAGAGTTGGCTGGTTCCTATGTCAAAGTATTTGCCAACAATACCTATTTTTACAGTGTTTTGAAGTCTTCTGATTTTTTTGATAAATTTTTCCCAGCCTTCCAGATCATTATGATCCTTCCTAAGTTTTAATTTACGAAGGACTTTTTTGCACAAGTCTTGTTTTTCAAAAGTTAAACTTACTGCATATATGTTGTCAACATCTTCATTACTGATAACATCCTCTTCATGAACATTACAAAACAATGCGATTTTTTCACGACGTATGTTATCAAGAGGGTCTTCAGAGCGTGTTACAATAAAATCAGGTTGAATACCTATCTCACGAAGTAGCTTTACAGAATGTTGCGTAGGCTTTGTTTTCGCCTCACCTAACGCATCTAGCTTTGGAACATATGTAACATGTACGTACACTATTTTTTCATCTTCTTGTTTCATCTGACGGACTGCTTCTAAAAACAGTTGGTTTTCATAATCTCCTACTGTTCCACCAATTTCAACTAGGACAAAATCCCAGTTTTTTTCATCAGCAGGTCGCTTAATCCTTCTTTTTATCTCATCTGTTACATGTGGAATTGGCTGCACGGTTTTTCCAAGGTATTTTCCTTTTCTTTCTTTTTCAATTACAGCGCTATAAACTTGCCCTGTTGTAATGTTATGGTATTTTGGGATGTTTACATCTAAAAAACGCTCATAATGGCCAAGATCCTGATCGATCTCCCCACCATCTTCAGTGACCCATACCTCTCCATGCTCAGTTGGGCGTAATGTGCCTGCGTCATAGTTCATATACGGATCGATTTTCATCGCTGTTACATTGTATCCATGAAGCTGTAGAATTTTTCCTATACTAGCGGTAGTAATTCCTTTTCCCAATCCAGAAATAACCCCGCCTGTTACAATTATATAATTTACCATCCCTATCAACAGGCAAGGTGAATATATTACTTGATTTAAATTGTTTTGCTTTATCTAAATTATTAAAAACATATTAATTTAATAAAGTTTATTTATAGAAACAAATAAAAATAAAAGAAATTTTAAATTACTACCACACTCTATATTAAAGACGGTAGCAACTATTTATTTTGCCGAAACGAAGTGTTTTTTTATTTCTTTGTCGTAAGAGAGATCTCTATTGAAGATACGTTGGAATTACGTCCTTCTTCATTTGTAATGCTCTCTGTACCGATTACAATATCTTTGATTTTAGCATCGGTTACAAAACGGTTTCTAGTAATCTCAGCTGTATCAACCGCACGGCTTATTGCACGGCCACGGGCTTTGATTACAACTTCGTCAGAGCCACCATTGAACTGGGTTACAACTGCAAGCACATAGCTCATCGGTGGTTTGTTTCCAACATATATCACGTTCTCGTCAGGATTTACTTCTTTTTCTGCCATAAATTTTTCCTCCCTGTATTTACCATTGTTATGTTTTTTCTTCTCCAAAGAACAAAGTATTTATTTATAAACCTTTCTCTTTTAAACCCTAAAAAAGCACAATTTTGTATCATATAGATTAGTTAATTTTATATTTGATTCTTATTTACCATGAACGGGGAACACTTATCACGAGATTCTAAAAAAATATAAATATAAGGATGATAAAAATGGAGATATTAGAAAATAAACCTAGAAAAAAAATACTTTTACTTGGAAACGAAGCAATAACACGCGGTGCGATAGAAGCAGGAGTAGATGTTGCAACAACATATCCTGGTACGCCTTCATCAGAAATTGCGGATACCTTTTCACATATTGCAAAACATTTTACAAAACAAAAAAAAGAACCAAGCTATTATTTTGAGTATTCAACCAATGAAAAAGTAGCACTTGAAGTAGCAGGTGCAGCTGCAATATCAGGACTTCGAGCTCTTACTTGCATGAAACATGTGGGTCTAAACGTTGCAAGTGACACATTCATGACATACATGTATATAGGCTGTGTGGGCGGGCATGTAATAATCACAGCTGATGACCCATCTTGCCACTCCTCACAAAACGAGCAAGACAACAGATATTATGCATTATTTAGCGGCGCGCCAATGCTTGAACCATCAACACCAAATGAAGCAAAAGAAATGACTCGGCTCGGCTTTGAAATATCCGAGGAACTAAAATCACCAATACTTTTGAGAACAACTACCAGGCTTAATCATGTAAGAGGGCCTATTGATCTTGAAAAAATCAAAAAACCAAGGAAAAAAGGCAAATTTGAAAAAAGCCCGATGTGGGTGACAACACCAGCTATCGCACGTGCTCGGCATCCAGAACTTCTTAAAATGCTTGAAAAAGCAGAAAAAATATCTGAAAAATCACCATTTAACAAGATCATAAAAGTTGGAAAACCAAAAGAATGGGGGATAGTCACATCTGGTGTTGCCTACAATTATGTAAAAGAAGTAGCAGAAGAACTAAAACTCAACGTAAGGATTTTAAAACTGGGGATGAGCAATCCAATACCAAGAAAAATGTGTGAAAAATTCATAAAATCCTGTAAAAACATAGTAATAGTTGAAGAACTCGAACCAATCCTTGAAAACCAATTCAAAACAATAATTTATGATATTGGAGCCGATGTGAAAATAATCGGTAAATCAACAGGAGATTTCTCGCGGCTTTTTGAATATAACCCAGACATTGTAACAGATGCATTTTGTAAAATATTTAATGTCAAAAAAACCTATGATACACCAGAAAAATCAAACATCAAACTACCAAGCAGACCACCCGCACTCTGCCCAGGCTGCCCACATAGAGCAACATATTATGCAGCAAAAAAAGCACAGCCAAAAGGAGTTATTTATCCAACAGATATAGGTTGTTACACACTCGGCCGAGCAAAACCACTTGAGATGGCAGACTTGCTTTTATGTATGGGTAGCAACGCTGGTACCGCTTGTGGTCTTGCCGTTGCAACTGATGATAAAGTAATAAGTTTCATGGGGGATTCAACATTTTTCCATAGTGGTATCCCTCCTGTGGTAAACGCTGTTCATCATAAACATGATGTAGTAATGACTGTTCTTGATAATCGTACAACAGCTATGACGGGTCATCAACCTCATCCTGGGACTGAATTTGATGGTATGGGAAGACCTGCCAAAAGAATTCTAGTTGAAGATGTATGTAAAGGATGTGGGGTAGAACTTATAAAAATTACAGATCCAAACAATATAAAAGAAACAACAAAAGCATTCAAAGAAGCACTTGAGTTTAAAGGCCCAGCAGTAGTGGTCAGCAAATCACCATGCATTCTTCTTGAAAACCGGGATAAAAGAAAACGCGGAGAGAAAGTACCTGTTTACACAATTGATCAGGACAAATGCAAAAAATGTAAAACATGTATAGGGCGCTTTGGCTGTCCTGCAATATACTATGGAGAAGATGGCAGTATACTTATCGATGAGCAACAATGTAACGGCTGTGGGAACTGTGCAACAATTTGTCCTTTTGATGCGATACATGTAAAGGAGGAGAAATAAAATGAAAGAAAAAATAAGCATAGTTCTCACAGGAGTAGGTGGGCAGGGAGTAATCACTGCTGCAAATATACTTGGAAAAGCCGCGGTATCAGCAGGTGTTAACGTGTTTGTATCCGAGGTTCATGGCATGGCACAGAGAGGCGGCAGTGTCAACTGTACTGTACGTCTTGGAAATGTATCAGGTCCTCTTGTTCCAAATGGCTCTGCAAAAGCATTTCTTAGTATGGAACCGTCTGAGGCACTACGTTATATTCAATATACAAATAAGGATACAAAAATAATTACAGATATAACACCAGTGATTCCATTTACAGTATCAACTGGCGATGAAGAATATCCTGAACCGGGTAGGATTTTCAAAGAAATAGAAAAATATGGTAAACTCTATAAACTCGATGCAACAAAACTTGCAAAAAAGGCCGGTGCAATTATTACAAAAAACGTTGTAATGCTAGGAGCGCTTGCCGGTGCAGAAGTATTGCCTTTTGACAAAAAAATTTTGTTGGATACAATACTTGAAAACGTTCCAAAAAAATATAAAGAGATTAACAAAAAAGCATTTGAACTAGGGTTCAACTCAATTAGAAACTAATCCTTGTATATTTTTTGCATAAGAAAAACATCAAGAGTTTTTCCAAACTTTTTCCCTACTTCTTTATAGATTCCTATCTGATCAAAACCATATTTTTTGTGAAGTTTGACACTAATTTTGTTTCCCTCTGTAATCCTTGCAATAATTGTATGCAAACCTACTTTTTTCCCCTCATCTATTATTTTTTTCATTAGTTTTTTCCCAATTCCTTTTCCCTGAAAATTCCTTAAAACATACAGAGATATTTCTGCGGTATCAGAATATGCTTTTTTATCATCATATTTGCTAAGTGCAGCCCAGCCAACAATTTCATTATCTTTTTCTGCAACAATTATAGGGTTTTTTGGTCCATGATCTCTGAACCACTCTTTTATTTCATCAAATGTTTTTTCTTCTGTATCAAAAGTTGCAACCGCCTCTCTTATCTCTTTATTATAGATTTCCATGATACTTGAAATATCTTTTAACTCAGCTTTTCTAATATTGTACACAAAAACATGTAAAAACAACCTATATACTTATAATATACGGACTATTAACGTGAAAAAAACATGTTTTGCGTTGAATGCGGAGAAGAAAAAGAAATATACAAAAACGGGGTATGCCTTGAGTGCTTTTTAAAAGAAAATAGGTTTACCAAAGGTCCATCAGAGGTAGACCTAGCTTGTTGTACACATTGCAACTCTTATAAATACAAAAGCCTCTGGACATCTGATCTGCTAAAAGATGTTCTAGTAAAGATCATAAAAAACAATTTTAAAATAAATCCTGAGCTTAAAAAAATCGATATAAATCCTGTATGTGATGATAAAGAACCTAATATGCAGTGTAAAGTGTATATCTCAGGTTTTATAGCAAAAAAAGAGATCACAGAAGAACACGATCTTTTAGTTCATCTCAAAAAAACCGTCTGTGATGTCTGCTCAAAGCGTTTTGGAGGGTATCATGAAGCAATTTTACAGGTTAGAGCAGATAAAAGAGATCTTACAGAAAAAGAACTAGACAATATCTCCATAATGGTAGAAAATCATGTACAAAACATGCAAGCAAAAGGAAACAGAGGAGTTTTTATAACAGAACTAGTGGAGGAACATGGTGGTATAGATTTTTATTTAAGTGATAAAACAGCGGCACAAACAATTGTAAAAAACATACAAAAAGAACACGGTGGAATTATTACAACATCATCAAAAAACACGGGAATGAAAGATGGAAAACAAGTATATCGTGTCACACATCTTATTAGAATTCCTGCCATGAAAAAAGATGATTTCATAAAAATCAAAAACAAATATTATCAGGTTAAAAACTTGCAGGGTAAAACAGTAAAATTAATTAAGTTATCCGATTGGGAAGAAATATCAATTGACATTAAGAACCTAAAAAATGCAATTATCCTTGGTGGAGACGAACTATTAAAAGAAATGATAGTGGTAAGTCAAACCAAAAAAGAAATTCAATTGATGAATGAAAGAACATATGAAATTAAAATCGTTAAAAAACCAAAATCATTTAATTACAAAGATGAAAAAATTCGGGTTTTACAAAAAAATGATTTTTTATTCATCCCTCCAAAATTACAAAACTAATAAATATAGAGTATTTATTAAGACCCAGCTAAGGGAGGTAAAATTATGGCTAAAACATCTATGAATTTAGAAGAAAATGTAGCAAGCATGCTATGCTATTTAGCAACCTGGGTAACAGGAATAATTTTCTTAGTTATAGAAAAAGAAAACAAAACAGTTAAATTCCATGCATGGCAATCTTTTTTAACGTTTCTACCGTTAACAATCATTGCACCAATAGTTGCATGGATTGGAGCTCCAAAATGGACAGGTGGATGGATTACTGGTCACTATGATCCAGGTATTCCAGCGCTCATATATCTGTCATGGATTATCTATGCGATGATAGGTATACTTTGGTTAATATTTGTTATCAAAGCATACCAGGGAGAAAAATTCAAACTACCTGTCGTTGGTGACATAGCAGAAAAACAAGCAGAGAAATAATCAAATAAAAAACCTCTTTTTTTCTTTAATTTTTTTTAAGCCTATCTTTTAAGAATGTGTTTTGTATTATAATTTTGAAAAGATTATGTCACGTAAAAAATTTATAAAAGAAAAACTAGATAAAATCGGCGCTGAGATAGGTGACAGAATAAAAGTAGAAACAAAACACACAAAAAAAGAAGGTGTTTTGATGCCACATCATCAGTTCAGCGACTCAGATGTTATTAACATAAAATTAGATAACGGATATAACATCGGTATTTCAGCAGATAAAGATACAAAAATAACTCTTGTAAAAAAGCATAAAAGAGTTGTTAAAAAACCAAAACAAATACCTTTTGATAAAAACAAACCAACAGTGTCGGTCATAGGGACAGGCGGCACTATTGCTTGTTACGTGGATTATAGGACAGGAGCGGTTCATCCTGCTAGCTCTGCAAAAGATTTGGCTTTCTCTGTTCCTGAAGTATTTGATATATGTAATCTAAAAACTCAGGTTGCTTTTCAAATTCTAAGTGAAAACATAGAAACCTCTCATTGGAAAGCTCTTGCAAAAGAAGTTGCAAAAGAACTAAACAATGGGGCTGTTGGTGTTATTATCCCTCATGGTACAGATACACTTGGGTATACTAGCGCGGCTCTTTCATTTATGCTTAAAAACTTATCAGGCCCCGTCGTACTTGTTGGAGCACAGCGCAGCAGTGATAGACCCAGCTCAGATGCAGCACAGAACCTTGTTTCAGCTGCAACGGTTGCATCCAAGACAGATATAGGCGAGGTAGTAGCAGTTATGCATGAAGAAACATCAGATACTAATAGTGCAATTCATAGAGGAACAAAGGTTAGAAAATTTCATACAAGCAGACGTGATGCTTTCAAATCAGTAAATGATATACCCCTGGGTTTTGTTAATAAAACAGAGATAAAACTTGATAAAGAATATAGGAAAAAGACTAAGGAAAAAGTAATTGTTGATGATAAAATAGAATCTGATGTCACAATGATTTATTCACATCCTGGTCTTAAACCAAGTGATATTCCAGAGAAAAAAGGAATAATACTTATTGGAACAGGATTAGGCCATGTTCCTGAGAAGATAATTCCAAGGATAAAAGAACTAAGCAAGAAGGGAACAATTTTTGCAATGACTTCACAGTGTTTATTCGGCCGTGTTAATATGAAAGTATATTCTACAGGTAGAGATCTTTTAAAAACAGGGATAATACCTTGTGAAGATATGCTTCCTGAAACAGCATATGTAAAACTCATGTGGGCACTAGGTCATAGCAAGAAAAGAGATGAAGTAGAAAAGATAATGAACACAAATATATCAGGTGAGATGACAGATCGAACCCGTAGTGATGTTTTTTTATGAGAATAGCCTTAAAATTTGCTTATAATGGACAAAACTTTTTTGGTTATGCAAGACAACCCGATCTTAAAACAGTTGAAGGAGAAGTAATTAAACTACTTATAAAAAATGGTTTTATAGAGGATACAAAAGAATCTGTTTTTAGATCTGCAAGTAGAACAGATAAAGGGGTTTCTGCTCTTTGTAATGTTGTAGCTTTTAACACTTCTTTTACAAAAAATCAAATCCTAAAAACCTTATCTGAGGAATCAGATGATATTATTTTTTATTCAGCCGCTGAAGTTGATTCAAATTTTAATCCAAGGCATGCAAAACATCGGGTTTACAGTTATTACTTACGTAATGAAAACTTTGATATTGATGGTTTAACAAAAACTTTTTCATTATTTACAGGTGTACATGATTTCTCTAATTTTGCAAGAGTTGAAGGTTTTAAAAACCCTGTAAGAACTATAGAAAATATTTTTGTGACAGAGTCAAATGGTTTTTTTATAATAGATTTTTTTGCCCCTAATTTCCTGTGGAATCAGATAAGAAGAATCATCTCAGCAGTTATAAAAACACAAGAAGAAAAAATCAGCAGACAAAAGATTGTTGAAGCTCTTAGCAATCCTGAGAAAAAAATTGATTTTAATATTGCACCAGGGGAGCCACTTATTTTAAAAAATATTTTTTATGGATTTGAATTTGAAAGCGTCTCTGTTCAGCTAGAAAAAGTGAAAAACCTAGAAAAAAAGATTATTAAAATTTTTTGATTTCTCAGGATTTTAAACATTATTCTTTCAGTTCATTTAATCCCTGCATATTTATTCGTTTTTGCATCTAAAAATTTAGTTCTGCAAATAAATTCTTATCGATTCGACGTATGAATCTTGAATAAATACAAATTTTTATGTCTGATTTTAGATAAAATATTGAAGAAAAACTTATTAACCATTAAAATAAATAGTATTAAATAAAAAACATATGTGTGTTGATTTCATGAAATTAAAAATATTTACCACTATTATTACGTTAATTTTTATTTGTAGCACGTTAATAGTTGATGCAAATGATAAAAAAACTGACTTTTCTATTAAATCTTCAAATGATAATGATTTTAGAGAAATTAAGGTGGCTATGTTAAGCGAAGAAATTCTCGGCCCGACAGAAAAATTTCTATTTGTAAGAGCTTTAGATGGGTATACATGGACTGTAGGAAATAAAACTTTTAGATTTGAAGTAAAAGAGATTTATTATAAGGATATAATGAATGGAGAGTTAAATACCGATAATTATGATATTTTATTAGTTCCTGGCGGTGTAGGAGTAGAGGCATCTATGGTTAAAGGAATGTTTTCTTTTACGCCAAGGGTAAAAAAATGGAAAAATTATATAGCGGATTTTATTAAGGATGGAGGCGGATATACTGGCCATTGTGGTGGTGCTAGTTTAATTACTGAGTCTGCTAAAGAACCAGAATCGCCAGTTGAAGCATTACATGATAGAAGTAGTTTAGATGTTTCTGCTGTAAATTTTTGGTATGAGAGTGCTTGTGCACCTCTCCTTGGAGAATTTTTAGGTCACTCTCCTTCTAGAGTTGGTCTTTTTAACTACATGTATTGTATGTATCAACCTGATATAGAGGTTGAAGATGTAGCAGATTTTGATATGTGTTTAATACACGATGGTGTGCCTATGGATATTCCTGTGAATACTTCTCATCCTATATTTGATGATTATCTAAAAGATACACGTCGTATTAAATGGAATGCTGGACCTGCTTTTGTTACTCCAGAAACAGCAGATAGGCCCTTAAGCATTGTAGCAAGATATCCAATTGAGGAAGTATCTGAGAATGAATCAACAAAAATTTATGTGTGGGATTATGCAGGTGGAATTAGGGGGCTTTTAAAAGGGCTTATAAAATCAATAAAGGACGGTGAAGGTTTAATGGGCGCATATTATCGTGCTGAAGATTGGGAATTGACAAATGAAGTAATAAATATAAATTTCTCTAATAAACCATGTATGACTGCTGAGATTTATCCAAATGAAAACAAAGGTAGAATATTTCTTCAATCTTTGCACCCTGAACATCCTGTTTGGTGGGGTGGGCATATTGAGGAAATGGAAGATACAAACGATAATTGTATGTCTGAAGGACTGTATAAATGGGTAAATATGACACCATTAGAGGAGACCATTCAAGATGAAGAGACATATAATTGGTGGATGCTTAGAAGAGAAGTTGCATGGGTCGCAAAAATCCCTGATAATGATCTTCCACCTGTTTATGGCCCTAGCCAAGTTTGTGATTTTGAAGAAAATATTGAATCTGAAGTTTTTACAATAACTGGCAATTCTGAATTATCTGAGGGGAGCATATCTATAGATTTATATTTTAGATATTCAGGTGATAATTCTAATTGGTCTGAATGGGCTTTGTTTAGTACCGATTCCGATGGTTCCGATGGTTGGAGCTGGGAGTTTAATTCACCAAATGGTTCAGGTTTTTATCAATTTTATAGTCTTAGAAATGTAGACTATGAAGGATACTTAGAAACAGAAAAAACGCCACCAGGACCAGATGCATTTGTCTATGTTGATATAGATTAAATCTTGTATCTAAACCAATCATTTCACATCTAAAAGATATTATTTTTACTATTTTAATTGCAATACCGTTCATTTAGTTCAAAAGACGTATCTTTAAAAAACCTGAAATCAAGATTCTCCCAGTCATCAAAATCTTTTTTACCATGAGTCCCATCAGAGTAACCCAATAAAACAAATACATATCTGTAGTTTAAACAACTAAAATAATTTTTATGCCGCCAACCTTCTCTAGTAAAAAATTTTGCTGTTTCATCATTATCGATACCAGTGTAATCGTCTATAAGAAGACCCATGGTATGCCCAAGTTCATGTATTATTCCTCCTACTATCACTTTGTCTTTGTCAAGATACCAATAATTCTCTTGATTGCCTTTTGTTGCAAAGCCTATCGTATCGAGACTGTCTAAACCAATGAATACAAAACCTCCATATAATTCGTTGATTGTATCAACGACTACAGCATAATGAAAAATACCTTTCCTAGGATTATCAATTTTGTTGTGTAAAAAGAAATCCCAGTATATATCACTAAAATCACTGCATGAGGATATGTGATTTATGGGTAGTTCATCCCCACCATTTAATTCTCCTGTGTCGATGTGAAGTTCTATGTCATGTTTTCTAAATTTTTCTTCTGCTTTTTCTATATATTTTTTTGAAGGTTTATTTCCTTTTGAATAATCAACTTCGATAAAGATATCTTTATAAAATGGGTTTGAGCCATAGCTGTCTGTGTAACATTCTTCAATGTTATTTAAACCGTCATTATCTGGATCTAGGTTGTTATGATCATCCCATTTATCTGGGTTATATCCCCATTTTTCTTCCCAATAATCAGGTGCATTATCTTTGTCTTTATCTTTTTCTGAAAAAAATATATTACAAGACGTATCTATGTTAATCTCTTTTTTTTCAAATGATTTATCAACAATCCACTTAGAGCCAACTTCCTCGAGTTTTTTTGTTTCCCATGGAAAAACTTTATTTTTTAAAATTCCAAAAGAAATCCTATCTCCTTTTCCAAACGAGCTGAGTGAAGGCCCGTTTTTTGATCCCCAGTAATTATTTTCAGCATCACAGATAGAGTTTTTATCTATATCAATCCCATAGAGATAGTTGTTGTAAATATTGTTGTTATTTATGTTGCATTTGCTGTTTCTAACATATATCGCTGTTCTATAACTATTTTTTATTTCACAGTTAGAAATAATAGTTTTTTCAACATTTTTCATTCTAAGAGCATTGTACATGTTAAAGAAAAATTCACAATTTAGAATTTCAGCATTTGACTCTTTGAGTTTTACACCAGCTCCGTTATGATTGATGTTTGAATTTTTTATACTAAGTTCTTTACTTTTAAAAGACCAGATCCCTCCTCCATCCTGGTTGTTATCACATATTGCACAATTACATATTTTAGAATTTATTGATTCTTTATCATAGATTCCCAGTCCATTTGTGTGTATATATGAGCTGTTTATAATTTCATTTTTTGATTTTTTTAAATGTATTCCAAATCCATTATTTCTAAGTTGACATTTTTCAATTCTGTTTTTTTCAGAAGAATTTAAAAAAACTCCTTCTCCGTTTGTGTGGAAAAAACAGTTTGTTATCAGATTATTTTTAGATTTTTGTATATCGATTCCTGTTCTTGTTCTGTGTATCACACAATTTTTTATTTGGTTTTTATCTGAATTTATTTTTATACCTGAATCGCCTTTGCATCCTCCAGAGTTTGTTATTTTAACATTTAATATTTTTACATTATCTTCTTTTATTGAAACTACACTATCTTTTCCTCTACCATCGATAATAGTATTTCTTCCTATAATTGTGAGTTCTTTGTTTATTATTATGTTTTCATAGTAGATTTTGTCTTGCAGATAAATTGTATCTCTGCTTGATGATTTATTAATTAAATCTTGTATGCTCATATCACATTCATGAGTTACTCCTTGCTTTCTTTCAGATTTTATGTAGTTACTAAAATTTGAAAATATTAAAACAAGTATTAGAAAAACCACGATTAAAATTAAAATTATTTTATTTTTCATCTCTCTCATTTTGTTTTTTTATTGCTCTATACAGAAAATATGCTAATCCACCATAAATTACTGTAGCACCAAATATAAACATTATAATTGCAGATAAGGGCAGCATATTAGCTTTTCCTCCTTGGTTTTATTTTTGTAAAAATAAATGAGAATACAAACAATAGTATTATTGGTAAAACACCCAAAGGAAGTAGTATCCACCAGGAATAATTGTTATATGGTTTTGCAACATTTTCAACAATGGAAAGTATCAGTATTACAGATAGAACTAGAGGTATCACATATTTTATTAGATTGTCCCACCATTTACCGATTTTTATATCTGAGGTTTCATTTGCATGATCTCTTATCTTTTTTAAGCTGAACAACCATCCAAATATTATGCACTCCATAAGACCTATTATCACTAGTCCAAAGTTTGCTATGAAATGATCAAATATGTTGATTAGATGAAGTCCGTTTCCCATTACAAAAATTAGGCTAAAAACAAAGCCTAGGCTGCACAGCACCCCTACTGATTTTGTTTTTGTAAATTTGAATTTATCGTTTATACTTGATGAGATAGGTTCAATCATTGAAAATGCAGAATCAATTCCAAAAGTAAGAAGTGCTACAAAAAATATAAACCCAAAAAACACTGTTGCAAACGGCAAAAGTGATATAGCTGTTGGATATGTGATAAACGTGAGATTTGGTCCTGCTATTTTTTCACCGAGAGCCGCTATTGTAATGCCCTGTGTTGATGCAAGATAACCCACTACACTAAAAACTGTAAAACCAGCGAGAAAACTAGTACCTGCATCTGCAAGAGATATCATAAAAGCATTATTGTTTATATCTGATTTTTTCTTTAGAAAACTTGCGTAAGTTATCATTATGCCTTGTGCCACGCCTATTGAGAAAAATATTTGTGCATAGGCTGCAAGCCATACATTTATATCAAGCAGGCTTGAAAAATTAGGTGTTAAATAATAGCTAATTCCTTCGATTGCACCAGGTAGAGTTACACCTCTTATCGTTAAAATTATTAGAAGAATAATTGGTATTGGAACAGTTAAGGCTACTACTTTTCCTATTCTTTTTACTCCTTTGTAAAGTATTAGAAAAACAGTAAGCCATATCGCGATTAGTCCCAATAATACAGGTATGCTAATTCCACCAAAGGTAAGTGGTCCTCCTGTATCGCCTAGAAAACTTGAGAAGAATGATTCGGCGTTTAATCCCCATCTCAGATCTAATGCATAAATCATATATGAGAAACACCAGGCCATTATTACAACATAGTATATTGCTACTACAAATGGCATTAGAACGGTTGCCCATCCTGCCCATTCCCATTTTTTACCAATCTTTTTAAAGGCGCCGGGTGGTGCTTTACGAGCCCAATGTCCAACTGAAAACTCAAGGATCATAAGGGGTATTCCTGCAGTAAAGAGTGCGACAAAATAAGGTATTAAAAATGCTCCTCCGCCATTTTGGTAGCAGACATAAGGGAATCTCCAGACGTTTCCCAGTCCTACAGCTGAGCCAATTGCTGCCATTATGAATATGAATCTGGAATCCCAAAGTTCTTTTGCTATTTTAATCAACCCTTAATCATTAATAGTTACTTTCATTATTAATAAATATATATCCTATTTTTTATATTTCCTATCATAAATTATTGTTACACAAAGCAATATCGTGAGGATTATAGCGAGTATTGGAAAGCTCATCGTCTCAAAAACTTTTTTCGGTTCTTTATATTCTGGCATGTATTCCGTTGTTTTTGTATCAAGAGAAAACGCTACATCGTTGGCATTAAAATATATCGCATCATCTTTAATGTAAGGATCTGAAGTAATTGCAGTAGTTAAATAGTTATAAACATCATCTTTAAGATAATATCCGGGTGTATAACTCCAGGCTTTTTCTCCAGTTTTTTTATCTAACGCATAAAAATACCCGTCATCACATCCAAAGAATACGTATTTTCCATAAACTACAGGTTTTGACTGTATCGCAGATTTACAGGAGTAAACCCATTCTAAACTCCCGTCTTCTATATTTAAGGCATAAAAATTATTGTCAAGTGAGCCAAAATAAACTAGATCATTTTTTACTGCTGGAGGTTTGACTATCCCCCATCCTGTTTTATATTTCCATTTCATGTTTTTTGTAATAGAATCCATCGCATAGAGGTGCCCATTCCATGAGCCAAAGTATTCAACATTGTTTTTGTTTACATGAGCTGTGGTAAATTTTTCATTTTCCTGCAAAGTTTTATAATCTGCAGGGTATATTTTCACCCATCCACTTGCTGGTAGGCTTGTAATTTCCTTGAATTTTTGTTTTTGTTTTTCAGATGGAACCCATTCTTCGCCATTTGGATTTCCCATATGTAGTATCAATCCCATATCTTTTGATAGCTTAGTGGATGTGATTTTAGCATCACAGCTGTTATGACTTATTGGATCAGTTGAAATGATTTGTTTGGTTGTATTTATATCTATTTTTCCATAGTATTGTTTTTCTATTTCTTGGAATTTTTCTGCTCTACTGTTTTTAGAGTTGTCAAATATGTTATTTGCCAGATTTGAGATAAATACAGGCATCCCTCCTGAGACCTCTCTTTTTACAGCCGGGTCGTGAGGATAATTACATGACCAATAAAAACCATTAAAAGTTCTTTTTATTGGTGTGTTGTATAGTGCTAGTTCTATAGATGCGATTTCCCCTGTTTTTGTATCTCCGATTAACCATTCACATTCATAGAGGCCATTGTTTCCTTTCATTAAATTATCAAGTACGTCATCTATAGAGTTTGAGTATTGTATGGCTTTTCTTGATCTAACTGCGATTGGTATGCCTTGTTTCTTCCAAGGCCCCTGCGGCAGAGTTGACTCCATTAAAATAATTCCTTTTTCATTTTGGTAAAAATTTACCAGACTCCAGATAAACCCGGGTGGCGTTCCAGCCATCATGAATCTATTTCCCTCTGTAGGTTGTACATCTATTACAAAATTAAATCTTTGATCTAGATAGTAGAGTGGTTGTGTGGAATGAACTGCAAAAATATTTCCATCTGATGTTGCATCCCCTGTTGCTATAAATACGCTGCATGCTCCTTCTTCTTTATCTGAGGATATTTTTGAACCCATCTTTCTCAAGTTATAGAAAATATCTCTTACCGGGTGAAACATCTTGTGTAGATATCTTAGATGATACCAGCAACCCTGTATTTCATTGAGTGTCAATATGTCTTCAAATTCAACAGCCCGTCCATGGATTTTACCCTCCTTGTCTTTTATTGCATCTGCGATTCCTTGTATTTCTTCTTGGTATTCTTTAGGGTATTCTTTTAGAGAGTTTTTCAGTGCTATTGATTTGCATAGATTCCAAAAACTCTCCGCACTCTTAATTTTTATAACATTCATTATTTTTACAGTACTTCCGTAGGAGCTCCAGCGGTTCATCATATCTATGATTTCATCTGATGCAAGATATCCATATTGGTAACCTCGTTCGTATGGATCTCCCTCTATATGTAGAAACACCCAGCCTTGGATGTTATATCTAAAACCTTTTCCATGTCTATTTATTGTATTTTGTAAAGGATTTGAAGCTCGCGCATCCTCAATTAAAAAACAATTAGATATGAAACAGAATATTAATATAAACAAACCAACCCTATTAATTTTATTCATAAATATTTATAATATTTTTTCCTTCATAGTATTTATACTTTCGTTTCATTTTACAACATTTTTATGAAGTTTTATTATATTTTAGCACATATCGTTACTAATAGAGTTATTTTCTTTAGATTATGCTACTTTTTAGGAAATATTAATGTAACACAGAGCAAATATGTAGTATGTGAAAGAAGAACAAATCATTATAATAAGATATGGTGAAATAGGACTAAAGCAAAAAATAACAAGAAGATTCTTTGAAAACATTCTTATTGGTAACATTAGAAAAACATTCCAAAAATACAGTATATCTTTTGAAATAAAGAAAAAAAGAGCTAGAATATACATTAAATCAAGTCAGATAGAAGAGTGTCTAAAAATACTTTCAAAGATATTTGGCATATCCTCCTTTAGCGCTGCATACAAAACAAAAGCAGATAGAAACTCTTTGGATGAACTAGCTTTAAAAATAAAAAAAAACATAATCACAAAAAACACAAGCTTTGCATTAAAAGTCAATAGAACCGGTAATCATGATTTTACAAGCCAGGATATAGCAATTCATCTGGGAGCAGCTATACAGAGGGAAACCAAAGCGTCAGTTGATCTATCAAAACCAGATATAATATTATTTGTTGAAATCATTGAAGAGGAAGCTTTTTTATTTTTTGAAAAAACTCGCGGCCAAGGGGGTCTTCCAATAGGCACACAGGGCAAAGCATTGTCTTTGGTTGAATCAAAAAATTCTCTTCTTGCAACATGGTTTTTAATGAGAAGAGGTTGCAAACCTATTTTTCTAATAAAGGATGAATCTATGATTAGTGAAGCGGAAAAATTTGCAAATAATTGGTTATGCAGTTTTAATATAGAAAAAAATAACATCTCTAATCTTGATATTTACTCAAAACAAAAGAAATGCGATGCAATTGTTACAGGTTACAGATTCGAAGATATCAAAGAAATAGAATATCTAAAAAGAAACGTTGAAACACCGGTTCTACATCCACTTATTGGTTTAAATCAGGAAGAAATAGAAAAAAAACTAAGTTTAATCGAGCTGTAAAAAATGAATATAGTGGTTTTTGGAGCAGGTGCGATAGGGTCCCTTTTCGGAGCTATTCTTTCAAAACAAAATAAAGTATTTCTTATAGGACGTAAAGAACATGTAGATGTTATCAATAAAAAAGGACTTAAAATAAAGGGATTGACATGCTTAACTGCAAATGTTTTAGCATTTGAAAACTTAAGCAAAATCAATTTTATCCCTGATCTTGTACTAATTTCTGTTAAATCATATGATACATTAGATGCAACCAATAAAATTAAAGATATAATTGGGGAAAAGACAATTGTTATGTCTCTTCAGAACGGCCTTGACAATGTTGAAAAGATAACAAAAATAATAGATTCAACGAAAATAGTTGTTTGTATAACAACACATGGCGCTATTTTTTCAAGACCCGGTATCATAAATCATACCGGTATAGGTAAAACAGTTGTTGGAGCGGTTAAAAAATACAATCAAATTGATATAAAAAGTATCGCTAATTTACTAAACAATACCGGTATAAAAACAACTGTTAGCAATGATATTTTAAAAGACATATGGATTAAAGCGATTATCAACTCAAGTATCAATCCGCTCACAACTATTTTTAATTGTAAGAATGGATATCTAACTGAGAATCCTGTTTTAAAAAAGATAGTCGAAAGGATATGTAAGGAATCAACTATAATTGCAAATCAAAATGATTATGATTTAGATTATAAAGACATGATTAGTAAAACGTTTGATGTTATAGAAGACACGAAAGATAATTTTTCTTCTATGCTTCAGAGCGTTAAAAAGAACAAAAGAACAGAGATAGATTCAATAAATGGTATAATAACTAAAAAAGGAGAACAGAAAAAAGTAGATGTAACCTTAAACAAAGTAATGAGTAAGTTGGTTAAAGAAATTTAGAACTAGACACAATTTCTACCAGGTATCTTTGGAAATAATGTTGCATCTTCTATTTTTTTAAGGCCGCATATGTATCTTGTAAGTCTTTCTATCCCTATTCCAAATCCAGCAGAAGGCAATAATCCTTTTTTTGCAATTTGTAAATAAGAATCAAATTCTTTGAATTTTTTTCCTTTTATTTTCATACGTTTTTTAATCCTATCTATTTTATATTCTCTTTCTCCCCCCGATAGAGCTTCACCATATCCCTCTGGATAAATTAAGTCCATATCTGCAAGATAGCCTTTTTTGTCTTCATGTTCTTTATCGTAGAATTCCCGATGCATGATTGGCATGTCTACAATCCAGATTGGTTCTTTGTTTTTCTTTGAAATAATTGTTTCAAAGTCTTCACCATGTTTTTCATATGCCTCTTTGTAAGTAATTCTTTTAAAAGGAAGTTTTGGAACTTTGATTTCTCTTCCAAGTTGCTTTAATTCATCCTTACAATTTTTCTTTATAGATTTAATTAATTCTGTAAGCATCTCCTCACATAGTTTTATTATATCTTCTCTTTTTGCTCCTTTTATTTCTAAATCAAGTTGTGTAAATTCAAAAAGATGTCTTCCAGTATCTTTTCTTTCTTTTCCTTCAAGTCTTACATTTGGTGAGAAAACAAATATTTTATCAAGTGTTTTTAGAGCTACTTGTTTATGAAATATCATGCTTTGTGTAAGATGATATTTTCTCCCGTAGCACTCTACATCGCCTGGTGCTGTTGGATGGTTTAAGGGGTCAGTCATAGGGGATAATATTACAGGTGAGATCTCTATAAAGTCCTTTGATTCCAGATATTCTGCGAGTATTCGTCTTATTTTGCTTTGGATTTTTAATACAGCGATTTTTCTGTTTTTCATAATATGTTATTTGTCAAAAACAATATATAAACATATTGTTAAAATATTTGTCAAATATTCGAAAAATGATAAAATATTAATATAAAAGCCGACATAATGTTAATTATGATTGATGAAAAAGACCAAATGATATTAAATGAACTTAAGAAAAACTCCAGAAACGCAACCAAAAATATCGCAAAAAACATTCAAATTCCAAGAGTAACAGTTCATGATCGAATACAAAAAATGAAAGAAAAAGGCATAATAAAAAAATTCACCACATCAATTGACTATAAAAAAATAGGACTTCCAACAGAAGTATTCATTTTTGTATCATTTCTTCAAAACACAAATATTTCACAAAGAGAACTTGCAAAAAGAATATCAAAAATACAACCGATAAGCGAAGTGCATATCATCTCAGGAGAATACGATCTATTGATAAAAGCCAGAGGAAAGTCACTAGAACAAATTGGAAAACTAGTGGTAGATAAACTCAGAAAACTTAAAGGAGTAGGTCGAACCTTGACCTTTGCATGCTTTGAAACAATAAAAGAAGAGGTATAAAAAATGAAGATATTTGTCACTAGAAAAATACCCGAAAAAGGATTAGAATTACTTAGAAGACACCATGAAATGGAAATAAATCCATATGATAGAGTTCTTACTAAAAAAGAAATAATTAATGGTTTACAAGGCAAAGAGGGATTGTTATGTCTTCTCACAGATACTATCGACAAAGAAGTAATAGAGTCGGAACCAAAACTTAAGATGATTGCAAACTATGCAGTAGGATACAACAATATAGATATAAAAACCGCGTCAAAACATAAAATCCCTGTAAGCAACACCCCTGGCGTTTTAACTGATACTACAGCTGAAATGGCATGGGCTCTATTATTTTCGGCATCCCGTAGAATTGTTGAAGCAGATAAATTTACAAGAGCTGAAAAATTCAAGGGATGGGCACCAATGCTAATGCTCGGCCAGGATATAACAAATAAAACACTTGGAGTAATTGGAGCTGGAAGAATCGGAACTGCTTTTGCAATGAAAAGCAAAGGCTTTGATATGAACGTATTGTATACAGACAAAAAAACAAATAAAGAATTAGAAAAAAAATTAGGGGCAAAAAAAGTAGAACTTAACAAGTTGTTAAAAGAATCAGATTTTGTATCCCTGCATGTGCCCTATATTGACTCAACTCATCATCTGATAGGTGAAGAACAAATAAAACTTATGAAAAAATCGTCTGTTTTGATAAACACCTCCCGGGGCCCTGTTTTAGATGAACAAGCTCTTGTAAAAGCACTCAGGAAAAAATGGATTTTTGCAGCGGGGCTTGATGTTTATGAAAATGAACCAGAAATTGAGCCAGAGTTATATGAATTTGATAATGTTATTTTACAACCACATTCTGCAAGTGCTTCGATTCAAACAAGAACAAAAATGGCAAGTATAGCTGCAAAAAACATGATCGCAGGTTTAAATAAAAAAATACCACCAAATTGTGTAAATAAAGATATATTTTAGAGAGTAAAAGTCCAGACCTCTGGTTCTTCAGGTAAATCCTCTTTATCAATCTCTATTTCATTTCCAACATGTAAAAGCCTGTAAGGATTCTGTTTAAGAAATCCATCTATACCTGCTATAGGAAGGCTTAAGCCCCCTATTTTATAATGCATTGGTATCACGATTTTTGGATTAATCTTTTTAATTACCTTCCATGCTTTTTTATCATCAACTGTAAATGTCCCGCCTATTGGAGTAAATAAAACATCTACATCACCAATTTTAGAAGCAGTCTCATCATCTATTTCATGACCTAAATCTCCAAGATGACAGAATTTTATTCCATCTGCTTCAAAGTTAAATATTATATTGCTACCTCGTTTGGCACCGCTTTCTTCATCATGAAAAGATTTTGCTCCATAAATCTCAAATTCATTAATTTTTCTTTTACGAGGATCGGTTACTAGCTTACTTCCTCCTTTTTCAACATTTTTTACGCTATTATGATCATAATGATCATGAGATACAAGTATTATATCTCCCTGTACACTTGGTGCAGGGATACCTATGCTTTTTCCATCATGAGGATCTGTAACAAGTGTTTTATCATTTGTAATTTCCCAGCATGCATGGCCATGCCAACGTATCTTCAACATAATATTTTCCCCCGTATATCTCTTCTATAACACAAAAATATTATAAAAAGCTATGGCCTCAAACGCCCAAATCTAATATACTCAATTTTTCTATTATCTTTGCAAACAAAAATGATTTCTTTGTTAACAGAGTGAGCTAAGCGAATTATTCTACTCATTTCAGACCAAACAATTCTTTGATTTTTGTTTATAACTTGAACTAAATACTTGGCATGGATCTCATCAGGGTTATCTGTATAAACACGAAAATCAGTACCAAACTTAAAACCTGTTTTGACAATAACATTCTTTTTTTTCAAATCACAATAAACATTGTATATATCTTCAAAATTTGGCACTATCTCTTTTATCTTTTTTAACATTTTTTCATAATTGATTTTAGAATTATCATTATCTAGAATCTCTAGAATCTTTTTATCTGAGAGATATGCTGCTTCTACAAAAGAAATTCTTAAAGCATCACCAAAAGGTTTACCAAAAAACTCTTTTTCAAACAAAGATTTTTTTATTTTCTCATCATAAATTAAAACACCATTGTCAAATAAAACTCCTTTGCACGTACCATGTTTTTCTTTTTTAATGAGGCCTTTAAAATCAAAACAGGATACATCATAATAAGTAACATCTCCCTCACTGTCAACTATTGCAAAATATGAGCTAACATTTTTTTGTGATATACTTTTTATAAGTTGAAAAGTTTCTTTGAAATTAAAATATTTTTTCTCAGAAAAAACATATACAAAAAACTCTTTTTTATAATCTGAAAAGGTTATTTCTTCAGCATCATTTGATACCGTTACTATACATCCTCTTTTTCTTAGATCTTTAAAAGCTAAATATTTTATGTCAAAATCATTTATTTTTTTAGAAGAAATATTTGTAAGTTTTTCAAAAGTTATTGTTTTTTTCTCTTCTTTTATATCTATTTTCCCCTCATCTAGTAAAAAACAGCTCTCTATTAAATTAAGCTCCAGTTTACCTTCTTTAATTGTTTCTCCTAAATGACTTTTAGTATGGAGTCTTCCTACATCTTTAGGTTTTTCTACGATTATTTTTCCATCGACAACTTTTGCTTTTATTTTCATCTTATTAAAAACCTTTAATAAAAACTGGTATTATTTGTTTTTCCTATAATAATCTCTGATACTTCGGGGGGCATTACCATGAGGATAGTTATAGGTATTTTTAGATATCTGCCTGTTATAAGGAAGTTTTGTTCTTCCCTCTTTTTTTACTTGTTTTTCTGAATCTTTTGGAAATAAACCTGCTACTATTAAACCAAGCCCAAAACCTAAAGCTATGCTTAGAAGCACAAAAATAATGAATGCACCCATATTAAAAAGGTTAAATCCTGCTCCATTTATTTCAGGAAGGTTATATTCAGGTATTCCTATATATTTTGATGAAGTAGAACCTGCTGAGACGTTTATAAAACTAAGAGCTCCCGAGATCATACCACTATATTTGTAGTATATCAATGCTGAGCTATATGATTCTTCATAATTGAGGCTCTCGGCAAATTCGTAGTAACTAACTGCAAGAATTGGCTCTATCCCTTGTTTTCTATTTTTTGCTATATTGTTGCTTGCTGTATCTTTTGAATAATCAATCTTTTCTTCAGAGTTTGTTCCAATTATTTCAATTGCTAAATTTGCTTTTACTAACGCTTCAAACGCCTCAAATAATGCAGCTGCATAGAACCCTCTATCGTGGTCATCACGTGCATTTTCAATCAGGGCGTCTGCATTGCTTAAGTAACTTGCTGAATCGGTATATGAAACACCCATTTCTTCTACCAGGACAGTTGAATAAATAGATGCTTGTTGCGCCTCTTCAATATACTCTAATGCAATATTTTCAAGGTTTTCTTCTGAAAGATTACCAACATCTTTAAATTTTGTACCAATATCAATCCACCAAGAAACGCTGTTACTTCTTTCAACAATAAACGCAATTTTGTCAATAAAACTTAAAACATCAGAGGGATTGTTTAAAGAATCAATATCCTCTTTTACAGTATCTAAATAATTTTTCGCTTCAGAAACCCTACGTTGTGCCGCACCAACACTCTGAAGGGTGATAAAACCATTTATTTCAGCATTTCCTGCGTTTTCACTTGATTTTTCATACATTTCTTCTGTATCTGATAGAAGACCGTCAAGGTATTGATATGACTCTTCTTCTGAGTTAAAATAATCACATGAATATATCACAAATCTTGAGCGTATAAGAGACTGAAATGATTTACTAGTGCTTGTATAATATAGCTTATCGTCATAACCGTTTTGCGAGTCCTTCAAAGAGTCTTTTGCACTTTCAAGCTCAGAATAAATATCATCTCTTGTGTATTCTGGAAAATGATTAGGTATGTTAGAGTTATTAAATTTATTTTGAGCAATAGCATACATTTCAGACGCATTGTCAAGAAGGCGGCTGGCGAGTGGCTCCATTGATTGTATATAGTTTTCAGTGGTTATCTCACCGTTTTTTTCTTCTGAATAGAAACTGTAACCCGTATAATTTTCTAAAACCTGGTAGATATTAGCTGTTTCTAACACCTCAATCTCATAACCCTGTTCAACTACATAGTCTTCTACAGTACGGACAACTGGTTTAGTAACTGTTCTAGTCCAACCACCATTAGTTTCAGTTTCAGTCACCATCTCAGTATACGTTCCTTGACCTTTTGGTATTAGAAAACGTTTTGCACCAACACCGTACGCGGCATCAATCTTTTGAGGTATACCACCAATCGGTCCGATACTACCATCTGGGTTTATCATACCTGTCATAACTGTATTTTTATCTAAAGTTAAATTCTCCAACAGAGCTACTGTTGCAGCAGTCATAACAGCACCAGCACTAGGCCCACCAATAATAGGGGCATCTGTTCTAACAACAAAGAAATAATCAAAACTAGAAGGATCTACTGTGGAATTCTCATCGTTTCTAACAAGAGCACGAGCAACCTTTACAGCCAGACGAGCAGAACCCTGCATATCAACTTGGGTGAGCGGCAGTGTATCGACAAAAACCCGGCCGCTTCCTCTGCTTTGAATAGTAACAGTAATAGTAGAAATAACACCAACATATCCTTGGCTTGTACTAGCGACAGCAGGTGCGTAAACAGTGACATTACGATATAAAACGGAATCTACATTCTCATAAATATCTCCTGCAGTAATAGTTGCAGTACATTGATTAGATAGAACTGTAGAAATTATGAGAACTAACGATACAAATATAATTACATTCCTATTGACCTTCAAAGCCAGTTGCACCTCAGTTTATTTCATTTTATATAAGAAAAACTTGTTAAAAAAATTTTTGAGAAAAAAACCAATCGTTAATGCTATATCCTTAAATATGAGAACCAGATACCATTCCACATCTTAAGACACAATAATTTAATATTAAAATAAAAAAAAGAATGCCCGTAAAATTGGAGGAAAAAAAGAAATGGTACAACTTCATGAGATGATATTTAGAGATGCACACCAGTCAATGCTTGCAACAAGAATGAGAACAGAAGACATGCTTCCAATAGCAGACAAATTAGATGAAGTAGGATATTTTTCAATGGAGGTATGGGGCGGAGCAACATTTGATGTTCCAATTAGATACCTAAATCAATGTCCATGGGAACGTATAAGAAAACTTAAAAAAGCAATGCCAAACACCCCTATGCAGATGCTTGAACGTGCAATGAACATTGTTGCATACTGGAACTTTCCAGATGACATTGTCAAAAAATTCATATTCCTCGCTAAAAAAAATGGTGTGGACTATTTCAGAATTTTTGATGCACTTAATGACATTCGTAACCTGGAGGTTCCTATGAAAGCAGTCAAGGATGAAGGCGGGCATGTACAAGCATGTCTTAGTTATACAATTTCTCCAGTCCACACAGTAAATTACTTTGTGGAAAAATTTAAGACGCTTTCAAAAATGGGTGCAGACAGTCTATGTATAAAAGATATGGCTGGGATGATAAGCCCAAAACGTGCATATGATATAATCAAAGGAGTAAAAGATGCAGGGATAAAACAACCAATTGACCTGCACAGCCACTATACAAGCGGAATGACGGGTATGGCTTACCAGGCAGCAGCAGATGCTGGAGTAGACATACTTGATACTGCAATGTCACCTATTTCAGGTGGAACCGCTGCACCTGCAACAGAGAGCGTTGTTGCAGCACTAAAGGATACAAAATATGATACAGGATATGATTTAGAACTTCTTATTGAAATTAGAAAATACTTCCTTGAGATATGGGATAAATACCGACATCTCCATAGATTCAATGCATTAAAAGTTGATCCGGCAGTAACGCTTCATCAGGTACCAGGCGGAATGCTTTCAAACTTAATCTTCCAGCTTGAAGAACAAGGAGCCGGAGATAAATACCAAGAAATACTCACAGAAACCGCAAAAGTTCGAGAAGAACTTGGCTATCCTCCATTAGTTACTCCAACTAGCCAAGTAGTAGGCGTTCAAGCAGTTATGAACGTCCTTCATGGTAGATACAAAGTTATCACAAAAGAAACCAAAGATTACTGTAAAGGAATGTATGGAAAACCACCAGCACCAATTAAACCAGAAATCATGAAGAAAGTCTTGGGTCCAAAATGGAAAGATGAAGTAATCGACTGCAGACCAGCAGATCTTCTCAAACCAATGTGGGAGAAAAGAAAATCGGAGCTTAAAGAACACAGTGATGTAAAAATTACAGATGAAAATGTAATGACCTATGCAATCTATCCACAGGTCGGACTTAAATTTTTAAAAGGCCAGGCAAAAGCAGAATTTACTTCTGATGAACTTCCACTTCCACTTGATCATAAACTTACACGAGGTATGGTAAAACAGAGTTTTCCAGATGTAAAAGAAATATGGCTTGAGACACAACCACCAGAAGAAAGAAGCGGACCAGCACAAATTCCAACTGAGTTTGAAGTAGAAGTAGATGGTGAACCATTTGAGGTCAAAGTAAATCCAACAGGCGGATTTTTAGTAGCCGGTGCAGCAGATAGTTCTGCTGGTGGAAAACCAAAAGATGTTGAAGGCGGGGTAAAATCCAACATGCAAGGAACTATACTCTCTGTAAAAGTCAAAAAAGGTGACAAGGTAAAAACCGGCGATGTAATTGCGACCATTGAAGCAATGAAGATGGAACAAGAAATCAAAGCTGAAAAAGAGGGAGAAGTAAAAGAAGTATTCATTAATGAAGGGGACTCTGTTGCAAATGGAGACCTTTTGATACAAGTGTTATAAAAAAAACTTTGAGGTAAAATAATATGCTTAACAAGGTACTTATTGCAAACCGTGGGGAAATCGCGGTACGTATAATGAGGGCATGTAAAGAGCTAGGAATATCTACTGTTGCAGTTTATTCTGAGGCAGATCAAAAAGCACTTTTTGTAAAATATGCAGATGAAAAATACAATATCGGTCCAGGTCCTGCAAGTCAGAGTTATTTAAACAAAGAGAAAATAATTGATGTAGCATTAAAATCCAAAGCCGAGGGGATTCATCCAGGTTATGGTTTTATGGCGGAGAATGCTGAGTTTGCAAGTATGTGCCATAAAAACGGAATTGAGTTTATTGGACCGCCAGTAAAGTCGATGGAGTTGATGTGCTCAAAGATTGATTCTAAAAAATCAATGATTAATGCAGGAGTTCACGTTGTTCCAGGTGTCACTGAAGCCATTTCTGATCATGAAAAGGCAAAAGATATCGCCCATGAAATAGGTTATCCTGTGATGCTTAAAGCATCTGCAGGCGGTGGCGGTATTGGAATTCAAAAAGTTGATGATGAAAAACAGATGGAAAAAGCACTCGCCTCTGTAAAACAACTTGCAAAAAACAGTTTTGGCGATGATGCAGTTTTTATTGAAAAGTTCATTCCTGACCCTCGCCATATTGAGTATCAAATTATTGGTGATAAGAAAGGTAATATAATTCATCTTTATGAAAGAGAATGCAGTGTCCAAAGAAGACATCAGAAATTAATTGAGGAGACGCCTTCTTGTGCACTTACTCCTGAGCTTCGTGAGGAAATAGGTGAGCAAGCAGTACTTGCTGCAAAGACAGCTGGATATTATAATGCCGGTACTTGCGAGTTTATGTTTAAGGATGGAAAATATTATTTTTTAGAGATGAACACTCGTTTACAAGTCGAGCATCCAATTACAGAGGTTACAACTGGTGTTGATCTTGCACGTGAGATGCTACATGTTGCATCAGGTAATGAACTTCAGTATTCTCAGGAGGACATTAATCCTCGCGGTCATGCGATTGAATGCAGAGTTAATGCAGAAGATCCACTTAACAACTTTATGCCAGCACCAAGCAAAATAATACGTTATGCAGAACCAAGCGGACCCGGAATTAGAATAGATTCTGGCGTATATCAGGGATTTACAATCCCGCCATTCTATGATTCGATGATTGCAAAACTAATTGTCTGGGATGAAGACAGAAATAAATGTATCGATAGAACCAAGAGGGCTCTTTGGGAATACCAAATAGGTGGAGTACGTCACAATATTCCGTTCCATCAGGTTGTGATGGACAATAAAAAATTTGTCGCTGGGAAATATGATACAAGTTTTATTCCGCGTTATAAAATACTTGATCAGGTGGTTGAGCATGTTAAAAACTCAAAGACTCAATCATCAACACCAAAAACTGCTGCTGCGATGGCAGCGGTTCAATCTGTTATTATTGCTGCAAATAACTCTAAAAAATAAATTTTTTTATTTTTGGTAAACAAAAAAAGAAAAAAAAGATAGAAAAAATGTTTTTTTATTTATTTGTATCGTCCAAATTTCCACTTAGAAATAGTATGATAAGTCCAAGTGTTGCTGATCCTGCACCGATTAGTGCTACGATAGTTCCTAGACCAATGATGCCAATTCCCAGATTCCACCATAAGTCACCGCTGAAACAAGTATTATCGCCTAGAATGTCTGCAATCGTTAAACATATTCCACCGACAGGGAATGTAACTTGATATTGGTATACTAGGAGAATGCCACCGACTATTAACCATTCAGCTATGTCTTCTGGGGATACACCGTAATCTGTTAGATCTTCAATAGTTGTTTCACCTGAGTTTAGCAGAGTTATTAGTTCTTCCCAGGTTAATGTTTCCTCAGGATTATTAGGGTTGGGTATCTCTGTATCCTCCTCAGGATAATATACATAGTGGTATTCCATCATGTATCCTGGTGGTATCATCATTATCATGTCGTCTAGATAGTAGTTTGATGTTGATGTTTCTAAGCTGTTTTGACTATCTGTTGTTGATGCGGCATCTGCATCACCGGCCATCATGTCTATGTATGCAAGCAATTGTTGCAAATCGTGGTCCATATTGTTTATTTCTGTTTCGAACTCTGTTCCTATCAAATCTTGTAATTGCTGATATTCTGGTAGAGATTCTATTAGTTCTAGTAATTGTTCTGCAAGGGCTTGTTTTTGTTTTTCATCTTCTGTGTTTTGTATCTGCTCTATAAGATATTGCACTTGTCTGTTGTTTTGTATGCTTTCTAATAATGTGTTTATTTCATCATTTGCTGTTAGTGCTCCTGTGAGTGTTTCTGTGCTGCTTGCTAGGTTGTTTGTTATGTCTGTTAGACTAGGATTTGTTGTATCTGGTTTTATTATTAGGTCTTCATCTATCTCTTTTGGCGGGTTTATCATCTCTTGCGCGGTAACAGGAATTAGCGTTGTGGTCGCTAGCATTATAAAAGCTGCAAATACAGCTCCAAATATTATTTTTCTTTTCTTCATTTTATTACCTCAGTTTACGAATATACTAATTAATATATAATTAATTCTATAATATTTAAGGTTTATTACACTTTTTGTAATATTATATATTTTATGAAACAATCTTCCTCATCAGAGCCAAAAAAGTTTAGCTTTCGTTTTCTATGTGCAAATAATATTGTAAAACAAGTAAAAATTTAAAGAAAAAGAAAATTTTTTAGACCTTACTTGTTTTTTACAAGGTCTAATGATGTAAGTTCTTCAGAGAGTTTATCTACTGCTTTTGAGACATCCTCTGTTTGACGAGCACCGGTACAGACTATTTTTCCTGAACCAAAGAGTAGCATTGCAACTTTTGGCTCACGTATACGGTATACTAATCCTGGGAATTGTTCTGGTTCATATTCAACGTTTTCAAGTCCAAGCCCCATTGCAACTTCGTTTAAGTTCAACTCTGTTCCAAGGTCGCTTATAGCTACAATGTTTTGTATTACAATTTTTAAATCTTTGTAAACTTCTACGTTGAGTTTTCTTAGTTTTTCTGCTATTATGTCTACTGTTCTTTTCACGTCTTCTACATTTTTTGCACCAGTACAATTTGCTTTTCCGCTTCTAAAAAGAAGGGTTGCAGTTTTAGGGTCACTTAATCTGTATACAAGTCCTGGGAATTGTTCTGGTTCGTACTCTGCTTCTTCTAATGATTGTGCTATTACATCTAGATCTAGTTTATCTGCAAAAGATGTAGATGCGACAATATTTTCTACTATTACTTCTGGCATAATTTTTTTCCTCCAAAATCTTTTTTATAAAACTCCTATAGATGCTAACTTGTCAACCATTTCATTGATTGATTTTTTTGCATCATCTATTTTTTTTGCACCTGTGCAGACTATTTTACCTGAGCGGAATATGAGAAGTACGGTACATAGCTCTTCCATTCTATAGATCAAACCTGGAAATTCTTCAGGTTCATAATCAACGTTTTGAAA
>CAZQEU010000007.1:0-40010 GCA_964592335.1 uncultured Thermoplasmatales archaeon
TAAAAGATTAAAAGAAAAGTATGACTAACAGTATAATACTAGCAGTTTGAAAGGAGTAAATGAAAAAGCAATGTAGTTATTGTAAACGATATTTTAAAAATACGCATGGTTTACACATACACCATCATTATTGCTGGGTTAAAGAATTTGTAGATTTACCTTTTACAGAAATAGAACCTATTAAAATACAAAGGTATTATGATTCTCCTTACTTTATACCTATTCGTCAGTATTGGTGTACTCAAAAAGTAGATCTGGTTGAATATGCAAAAGAAAATGAAATTGGAATTTACAAAGGTGAAAGAATTTTAGTAAAAAAAAAAGGATAAATTGAGTTAAAATATCCATAATGATAAAATGATATCACAATGGCAAAACGGAAAAACCGGAAAGCTAAAGCCTCTAAACGAGCAAAACTATTTAAATTTAAAGGACTAGATGGTAAAGAATATGGGCTTACTATTCTTCAAAAAAAGTTTTGTGATAATTACCTAGAACAAGATGCAAGTGGAGTTGATGCAGTTATAGAAGCAGGATATAAGTGTGAATATAAGAATGGGGCAACTAACCGTAGATTGGCTTCAAGTATTGCTTCAGAAAACCTTTGTAAACCCAACATTATTGCTTATATAAATAAAAAACTAGATGAATACGGATTCAATGATCAAAATATAGAAACGCAACATTGGTTTTTAATAAACCAGATGGCAGACTTAACAAATAAAAGAAAAGCAATTGATATGTATTACAAAAGGTTTGGCAAGTATGCTCCGGAACAACACGAACACAAGATCAAAGAGGTTAAAGTAATTGACTTTTCAGATGAATAGTATAAAACTTCCTTATAATTACAAGCCACGAGACTACCAATTACCTATTTTAAAAGCCTTAGATAACGGCTTAGAAGGCAAGAAGGGTGGAGTTACCCGTGCTGTTGCTATTTGGCATAGACGAGCAGGCAAAGACAAAACTATGCTTAACTTTATAGCAAAACGCATGTATCAAAGGGTCGGGTCTTATTTCTACTTATTTCCTACATACACGCAGGGTCGCAAGGTTCTTTGGGAGGGAATGGACTCATCAGGATTTAAATTTATAGACCACATTCCAAAGGGATTGAGAAAAAGCAAGAATGAGCAACAATTAAAAATAGAAATGGAAAACGGATCTATATTCCGGATAATAGGGACAGACAGGATTGACGCAATTATGGGAACAAATCCAGTTGGTTGTGTGTTTTCAGAGTTTGCTTTACAAGATCCGGCAGCATGGGATTATTTAAGACCGATATTAGCAGAAAACAAAGGGTGGGCTGCTTTTATTTTCACTCCGAGAGGGAAAAATCACGGATATGATTTATTAGAATTAGCACAACAAAGTGATAATTGGTTCACGCAGATTTTGGATGTAACCGATACAAATGCAATACCGGAGAGCGTATTAGAGCAAGAGAGAAAAGAGATAATCAAACAGCATGGTAATGATGGTCTATACTTGCAGGAATATATGTGTAATTTTGATGTACCGGTTCAAGGAGCTTACTATGCACAGCAAATGACATTGGCAGATAAAGAGGGAAGGATCTCCGGAGTTCCTTATGTTGATGAAGTTCCGGTTCATACTGCATGGGATTTAGGAATTGATGATTCAATGAGTATTTGGTTTTTTCAGTTGGTGGGTAGAGAATATCATTTTATTGACTACTATGAATCGCAAGGAGAAGGACTAAAGCATTATAAAAAGGAATTAAATGACAAGGATTATGTTTATGGATCACATTATATGCCACATGATATTAAGGTTCGGGAATTAGGGACTGGCAAATCACGCTATGAGGTTGCACAAAAAATAGGAATAAAACCAATTGAGGTTGCTCCCAAACTACCAAGAGAAGATGGAATTGAAGCCTGCCGGAGGATTTTGGGACAATGTTGGTTTGACAAAAACAAATGCAGTCGGGGAATATCAGCGTTAAGATCTTACCGGAAGAAATACGACGAAGATAATAAGGTGTTTAAAAAGAGACCAGTACATGACTGGGCTTCACATGGTGCAGATGCATTTAGGACTTTCGGGACAGGGTTTAAGAAGCCTAGAGAAACTGACGCAGAGGCAATAGAGTTCGGGGAACATTCAGATCCGTATATGGTAAGGATTGAATGACTAAAAAACAAAAATTTATACCAGTTTATATAACTAAAAGAGAAGCTCAAATGATTGAAGCAATAAGAGCGCTTACTTATGGCAAAGCAATTATACATAAACAAGAGGGCGTTCCGGTCCGGGTAGAGATAAATAGGAGCGTTATGTTAAAAGATGATAATGAAGCAATTAACTTAAAAATTAAAGAATGATATAATCGTTATAACTATGGTTGAAGATCTTAATGTTAAAGAAACTAAAGGTTTAATTAAAATTGCAAAAGCAATTCCCTATGAAGGCACAATGGTTTATGTGCGGCAGATTAAGGTTGAAGAGGGTTTTATCTTTGAATGGCTTTTTCATTTTGAAGATCAACTATATAGCTCCTATGTGTTGATAACCTCCGATGATGACGAATTAACCGATAAACAAATTCAGAGTGTTACTGCATTATTAACAAGTGGTGCAGAAGCAAGCATTGATTCTTTAATGGGTAAAGAACCCAATGAAGAAGCTAAAAAAATTGCAGAGCAGATTGATTCTGTTGCCAGAAAGGAAAAAAACTAATGCCAGCAGATTTTGAAAGGTGTGTTGATAACGATGGTAAAGTAAGGACAGTTACTGGGAAAAAATATGGATGTGGAGCAAATGAATACAGGAGAATATGTATTGATGATAACGGAAAAACACATTTAGGACATATTAAAAAATATAAAAAGGAAACATGAGTGCAAGCAAACCTTCAGATCCTCAAGAACCGGAAACGATCTCTAATACTTATGAGGATCTCAAAAGACAAATACAAGCCGAGTGGGAGATAGCAGAACAAGCGTTAAACCCGAAGATAAAAGAGTGGAGAGCTAGGCTTAAACTATACAATAATCAAATGAGAGATCAGGATAGAGTTGGTGATACAACTCTTTTTTCAGTATTTCAAACAGTTTTGGCTAATTTATACCAGGATCAGTTGATTTCAGAATGGTCTGGCAGGACAGAGGGAGATGAAGAGGTTGCAGAAAATTTAAATGCTTTATCAGAGTATGATTATACAGAAATGGAGAAGGACATTACTGATTATGATTGGGATTGGGATACTTTATTTTTTGGCAAAGGTATTTTGGCAATGGTTAGGTATGTTAGAGATCCGGACAAAAATGTATTTGTTCCTTTACCGGAGGTCTGGGACCCGCTTACTTTTCTAAGAGATCCGTTCTGTCATTCTATCAATGGCGGAAAATTCCAAAGAGATAATGCAGCAAGGTTTTTTGGCAGACCGATAATGATGACAGAGCAGGACATGATAAACCATCCGGACATTGATGTTACAGAGGATGAGTTTAAAACATTTCAAGGTGCTGGTGAATTAAGTTCAAAGATTTCACAAGCTTCAAGAGCAAGAGCAAGAGCGCAAGGTAGGCAGACAAAATCAGTAGAGAGATCTAGTACACAATTTGGAGCAAACAGAGAGGTTGAGGTAGTAGAATGGTTTACTCATTTTAAGGAAGATGGAAAGATTAAAAAAGTTAGAGTATGGCTTGTAAATGATAATACTAAAATAATTGGCAAGCAGGATTTAAAATTTGATTACTGGGCAGTATTTGATAGGTCTTTATACCGGACATCACACGAGTTTAACGGAACATCAATTCCTGATTTAGTTGAAGATAAACAAAGGTTAAGAGCAGTTGCAATAAACTTGGGTGTTGATTCTATGAAAACAGATCTACATCCACACTATTTGTATGATTCAAATAAGATAAGTAACAAGAAATCTTTGCAGCCAGGATTTAATAAGTTTTCTCCAGTTGATGTTCAGCAGGGTGAATCAATTCAAGACGCAGTTGTTCCTATGCGAAAATCTCCACCAAACTTACAGCTAGTTGATTATATTATGGAGACATTAAGGGCTTCAGCAGAGAAGGCAACAGCAACTTCAGAGGTTCAGCAAGGAATGTTAAGTGAAGAGGATAAAACACTAGGAGAGATAAATTTAGCAACAGCTAGAGGCACAAAAAGATATTCTTTAGGTGCAAAGATATTTGGATGGAGTGAAAAAAGATTTTGGCGACATTGGTATCAAATGTATAAAGAGTACTTTTCAGATGAAATTGATGAGAAAGTTATTAGGATTGAGGGTGCTTTCGGACCAACTTGGCGACCGCTAACTAAAAAAGATTTAGATGCAGAATTAGATCCTGATGTAAAAATTACTGCATTATCAATAAATAGAGCAAAAGAGTTAGAGGAAAGGCGATCTGTAACTTCATATTTTTCATTAGCATTAAGTGATCCTACAGTAAACAGGAGATATGGACTTAAAAAGCTAGGTAAACTACACGGAATGGATTCTGATGAGATTGAAAGATTATTTCCTCCGACGATTGATGAAAGGATAGCAGAACACCAGAATCAAATGCTTAATGAGGATGAAATGCCTCCGGTATTGCCAGAAGATGATCATAATGTACATTTAGAGATTCACTCTAAGGCAAAAGAAACTGATGCAACATTTGCTCATATTAAAGCGCATGAAGAGGCGTTAAGGATTAAAAAGACACAGCCAGAATTGTTCCCAGAGGAAATGAGAGAGACAGCTTTTACTCAGCCAGGAATGAACACTAATTTGCAGTTACCAACACAAGGACAGCAGCAAGGAACAAGACCGATTACTCAAAGTCAAGCATCAGAATGAGAGATCTTAAAACAGAAAAACAACGAAATCAAGCAGTTGCAGATTTAAAAAGTGTTTTACTTGATCCCGGATGGGATTTAATAGTTGAAATTACTAAAGAAAACATTAAGGCATTAGAAAGAAGGATTATTAAAAAGGGTGATTTTACTGAAGAGCAGTTAGATGGATTTAGACAAAAAGTGGAATCTTATCGGGATGTAATAGAAGCTCCAAGAAGGATGATTAAGAAACTAAGGAGTGGAGTGCAACAAGAAGAAATAAACTATGATCCTTATTATACAAAAGAAGATTTTGAAACTGTTGCAGAGAAAAGCAAAAAAGCAAACACATAAATTATAAAGTTTTGTTCAAACGAAAGGAAAAACCTATGAACAAACAAGACAAAAAGGCGAAGCAATCGCCAGAAACAAAGTTATTAAATAAGCTCCGAGCTGAACAGAAGCAGATCCAAAATAATTGGAGATCTACTAATGCTCAACTTAATGAAGCAAGAGAGGAAGTGGAGCAATTACAGAAACAGTTGTCTGTTTTAGAAGGACAGTCAAGTGCTATCCGGAGGAATATGAATTATATAGTCTCCACTTTTGACATGAAGCCAGAGCAAATGCCGGAGGGATTAAGTGTTAGAAAAATTGAATCCTCCAAAAAGGAAAAGAAAAAGAAAGGGGACAAATAATGCCGGAAGATGAAAAAGAAAACCAAGACCAGGAGAATCAGGAACAGGAAGAAAAAAAGGATGAGTCAATAAATCCTGATGATTTTAAGGTAGAAACTTATGAAGAGGATAAGAGTGAAGAAGAAACTATTGAAGGAGTAGATGAGGAGGATCAGAAAGTTATTAGCAAGGTAGTTCAAAAACAAACATCTGGACTGAAAAAAGAGTTACAGGAAACTAAAATTGAATCAGAGGTTGATCGCTTTATTGCAGATAACCCTGATTTCAAAAGATATCGTGGAGTAATTTTGAAATATAAAAAGACTCCGAGATCTATATATCAAAATGTGCCAGTAGATAAAGTAGCAAAAATGATTGCATATGAAGATGCAAAAAAGATTGGTGCTAAAAAGGAAAGGGAAGCACAGAACAAGGTAGATCAAACTAAGGGTGGCGGAAGCAGCAGGAGAAAAGGTAAAACCGGAGAGATTAACTGGATGGATTTATCTAAAGAAGAATATCAAAAAAAGAAAGCCGAAGTGCTAGGAAGGAGTAGATAATGGCACAAATTAAAGATATAACTAAAATGAAAGAAGAAGAATTAAGAGAAAAGTTTAGCCTGAATCAACTAAAAAAGAGGGTTAAAAAATTAGAGCTAGTGGATGATCCGGATGACTTTACAACAAAAGGGCAACTGATCCAGATTTTACATTTAGCAGGTAAAAAGAGACCATCATCACCGCCAGGACAAGAGCATAAAGACAAAAACAGGTATGAAAGAAAGCGTGATGAAATGAAAGAGATTTTAAGAAACCAGCCAAAGGTGCAGGTAATGCTACCGCTTACCGGAAAAGAAAAAGCAGGAACAATAGTTGAACAGGTAAATGAACAGACAGGAAAGTTAGAAGAGTATAGGGTAGGAGCATGGTTGCCTGTAACTATCAATGGAGCAAGGAGTTGGGTCCCGAAAGGGAAACCAGTTAAAGTTCCAAGACAGGTTGCAGAGTTAATCGGGCAATATCAATCAGAAACCTCACAAGCATTATCTAGGTATTTGATTGAAGGAGATGAGAAAAAAGAAAAAGCTTTAACATAAGCTTGACAATAATTTTGTAAATTTGTATCATTAGAGTAAGTCGGAATATAAGCGACGGAAAAACCGAAGCGTTTATTCCTAATACATTATGTATTAGGCGTAAGCGCTTTTTTTTATTAAATTTAAAAGGAAGGGAAAATGCCTTTAACTACAAGGACACAGATTCCAGCAGAGGTGAATAACCTCTATAATCGGGACTTGTTAGAAAGAGCAGTTCCAGCTTTGGTACACCAGAGATGGGCGCAAGTTCGTGATATCCCCAAAAACTCGGGGACAGATACTATAAAGTTTAGAAGGTATGGAGCTTTAGCTACGAATACAACTCCTTTAACTGAAGGTGTTACACCTGCAGGTAAGCAGTTAAGTTCAACAGAAATTACAGCTCAAGTTCAATACTACGGAGATTATGTTACTCTATCTGGCAAGCTCCAGTATGAAACATATGATCCTATCCTGTCAGAAGCAGCAGAGGTTCTAGGAGAGCAAGCAGGTGAATCTTTAGAAGAGGTTTGCCGAGATGTTCTAGCAGCAGGAACAACTGTTCAATATGCAGGAGCAGCAGTTAGTAGAGTTACAGTTGCAGCAGGTATGCTTTGCGACAGATCAGAAGTGTTAGACGCGGTTCTTACTTTAAAAGGTAATGATGCAAAACATGTAACCTCAATGGTTAATCCATCTACAGGTTACAATACCGACGCTGTTATGCCAGCATTTATTGGCATAGTACATCCTCAAACCACTAGGAATTTAAAAGACGCAACGGACTATGTGCCGGTTGCAAATTATTCCCAGCCAGGTGCAGCTATGATGAATGAGGTAGGTAAGCTTGACGAGGTTCGTTTTGTAGAAACCACGAAAGGTAAAGTGTTTACAGGTTCAGGAGCAGCAGGTATTGATGTTTACGCAACTTTGATTATTGCTAGACATGCATATGGAGTTACTAGACTCTCCGGTGAAGCAATGAGAAACATTGTTAAACCGCTTGGATCAGCAGGAACAGAAGATCCATTAGATCAGAGAGCAACTTCTGGTTGGAAAGCAACTTTTGTTGCTAAAATTCTAAACCAGAATTTCTTACTAAGAATTGAACATGCTAACTAAATAGCATGATAAAAGGAGGAAAATAAAATGCAAACATTAGATCCATTAGAAGCTTTAGGGCAACAGGATCTCATGGATTTTTTTGATGAGCTACAACATGCTCTCAAATATAGAAATCTTACCGATGCAGGATTGCAGATTGGTACAGGTTCTAAAAAAGAGGTCCGACAGAATGCCGCAAGTGTTGATTATTTAATTGACGGGGTATTCTATAATCAGGGATCAGCTCAAGAAGTTGGTTTTACAGCAACAGATCATGACATTGCAGCAGACGCAAGTGAGGTTCAAGAAGCTTGTTATGTAGTTGGAATTGACTCTTCGGGAAATCTTTCCTTAACGATGGGAACGATTGCAAGTGGAGCAGGTAATGCAAAATTACCGGAATGGGATGACTTGCCAACTGATGAAGCCTTTTTAGGCTATGTCAGAATAGCAGTTGACGCAGGAGCTACAGATTTTGATGCAACTGGCGATGATTTAGACGCTGGGCATTTATCAGTTACCTATGTAGATCTGGGTTGGTTGCTACCTAATTTCAGTTCAGAACAATAATATTAAGTTGATTAGGAGAAACTATGGCTAAGATAACACGAAAGGCTGTAGGTCTTGAGAGGTCAGTAGAGCAAATCTTGAAATCCATTCTTACAGATTTAGAGTCTATCAAATCTGTAGTCAATACTAACCAGATAGTGGCTACAGAAGTAAAGGGACTAGCCAATGCCATTAGAGAATGGACTCAAGCATATCCTTTAGCTGCAGCAGATTTAGCGATTGATACTAATTTTGATGTTCAAAATAATACAGCAATTGAGTATCAAATAGCAGGTGAGATTTATGATTTATCTGTAAACACTACAGCTGATACCGGAACAGACAAACATGCTGATGCTGGTAAATGGGCAGTAGCTTTAATCACTGTTGATACAGGCGGAAACTTAACAGCTACATGGGCTGATAATGGAGAAGCTGGTTATGATAGTGAAGCAGATGCTGTTGAAATGATGCCATCAGTACCAGCTGATGAGTGTCCGATTGGATATGTAACTATTCAAGCAAGTGCAGGTAATACCTGGACTGCTGGAACAGACGCTTTACAAGGAGGAGCAGGCGGTAATGCTGCACAGACAACAAATTATTATAATAATGTTGATGCTGCAAATACGATTGTATCAGCGGCAACCGCAATTCTAGATACAGTTGGCGATTTGTCAACAGAATAAGGAGCAGAGTGAATCCAGTTTATTTTGCTTGGTATGTTCGGAAACGGACAAATACTAATTCTACGACTCTTCCTGATGATGATATAAAAAAGTGGATGAAGATCACTAAAGATGATGAGCTAGTGCAAGAGGTCATGAAAATTGATGAGAAGGTCTTTACTACTCCTGCTACTGATAATTTAGTGGCAGATCAGAGAGAATATCCTTTTATAGATGATATCCTATCTAGGCTTCATAGAGTTGAAGCTAAGCTTGATGGAGAAAACTTTATTAAGCTTGAAAGTATGGATATTAAAGACTGGGATAAACCACTAATTGAAAGTAGTATAACTAACTATTTTTCAAATAATGAAGGCGATGCTTTCTATGACATTATCAGGAAGGGTATTTACATTTTTTCAGGAACGATTACTGATGTTACTGATGGATTAAAAGTTTGGTATGAAACTTTTCCGGCAGATGTAACTGATTTAACAGCAACAGATGATATGAGTGAAGATCCGAGTGCTACAGAGCATGGTATGCCAAGAGAATTACATAGAGTTTGGGGTGATATGGTAGTTAAAGCTTGGAAAGAAGCACAACCGACAGCAATTCCTTTAAGTAAAAGAGAAGAAAACTTAGAGTTTCATTTGAAAAATGCAGTAGAGAGTTTAAAACACCAGGACTTAAACGAGGTTCAATTTGGCAAAGTTCCAAAAGGAGAGAATGTCTGGAATGATGGCTATAATTTGTAAATTGACTTAAAAATGCACAGAAACTATAATAAATTAACGATAAACGGAAAAACCGAAGCGTTGCTATATATATGTAGTGGCGCTTTTTTTATTAACCAAAGGAGGTAAAAAATGGGATCAGGTCCAAGGGGAGAATACAAAGCAACCTTGCCAACATATCCAGACGGTCATGAAGTAGTTCCCCAGTATGATCAACATGGTAGGCAGTTAGTTGCAGTATCCTTGAACGATTATGCTGATGACTCTGCTTTTACAGTAGATTCAGATATGGTAATCGGGATTGGATTTTTGGCAGATGATACTGCTCCGGACTCTGTAGATGAGGATGATATCGGGATACCCCGAATGTCTCTTAACAGGAATGTTTACACACAGATCAGAGACGCAGCAGGTAATGAAAGGGGATTAAATGTAAACGCTTCTAATGAAATAGGAACAGAAGAACACAATTCAGTAGATATTAAAACAGCAGTAGAGCTTATAGATGATGCAGTTTATATAGATGACGCAGACTGGACAGATGACACTTCTAAGCATTTACTAGTTGGTGGACTTTACCAGACAACACCTCAAACAATAACCGATGGAGATGTTGGACCTTTTCAGGTAGATTCACACGGTAATTTGAAAGTAGTTCTTGCTTCTTCAACAGTTGATGACATTCAAGAAGAAGATGAACCACACTCTTCCGGAGATTATGGTTCTTTTGCTTTGGCAGTCCGGAATGATGTTTTGGGTTCTTTGGTAGATACAGATGGAGATTATGCACCTTTTCAAGTTGATGCTGATGGGGCATTATATGTTTCTATAAGTGATATGGGAAGTGTTGTTGGGCAGGTTGATAGTCAACACTCTTTATCCGTTGTGTTAGCAAGTGATCATGGGAGCTTACCGCCAACAAATGAGTCAATAACAGAAACAACTGCTTCTCAAGATCTATCTTCTGCTGCAATGAGTGAAGTAACTTCTATAGGAGCAGATTTTAGACTAAATTATGTAACCTTACATTTTGATGCTGCAACAACAGAAACAGTAACAATTTCAGTTGACGCAAATGAAGGAGCTAACTATGACACAGTTTTAATTGAGGAAGATCTTAATGCCGAAACAGATTTCTTTTGGCAGCCAGATGGTAATTTAGATTTTCTTTCTGGAAATGAGGTAAAGGTTGAGGTTACTGATGATAACGGAGCAAATACTGCTTACTTAGTAATTTCTACAGAAAGTAGGTAATATATGGCAACTTATGTAGGAGGACACAAAAGAAATATTCCAAACACACATGCAGCTTGTATAGCGACTATGTCTGCAGATCAAAATAATATTACACAGGGAGCTTATGTTAAGATAGAATTTGATCAAGTAGATGAAGATATTGGTGGAGATTTTGACACAACAAATAATCAGTATATTGCTCCTTATACTGGTTTTTATCCGGTTGATGTTAATATCAGAGTTGACGATGCTAATGCTGCTGGAAGAATAATTCTTGTTGTAACAGTAAATGGTTCTAGAACAAAAATTATAGATGAAAAAAGGAATCTTTCTGCACATTCAGGTTTAAATATTAGTGGACTAGCATATGCAGAAAAAGGACAAGCAATAGCAGTTCAGATTTTTTTTGAATCTGTTGCTACTGCTGATGTAGAGGCTAATGGATCAATTTTTCAAATTTATTTAGGAAATAGAGAATGACGGATTTTACACCAGGAGATGTATCAGCAAGTCAAGTCTTAACAGACAATGATCATATTTATCCAGAACATAACAATGAACTTAGGCAATCAAGGGCAGCAACAGCAGTTGTTGGAAAAACTGAACAATGTGAGTATTATTGTGATGGTATAGCAGATGATGTGCAGATACAGGCAGCAATTGATGCGGTTAATGGAGATGGTGGCGGTGTTGTATATATTAAAGCTGGCAGTTATACAATTGCTTCAGCTATAGAGATGAAAGACAATGTGGCAGTTGTTGGTGCAGGAATTGGTGTAACAATATTAACCCATGCTTCAACTTACTGTTTTACTAACGCTGACACAACAAATGGCAATAGCTACATGACAATTAAAAACATTACATTAGATGGAGATACTTCTCAAGATGGTGGAGTCAGGTTTACTGGACCAAGTGAAACAGTAATTGAAAATGTAGAGTTTTTGGACCAAAACGGTGCTGCTCCCAATGTTGCTTTATCAATTATTGGTGCAAGCGGAACAACTTGCCGGAACATCAAGATTATAAATAATTTGTTTTACAACTGCACAAACTACGGTGTTAATCTTGAACCAACTTCAAGCCATTATGATATTAAGGGTGTAGAAATTTGCAATAATACTTTTTACAATGTACAAACTTCTATTGCAGTACAAAAAGATTGTTTTGATATTAAGATAAACAACAACATCATAGCTGGTTATTCTGGTGTAAGTATTGGAATAAAAGTGGGGACAGGTGGTAGTGGAGCTAATGAGAGCAGGAGAATATCAATAAATGACAATATTTTATCTAGCCAAAGTGCAGGAGCTAATTCTAGGGGAATAAATGTTGCGGACTATACAGAGTATTATACTATTGCTAACAACACAATTTACAATTACCAGGATGGTATTTATTTAAATGTACATCCCAAGTATGGAGTCATTCAAGGTAATTTGATATATGATTGTGAGAACGGAATTATAACAAGTGCTGGTGCTGAAAATGCTAAGATTGATAATAACCAGATTAAAAACTGTTCAGAATATGGTATTTATTATCAATCAACTGGTAGAACGATTAACGGAAATACTGTTGATGGATGTGGTAAGCACGGAATATATTTGGGAAGTGCTTGTGATGATATGACAGTAAACAACAATGTTTGTAAAAACAACGGACAAGACACAGCAGATACATATTCAGGTATTTATTGTACAGGAGTAACTGATACAACCTTTGTGGGAAACAGGTGTTACGATGACCAAGGAACTAAAACACAAAAATATGGGATAGATGAAGGAGCTAGCTCTAACTACAATACTATCATGGGTAATAATTTAAGAGGGAATAGTGTAGGCAACTTAAATATAACAGGTGCAAACACGCTTTATGAAACAGCAACAGACGGAGATGCTTTAAATATAGTATAAGGAAATATAATGAGTTGGTCTAAAATACCAAAACCAATGTATGAAGATGGAACAAGAAGATATAAGTATGGAGAGGATTTTGTAGATACAAGTGGATCAAAAAGAAGAGTAAAGTACGGAGATAATTTTGCTTATGGTGGTGGTATGCATTACAGGATAGGACCAGAATGGACAAAAATAGGATCACCTTGATATTATGGCAAACAAACCCGATGTAAAAACAATACAAAACTTCAATATGGGAGGCTTATCAGGCTCTAAATGGTCGGGTGTAGAACATTCTTTGTGGAAAATGGTTGGTGTTGATCCTCATTCTAAACCAGGCATTTTGGGCGTAGAACAGAAGCTTGAAAAAAACTCCGGAGCAACAGTTAGTGAATTTGTTAAGTGTGCAGTTGCTTCTTCTAATGGAAATTCATATTGGTTTTCAGCAGATAGTGGTAAAATTTGGGAACGAGTTGTTGGAGGTACATGGAGACTAGTACACACAACAACGCCTACAAGCGGTGAGGCTAAATGTCTAGGAGCTAAAGAGTATGATGGGTATATTTACTGGGCAACAGAAGAATATCTTCATAGAATTGATGTAGATGACGCAGATGATAATAACTGGGCAGTTGACGCAGATGAGGACTGGGCAGAGTTTAAAATAAGTGATGATGAATTTCATCCGATGAAAATACAAAACAGAGTTTTGTTTATCGGAGATGGCAACTATGTAGCACAAGTAGATACTGTTTCTTATAGTGCATTTCCGAAAGCAGATCCGGGATTACAAATTAGAGCAAACTTTGATGTAGAAAATGCTAATGCTATACATTATGAGATAGATAACACAGATTATACTTTGGCTGCAAATACTTTATGTAATACTGGAACAAGTGCAACAATTCCGGCAGATCGCTGGGGAATTTTTAGGGTTTCAGTTGATACTGGTGGGAATTTAACTGCAACTTGGGATACTAACTTCGGCAATGGTTATGATGACGAGACAGAGGCTTTAAACAATATACCGGATACTCCTGCTAGTGAATGTTCAATAGGTTATGTAACAGTAAAGGCAAGCGCTGGGAATGACTGGGTGGCTGGAACTGACGCATTGCAAGGTGGTGCTGGTGGTAATCCTTCTCCGGATACTAATTATTATTATGATGAACCTACTTTTTTTTCTGGTGCTGCATTAGATATTCCAAGACAATATAAAATAAAGGCTTTAGGAAAATACTATACTAACCTTTTAATAGGAACTTATGTTAGTGGAGTTGGTAATGCAAAATTATTTACTTGGAATACATGGAGTGTTAGTTATAATCGTGATGATTCAGTTGATGAAATAGGAATAAATGCTTTTATTGAATCTGATAATTATGTATATGTAAGCGCTGGGGATCGTGGCAATTTATATATTTATAGTAGCAAAGGACTTGAGCTTCACAGGCGTTTTCCGGGTGATTATGATGGTAAAACAGCAATGATACATCCTAATTCTTCATGTACTTATAACGGACAATGGCTTATCGGACTATCAAACCTTTCAGGAAACCCAACAGATTGTGGAGTTTACAGAATAGCAAGACATGCAAGGGAATATCCTTATATATTAGATATGCCATACCCTATTAGTCAAAGAGATGGTGATGATTTTGTTTTAAGAAATGTAGAGATAGGAGCAATGATTGTAAGCGGTGGCAAACTATATGTTGCTTGGGATAATAATGGAACTTATGGTGTAGATGAAATAGATTATTCAATCAAGTTAGATGGTGCATACATTGAGTCAAGAATATATGGTGGTAATCGCAGAAAATTAGCAAATTTAAGAGAAGTTGTTGCTGCCTATGCAGAAATGCCAACTGATTGTAGTTTTTCTTTTTATATAAGTAAAAACTATGGATCATATCAGAATATATCAGATACTATCAAAGATATTGATAAGAATATAGTAACAGCAGATTGGGGCGATAATATGACAACACTACAGTTTAAATTGGTTTTTAATACAGACTCAAATAATTGTCCATGGTTAGAAAGTATAGGATTGTATTTTATTTAAAATGAAATTCCCGATAAATGTTAATCGCAAAGACCTACCATATGTAGAGCAGGATCAAAATTATCAAGACATTTCTTATCTTCAAGTAGGTTCAGGCAATCAAGTTTTTAGGAGTGATCAATCTGGTTTGTGGACTGGCGGTGGCAAGTTTTCACAAGGTGCTTTTAGAGTTAATATGCAGGGTGAGTTAGTTGCAGAAGATGCAATTTTGAAAGGAACAGTACAAGGTTCAAGTGGGTATATTGGAGGGTTTGTAATTGGACCAACTACTTTAATGGCAGCTAACCGGACAGTCGGAATGAGTAGTGTAGTATCCGGGAATGTTGATTGGAGATTCTGGGCTGGTAGTGCTATACCATCAAGCGCTCCTTTTAGAGTAGATGAAAGCGGAAATGTTTATGCAACAAGCGGAGAAATAGGTGGTTGGACTATCAATGCAACATCTTTAACAGCCGATAGTGGCAATGTGGGGATGAGTAGTGAAGTTACCGGAGGAACAGACTGGCGGTTTTGGGCTGGCAACTCTGCTCCTGGATCAGCAGAGTTTAGAGTAGATGAGGATGGTAATTTATATTCAGAAAGTGGAGAAATTGGTGGCTGGACAATTAATTCTGACACACTTGAAAGTGATGATGGAGATATAGTTTTAGATCCAGTAAATAAAAAAATTAAAGTAGCTGATGGAAATGACAAAATAGAAATTTTACATGATGGTGGTAGAGGATATATTGATTTTTATGATGGTGGAGCAAGAAAAGCAAGGCTTAGAGCAACAACATTAGGATCGGGAGGATTAAGATTGGTTAGTGGGGACTTTACTATTGATAATAACTATTCTTTGTTATTTGAAGAAACCGGAGGCACAAATTATGGAAGGATTGGTGTTACAAATTCAAATGAATTTTGGTTTGTAGCTCCTGATACTGATGAAACATTTTACTTTTTAGATGCAAGTGAAAATCAGATAGCAGCATTAAGCTCAACTGCTTTATATCTAGGAGGACACCATAGACCATTATTGCAGTTTGAAGAGCAAGTAGCGCCAGCAGGTAGTCCCTCTGGTAATACAGCAGTAATGTATTTGGATAGTGCAGATGGTAGTTTAAAAGTAAAATTTGATGATGGAGATGTAGTAACTATAGCAACATACTAAATAGATTAAGTTTTTTATAAATGTTAAAATAAGGATAATATGGCAACTTACAATCCACAGCAATTAGATATAAAACCTCCGGAGGGAGGCTTCAAACAGGGTGGTTGGTATTCGGGTCGTCAGTATTGGGGGGGAACACTATCTGAGCCAGGAAAAATACACCCACAAAGTAATCAAGTAGGAGCAGGTGAAGCAGTTAGTGAGGAGGTAACTAGGGCAAGCTCAATAGCAGCAGGAGAAGATCCGGAGGCATTTGGTGAGTTTATAGCAAAGGAGAGAGCAAAAACAACTCCACAGTCAACTGATGAATTAACCCGACATTTAAATAGGGTTCAAGCAGGTTTAAAAGCAAGCAGATCTGGTATTGAAACTTTAGGAACAGAAGGTTTAAGAGATCAACTAACTCAAGGGATGGAATATCCGGAGAGGTTAGATAGGAGAGAAGCTTTTGAAGATTTGAGAGCAGAACAGGGTTTGGCAGGATTAGAGGAACAGCTTAATGAATTAAAAAAACAGGGTAGAGATACAGAGGCAAGATTAAGAGAACGGAAAGCAACAGAGCGTGGTAAGCGTGTTCCTATGAATGTAATTCAAGGTAGATTGACAGAGGTAGAAAGACAAGAACGAGAAGAATTAGATTTTATACAGCGACAGCAACAGAGAATAACAGATCAATTAAATACAGGCTATAAACTTGTTTCTATGTATATGGATTTTATGGGACAAGACTATGATGACGCAGTTGCAGAATATAACACAAAATTTAAACAAAATGTACAGGTTTACAACTTAATGCAGCAGGAACGTAAGGAAGCAAAAGCAAACTTGCAAATGTATGCAAACGCAATTACAAGTGGTAATTTGTCATATGATAATTTGTCAATGGATCAAAAAGTAGATATAGCAAAGTTAGAGGCGCAGGCAGGTATGCCAGTTGGTTTTGTTTCTAGTCTTAATTTATCTCCTAAAGATCAACTGATAACCATGAATGAAAAGACCGGAGAGGCTTTAATAATGGATAGTGGTGGTAATATGCAGGTTGTACAGACTGGGTTGACTCCGACAGGTGGTGGTGGGAGTGATTTGAGTGAATCAGATGAATCAGAATATAATCAAAAGGCAACAAATCAGTTTTTAACAACTTATTCTAATAATTATGGACATGTACCTCCACAAGTTTACAATGATGCAAGAAGAGAATGGATTAACGCAGGTGAAGATCCAGATGAATTTGATAGAGTTTTTAGGACATACCGAGATCCAAACCGGACAGATAATGCGTATAATGTAGAGCAAGAAAAGAGTACAGGATATTATGGAGGGAATCAATAAAATGGGAATAGTTGATTTTTCTAGTTATACCTACGATGACGACGAAGAAAAAAAAAAGAAGCCCTCACAGGAAGCAAGGGAACAGCTTGACTTTCAAAGGAAAGAAAAAACAACAGGGCTTGTTGACTTTTCTAGTTACTCTTATAAAGAACCTCAAAAAGAACCTACAAAAACTTTTCAAGTAGATCAGCCAGAAGAAGAAAAAGAAGATAAAGGGTTGTTTCAAAAGGGATTAGATGTTGCTCAAAAAGGAGCAAAGGCAGTCAGAAAATTTTTGTTTGGAAGAACAGAAGAAGAGCAAACAGTAGAAGAAATGACAGGACTATCAGAAGAACAATATGCAAATGTTGTTGGGGTAGTTGAAAGAAAAAAACAACAAGCACAAGAACGCTTAAAGGAAATACAAACTACTCAAGACTATACAAGCTTAATTGATGAGGATGTTCGTTTTGGTGAAGAGGAATTAACTGAACAGCAAAAAAAAGAACTTGTGCAAACCGAAAGACCTCTTAGAATTGGTCCATTTATGTTTGGTAAAGAAGAGTATAAAACTCGTGAAGAAGCAGAAAAGACAAAAGTACAAGACCCAAAATACAGAAAAGAAACAGAAATTAGGGCTTTAAAGGATACAATCAAAGCATATGATGACTTTTTAACTCTTGAACCTGCAAGAAGGGGATTTCTACAGCAATTATGGTCAGAAATAAAAAACCCTGTTGAAATGATTGTAAACCCCAATAGATTTGAAAGAACTCAAGTAACACAAAAAATGGAGATTGCTTTAAATAAATATAAAGACTTGAATGAAAATGAAGAAGAGCTAACAGAAGAAGAACAGTCTTTTGTTAATAGATGGAGAGCAGATCAAATAAATAAATATATGGATAGCGGAATTGGGTCTCAAGCAGCAGAGGTTGTTGCTAATATGCCATATTATATGATGGAAATTGCAGTAACTTCACAGATGGCAGGTCCAGAAAAAGACTATACACAGATTGCAGATAATGGTTTAAAAGTAATTGGAGTTACAAGTCCTGTTGCAAAAAAATGGGCTGAAAAGTTTTTGTCAAATACTGTCCGGATGGCAGTTGCAAGTAGAGTAAACTTTCCTGCAATAGATGAAAAAACAGCTTCATATATGTTAGATATAGCAGAGCTTGATTTAGAAAAAGAGGGAGATGGAGTTTTAGAAATAGTAGATGAAGGATTTGATAGAGACGCAGCAGTATCAAAAGCATATGCTTCAGTTATGACCGAATATATTTCCGAAGGGGTTGGAGATTATGTAGATGACGCAGGTATATTTGTAAAAAAAGCATTTATAAATAAATGGTTGAAAAATAAAGGGCTTTTAGATGCAAGCGAAGGAACAATTAGAAAAGCATTAAAAAAGGTACACTTTAATGGATTATTAAGCGAGGTTTTGGAAGAAGAGTTTGCAGAGCCAATTCAGTCAATAATTGATGAAAGAGAATACAATGATCCATTTTTTACTCCGGAAGGAAGAGAAAGGTTATTAGTAGAAACTTTGGGAATAGGTGCTTTTAGTGGAATGGCAAGTGTTGCAGATACAACTTCTCAAAAAATTAGCAAAAGGCGACAAAAAAACCCAAAAGACAAAATTATGGTAAGGACAGCAAAAGATGTTGATTTAGAAACTCAAGAAGAAATACCCACAACTGAAATACAAAAAGATAAATTTATTGATACTATTGGAGTAGAAGAAGAAAGTAGGGCAAATGAATTGTGGCAAGACTATACAGATTTTGCTTATAGATCATTATCAGAGGGGCAAGTAAAGACAGAACCCGAAGCGTTTGAAAACTGGTTTAATCAAAAACTAGAAAGTGGAGAAATAGTTCCGGATAATTTACCGGATGTAGTAAAAAAAGAATTTGAAACAGAAAAGTTTGAAAGACAAGAAGAAATAACTAGAGATGATATTTTGGAAGAATATCCTGATTTTAATAAAGTATTAGGATTTGAAGGTGATGTTGCAGAAAACCTAAGAGAAGAATTTATACAGTTTACTTTAGATAATAAAAACATTCCTTTAGATGAAGCTTTTGAAGCTTGGGAAAGGCAATCAGAGGCATTAGCAAAAGCAGAGGCAACAGAATATGAGGCTACAGATACAGGACTTTTAGACCGGATAAAAGGAGAAATTGCTTCTGGCAATCTAGAACAAGCACAAAGATTATACGATCAAAGCGAATTTGAACAGACATTTGATGAGATAACTGAAGAAACCGAAAACGAAATGAAGGCTGTTTATGAAGATGTAGAAGAACAAATTCCTGAAGAGATAGAAGAATTACCACAAGATCATCCAGACAGAGCAGTAATTGAAATAGCAGATAGGATAGGAAAGCATTTTAAAGCTCCTGGTGCATTATACAAAGTGGTAGGAGCTAAAAGAACATACCGGACACCTGATGGAACAGAGCTTTTAATAGAAGGTGATACTTATTCATTTTTTGATAGGTGGGTATTTGCTAATGACATTGAGGGATTTAAAGATGGTTTAAAAGTATTATCACATAAATTTAATAAAACATTTACAGAACTGTATAATAGAATACAGAAAGGAGCAATAGACAATGCCGATTTCAAAAAATTTGAACAAAGACTTGAAAAACACCTCAAAGAAAGACCAGCTTACGCCAGACGATCTAGGGAAGTTGCTGAAGAGCGCGCTACTAGGGAAGAGCGAGAAGGTGAAGAACCAGGCGAGCAGGTTACTAAGCCTGTTTCCGGTGAACAGCGTGCTGAAGAGGGCAGAGAAAAAGCAGATTTAGGAGAGGTTTTAGATGTAAGCAAGCAAATAGATCAGGCTTTTGCTGCCCATAAACAGACAGGGATTAGAGAGGGAAATATATTTCTACCAACAAACCGACAAGTTGGCTTTTCAAATTATTGGAATAGAATAAACAAGATTAAGCAAGACAATCCTCAAGAATATGAATATATAAGAAAAACAACTTTAGTTGATGCTTTAAATGTAGAAAATTATGAGCAAATTCCAGATACAATACCAGTCTATCGTGGAGGAAAACAAGGAGATACTTTAGGAACAAAAGTTATTACTCAAAAGGGCATTCCTGAAGCTGTAGTTGAAAACTTTACATTAGATAAAGATGTTGCTGAACAATTTGCCGGAGAAGATGGACAAGTTATTACTCGTTATATTTCAAAAGAAGATGTTCCACCAATTTCTCAAGATTATAAAGCAGAAAAGGAAATAATTGTTCCTTTAGAAAATGTTTTAGAGGAAACAGTAGAAAAGAAACTTCCGGAAGGTCTTGCAAAATGGAAATCAAAAATTATTAGCAAGATGAAGGAAATGAATATAAAGGACTTTAGCGACAAAGAGCTTGAGAGGGTGTTTGAGGGAACAGTCGGTAAAAATAGACTTATAGAAAACACAAAATTATTAGAAAAAGAGTATGGGTTTTCTATAGGAGATGTTTTTGGAGAAAAAAAAGAGCAGCCAGTATTAGAAACTCAGGAAATAGAAGCAGAAGAACCAGAACCAGAACAGACAACATTTGGTGAGGGTAAGCCAAGCCAAGCAGAACGCCAAAGAATGTTTGAGAAACAAGCTAGAAAAAAAAGAGTAGGGACAAGAAAAGGTTTTGAAGGTACACCTTTTGGAGAGCAGGCAGAGAGAGAAACCTTAAGAGAACAAATGGGTGATGGTTTGTTTGCAGAAGATACAGAGATTAAGGAAGGCGAATCAAATTACTATGCAGAAATCAGAGAATCTTTAGCAACAGGTGAAATTCCTGATGTAGATACTTTAAGAGATTCTTTTACTCAATCTCCTGTAAGAGTTAAGTATAAAGAAAATGGTTTTATTAAATTTCCTAATGAAGAAATATCTTCTCCGGCAGATGTAGCATGGGCGTTCAAAGATTTAAGGAACAATGCAGTAGAAAGCTTCTATATGCTAGGAATGAAAGGAAATACTCCTGTAACTGTAGAGCTTATAAGTATAGGAGTTTTAGACAAAGGTATAGCTGATCCTTATGAGGTATCTAATCTTTTACTAACAAAAAAACTAGATGGTGCGTATTTAATACACAATCATCCTTCCGGAGATCCAAGACCATCAACTGCTGATAAAAATATAACAAGGCGAATGAGGGATGCATTAGAAAGAATTGGGGTTGAGTTAAAAGGACATGTGATAATTAACAGTAATGAATTTGGAGTTATTGATCCTATTGAACACCCAACAAGCTTTTATGGTGAGAAAAAACCATACCCACGATTTGCTAAGCCAAAAGCAGAGTTGCCAGTTTATCAAAAATATGTAGAGTGGTTAGCAGGAGAAGAGAACAAACCTAAAGCGCCTAAACTAAACACTAGCAGACAAGTTGCAGATTTTGCTAAGAAAATACAAACAGACTGGGATAATCAATCTTTAATAATATATTTAAACTCAAGGAATGTTGCTCAAGGAGTAGATGTAGTAAACAAAAACGATATTGCTATTAAAGATATAGTAAAAAGTGCAGGGAATATGCGTGGTAAAAGTGTTTTGATAGTTAATAAAGATTTTAATATTGGTGAGTTTAGACAGCTACAAAACGAACTTCATGAACTTGGTATTGATTTATTAGATTCTCTTGAAATGACTGAAGATGGATTTAGGAGTAGAAAATCAAACATGTTAGCAGAAGGCGAAGCAGAGTATAGTGTTGAAAAGGTTGGGTTAAGAGCAGATCTAGGAGACAAGGGTGGTTATGAAACTATAGAAGATTTTAAAAAAGAGGTTGGTTTAATACAGTCAGTAGAATTTCCAGAGCTATATCAAATTGCTAAAAGACTAGGTGCTGATACTGAATTAAATTCAAGGTTAAGAAGTAGCTTGGGTAGAGCAGTTTTAGGAGAGGGTTTTGTTACTACTCCTACGCTAGAATTAAGACCAGATATTTTTGAAGATCCTATGATTGCAAGAAGAGTAATTGCTCATGAGATAGGACATTTAACAGACTATCTACCGGAAGGAACACTAGGTAGAGGTAGGTTAGTAGGCAGGATTGCTTCTTTACAAAAGTATTTAAAACAAGAGTATAAAGATTTGAAAGATCCTAAATTAAGAGAAGAGTTAAAAACTATTACTCAATTGTGGAAGCCATTTGATGAAACAGCAAATGAAAACTATACAAAATACAGGTATTCTTCACGAGAGCTTTATGCAGACGCAATAAGTGTTTTGTTTAATAAACCGGAGCTACTAAAACAAAAAGCTCCTAAGTTTTGGGATTCCTTTTTTGAATATATGGATCGCAAGCCGGAGGTTAAAAGAGAATATTTTGCTACCTGGACAACTCTAAATAGTGGAGCTGCTGCAGTAGGATCTGCTAGGCAGAAAAACATTCGGGAAATGTTTAACAAAGGAGAGGATGAGTTTAGAGCTAGGAGAGAAGAAAAAAGAATAAAAAATGAAAGCATGGCATTTGAGTTGAAATATGAATTGATAGATAAGAATCAAAAAGTAATTGACATGGTAAATGAGTTAAGAGCAGAGGGACAAAATGTTGGTGATGATGCGAACCCTCAATACTGGTTAGAAGGGAATAATTATATAGGGGGTAGAGTTAAAGACTTTTTACAGGTAAAAATAGATCCTATTAAAAGCAGACTAGAAAACGCAGGTTTAAGTTGGGAGGATCTCGGAGAAGCTTTGTTTTTAGAAAGGATAGCAAAAGAAAGGGGTGCAGTAGAAAACCCAGCAGATACTTTAAGACATGAATTAGGTGATGCTTTATGGGAAGAAATTTCTAAAAAACTTCCTGATGATATCCGGAGCAAATCAACAAGTGAACAAATGTCAATTATGAAAAAAGAGTTATCAGATGTTCCGCACGCAGATGAGGCAAATATGTTTGAGTATGTTAGCAAACAACTCCCAGAGAGCATAGCAAATCCTTTAGGATATGATCGCAAAACTGCAGAAAAACAATTAGAGTGGTTTAAAAATCAACTAGGGGAAGAAAAACTAAAGATATTAGAAAGGGAATTAAAAACATATAGAGAGGTCATGGATGAAGTACTAGATGAAGCAATTGAAGCAGAGCTATATAAGCCTGACCTAATTAAAAAAATGAAAGCTAACCCAGCTTATGCGACTTTTCAGGTAATAGACTATATTGATACTTACATTCCTTCAACAATTAAACATCAGGTGGGAACTTTAAAGGGGGTTGCAAATCCTGCAACATCAACAGTATTAAAAACAATTTCAACTATCAGGGCAATAGAGAAAAACAAAACCTCACAAACTTTAGTTGATTTTATTAAGGAAAACTTTCCGGAGGAAATAGAGCCTGCTAAAACTAGGTGGACTGGAAAAACTCATATTCCTGTAGAGCCAAAAGAAGATGGGAAAGGATTGCTTACGGTTGTAGAAGAAGGAAAATATACAGGATATGTAGTAGATGAGTATATTGCTAAAACAATGGAGTATGGAAATATTGGACAGGCGAAGGGTGTAATGAAGGGATTAAAATTTGTAGGTAGATATTGGTTTAGACCAGTATTTACTACATTTAACTTAGGATTTCAGACCTTTAACTTGGTAAGAGACTTTTTTAGGTATTGGAAAAACATTCCAGGAATGACACTCCCGAAAGCAATTAAAAGATATAAAGAGGCAGCTAATCCTGCATGGAGAAGAGCTTGGGATATTAAAGACGAAACAATATCAGAAATGAGACAAAAGAAATTATTAGGGTTGACTTATTATGACTTGATTAAGGGACAGACAGATACAGATACACAAATAGAATCCGAGCTTAGAAAGTTTGGTGTTAAAGAGGGCAAAGCAAAACAAGACTATTTTGCTCCTGCAAGAAAATTGTTCGGAGCAATTGGTAGGTTTGGAGATTTTATAGAATCAGTTCCAAAGGTTGCCGGATACCAGGAGTTAAATGGGAAACTACCGGATCAAAAACTAGGACATGTAATCAGAACTCAAGTGGGATCACCGGACTTTTTAAGAAAAGGTGCTGGGTATGGCTGGTATAACGAGGTTTTCTTGTTTGGCAATGCAATAAAAGAAGGTGTTAGGGCAGACTTAGAGGTGGCAACAGATCCACAAACTAGATCGGGATTTTGGATCAAAACTGTTAAAGCAAGCATACTGCCAAAAGTGATTATGTATTCTATACTAGCTGGTGTTTTTGGAGATGATTTAGAAGAGATGATGAAGGGTGTATCAGAGTATGACAGAACAAACTACACAATAATTCCTTTAGGTATGAAGAATGGCAAAACAGTATATTTAAGAGTGCCGCAGGATGAGACTGGAAGGTTAATTGGTGGATTGTTTTGGAAGATGTTAAGAATGAAAGATACAGAACAGGGAATAGCAAGAGATTTAAGAGATGTGTTTTCTTATGCAGGTGGACAATTACCAGGACTAAATCCAACATTAACTTTTTTGATGTCAACAATGCAATTTTTAGTAGGAAAGAATCCTTATGATTATTTTAGAGGCAGACCGGTTATTCCAGAAACAGAGTTTAAGGCTGGTGGCAAATATGCTTTAAAGCCTTTTTTAACTTGGCAGTTTAAACAGTTGGGTGGCGGAATTTTATGGCGTGGTTATGTAAGCCAACAAGCTCCGGAAACAAAAAGCTGGATTCAGAAAGTAGTTGAAGCTCCAATTTTAAGCAACATAATAGGAAGGTGGGTTAAGGTATCTGATTATGGCAAGCTAGAGCGTGCTAGGGAATCACAAGAAATTATTGAAAGAGAATCTGCTAGGGAGTCTTTAGAGGAGGAAAAAATAGTAGAGGATTATGTTAAGCTATTTTTAGATGGGGAACAAACGGATATGAGGCAAAAAAGAATAGAGAGAAAAATGTTAGAGGAAGCAATTCCAGGATTTCCTAAAATAGGAGACGACTCTGATAAAAGGAGAAAAGCAAACCGTATAATTAAAGACTATAGACAAGGGATTTTATACAAAACAACTGATGATCAAAGAGTTAGAAGGATTATGGGTTTATATAGAAATGACGCAAAGGTTGAAGAATTATTAAGAATGAGGGAAAACACGGATTTAAAAGATTTTCAGAATTTAGTAGAAAAACTTAAATTTGAGAAAGTAATAAGCGATCCGGTTATTGAGGAATTAAATAAAAGAAGCTCTGCAAAACCGAGCAATGAATTAGTGTTTAGATTAGTTAAGCCTGCTCATGCAGCAGAAATGCCACACAATGCAGAACAGAACACTTATGATTTGGTAACGGATGGGCGTAAAAAAGGAGGTATAGCACATTTAATAAAAGAAAAATTGAGTGGGTTTTTTAAAAGCTTGAATGTATTAAAAAGTAAAGATGAGATTGTTTCTCCTTTAGTTGAGGCTGCAATTGCCGGAGAACGAATAAAAGAACCTGATCCGGAAGAGTTTAAAAAAAGTGCATTGCCAAGCAATAATAAACCTCAAGATGAGGTGGTTATAGAGTATAAAGAAAAACTAGATATGCCAGACAAATATGCTGCTAGTGTAGAAAAATGGTCTGATAAATATGATGTAGATCCAAAGTTTGTAATGGGATCAATGAGGCAGGAAAGCGGTGGGGCTGGGTATAAAACAGATTTAGAAGGAAGCTCCGGAGAGATTGGTTTAATGCAGGTATTACCGGATATGTGGGAACAGTTTGACAAAGACAAACTAACTGATTATGACTATAACATAATGGCAGGGGTTAGGATTTTAAAAAGACGCTTATGGGAAGCCAAACAAATCGGATTTGAAAATGATTATGGACTAGCGCTTGCTATGTATAATGCCGGATACAATCCAGAGAACGGTAGGGAGTATGCAAAAATTGTATTCGGGCATTTAGAAATAGATGAAAGTGAAAGCCGTTGGTTATCAGAAGAAGAGGGAAGAGGATTTACAACAGAAGAGGAGGAAATCCTAGGAATAAGATAATGGCAAACGGAATATTTGAACAGATTCAAGCGTTGGCAACAGATGAGGGAATTTTAGGTTTATTGGTTGTAGTTGAAGGATATATTGTTGTTAGGCTTTATAAAGACAAAGAAAGGCTAGAGGATGAAAAAAACGCATTACAGGAAAAACGATTGGAGGACTTGTTGCAGATAATTACTAATCAGACAGAACTAAGAGTTAAATACTCAGCAGCAATTGAAAATACTCAAAGCTTAGTTGAAAAAATGTCTGTTTGGGTAGAGAAAATATTACATTGTTTAAAACTACAAAAATGAATTTAATAAAAAGAGTTATTGGCAAAAAAAAACCATCTAAAGAAAAAGAAATCAATGGCAAGATAGATAAAGTAAAAGAGGCATATAAAAGGAATCATAAAAAAGAAATAAGAACAATAGATAAGCTTAACTTGACTTTAGAAAATGCTAAAATAGAAATAACAGTAGATAATTTTGATAAGATTATTAAGGAATTACAGGAGAAAAATGCTTGATATTTTGTTTTTTATATGTAGGACTTTTACATTTATACCACTTTCATTTTTATTTTTGGCACAAGTTTCAAACTTAATAGAAAAAGAAAAAGACAAACTGCATAATAGCAGGCTTGCTATCTTTTTATTAACTTTAGGGTTGTGGATTGATAGCACATTGTATTTATCTGGTTATATAAATGCTTTTTTTACAGGAACTGGTGTTCAGGAATATATTAGTTTAGTGCAAACTTTATTTTTAATTAGCAAGTTTGGTATGATGGGATCAGTTTGGTACTTATATAAATTGGTTTACCAGAATGAAAATTCTTGAAATTCCATATTTTTCACAATGGGACTCTACCGCAGGGTTGTCAAAAAATGATTGTGGACCAGTTTCAGTCAGCATGGTTCTTGCTTTTTATGGAATAAAAACAACTGCTGATGAGGTTTTTAAAAGAACAGGAGCAGGTCAAGGATTGATTTCAATATCCCAATTAAAGAAATCAATATCTTCTTATGGCTTAGATAGCAGGTATGAAAAGGATCGGGACTGGAACAGGATTAAGGATTTGATAGATTCAAATACCCCACCAATTGCTTTAGTACACTACGGAGATTTATCTTCACGGCAAGATAAAGGATATCATGGCGGACATTTTTTTGTGATTACCGGATACCGGGATGATGGGGTGTTTGTAAATGATCCGGACTTTTGGGGAGTATATAGAGAGCATGGCAAAAATCATTTCTATCCCAAGGATGAGTTTTTAAAAGCATGGAACAATTCATATCAGGATGGTAACCCAAGAAATTCACTTTTAATAATTAAAGAAAATCATTCACAGAATGAAGATTTTAAAGAGTGTTTGGATCAGCATGAAGAGTTGGTTACAGAAAATGTAAATTTAAAAGACCAGCTAGAAAAACTAGAAAAGGAAAAAAAGATTTTATCTAACGATCTTGTGAAAATGAAGAAAAAAAAGGAAAATGAAAAGAAATTAGCAGATGAGTGGAGGAAAATTTCAGAAGTTGAAGATGTAAATTCGTTTGATGAATTGGACAAAAAGATAAGGGCATACAAAGATAGCAGTAATTGTGATAGTCTGCTAGAGGTTCAAAAGAAGAATTTCGTGAAAAGGGAAAAGGAAATTAAAGAACAATGCAAAAGACAAAAAGATTTGCTCCGGAGACATTTAATAGACCCAATGGAATTAGAAACAAAAGAGCTTATACTTTTATTGTTTGGAATTAAACCTAAACAATTTGAACAAAATAAAAAAAATGGAACATGAAGATATAAAAAAACTTAAAGAGCGCTTGATTACAATGAAGAGGGAAAGGGAGGACTATCTTAAACATACAGATAGACTTAGAGAGAAAATTGAAGTGCTTAAAAACACGCTAATGGCTTTAGTAAGCGGTGGTAGTTTTAAAAAGTATCTAAAAAAACTAGAAGATAAGGGGGTGAGAATTAAACATGACAAATAGAGAATTTTATGAAGCTATATTTGGTGCTGTTTTACCTCCTTTTATTGACATATTAAATCGTCGGGTTAAAGACTCTAGGTTAAGGTTTGTTGTATCTATGTTGGTTTGTTTAGCAAGCGGTGCTTTAATAAACATAGATCAATTGAATTTAGAAAACTTTTTGGAGAGTGGAACATTGATTTTTGCAAGCGCCCAGACAATTTATCATACTTATTGGAAAACTAGCAGGTTAAGAAGAAGATGAGCTGGTTTTATGTAATACTAATTTTTGTTGCTATACTTATTGCTATCAGCAGAAAGGATAGTTTTTGAGTTTAAAAGAAAGGCTTTTACAAAAACTTCAAGGCAGAAGAAAAGAAGCAACTCCTCGTCGCATTGCACAAGCCATCGGTCAAGAAGAGATTACTATGGAAGATTCATATAGGTATCCGGTAAATGATGGTGTTTTGGAACAAAAAAAACAAGGTGGGTTATTAAATACTAAACACAAACAAAGACGATGAAAGAAAGGCAGCAGCCACCACCACATGAGGTTGCTAAAGGACAGCGTAGATATTATCCGCATGAATTGATTGGACAGCCATTGGTATCAAAACCTAAAGACAAACATTGGCAAGAAAAACACGATAGGAGTAAACAATCTCAAAGACAGAGAAACAGAAATGGTTGAAAGGTATTTTCTAAACGATTGTCAAGCCATTTTATCAAGATGGGAGACAGACTGCGGTTTAGAAAGAACTACTTTTGACAGAGTAATGAGGAAAGGTGAAGAAGATTTAGAACTTCTAGAAGCATTAAAAAAATTTCTTTTATGTAATAGTCAAGAAAATAGAGAAGCTGTTGCAAATGAAGCAATGGATGTTATAGTCATAACTTTATCTGTAATAGAAACACTAGGATATGATGCAGAGAGAATGTTTGAAGATATAATGGATACTAATTATGAGAAATATAATCCTCATAGGATGAAAGAGCTTATAGATTCAGGTTTAGAACCCTTAGAAGCCATGAGTAAGTTAAAAGAAGATTGGGATAATGGTTTGGTATAATATATAAGGGGCAGATAAATTTAGTAAAACTCGGAAAACCTTTCTAAATTAGAGGGATCACCTCCATTCTACTGCCCCCACTTGACAATCTCCTAAATCTTTTTTATTATGAAAATACCTTGTTTGGTTTGCGAGAGCATTTACTGGGCAAGTCCGAAAAAAAAGGAATTAAACTGACCCACTAAATATTTTGGGTTTGGTTTTTTTTCTTTTTTTTTACCCCTTCAGGCTAGGTGCTATAATCCAATTAAGGCTCTTTGAAAACTAATTAGTGGGGAAAGCGGAAGTAGTCAATTTCTGTCAATTCCTTATGCGTTTAACTAACCATTAAACTGCTTAGATAGATTGACGGTGGGATTGGTTATCTCCGGCAGTCATTAAAGTTTTAATTCCATAAAAACATATCAATAATTTCATCCGTGCAACTGATCGGTATGACTAGCCACAAGTTGTCCCCACTACTTAGTTTTTAATACGCTTGACAAAAAAATTTATACATGTAATACTAGAAATATGCAGAAAGACAGACAGACAGAACCTAATCCCAACTATGTAGCACAAATCTGTCCGGTATGTAATGGTTTTGGGACTTTATCTTATGGAAAAAAGAAATGCCACGCTTGTAATGGGCGTGGTTTTGTTGTTATTAACAATGAAACAGGGATGCCTGTTGAAGATAGAGAGAAAAATGAAAAAGAACTATCCTAAATACCTTCAAAGTAGCACCTGGAAAGAAAGGCGTAGTAATGTCCTTGATAAAAAGGGGGCTACTTGTTCCATTTGTTGGAGTAAAAAAAATATTAACCTACACCATAACAGTTATATTGATAAAAAAGGAAAGAGTAATTTGGGTAGAGAAAAACATAAACACTTAATTCCTCTTTGCGGAAGCTGTCATACAAAATGGCATCATTATCATGGAAAACGCAAAATAACAAAACTAATGATTAAACGAGTTCATAAAATGAGAAGGTTGGGTATTAGTCTTGATGATTGTATTAGGTTTTGTTTTGATAAATATCTTTATAAACATATTGTAATAAACTGGAAAAAAGACCTAAATAAAGAAAAAAGAAATAAGTCAGATAATAGTGCTATTTACGCAGCAGAATCAGAAGGTAAAAAAATAATTCCAGCAAATGGTAAAAAGGTAAAACAATGATATCCAGCGATTGGTCAATAAACCCTCCGTTAGAAGGAAAATAATGTCTAAAATATTACTAAATAAAAAAATTCACAATGACAATTGGTTTTTTAATTTAGATATTCGGTTAAAATATTTATTTATTTTTTTAATCACAAATGAGTTATGTTCACTTATTGGTGCGTATGAAATGCCCCTTGCCCTCATTGCACAGTATATAGGGAGTACCCCAGACAAGACAAAAGACTTGATACATCAATTAAATCCTAAAGTTTTTTACAAAGATGGATGGGTTATAATTCCGAATTATTCAAAGTATAATCCAATGAGTAATCCTAATATTAAAAAATCAAAAGTTAAACAATTAAGTGAAATACCAGAGAAAATTAAACCCTTGTTAAACCCTTCCGAAGGGTTGGAAAGGGTTTATAAACACTCCAATGAAAATGAATATGATAATGATAATGATAATGATAATGATAATGATAATACTAAAGAAAAAGAAAAAAATAAAAAAAAGAAAAAGAAAAAAATAAAAAAAAGCAGTTTGAAATATGTTAAGCAAATACTAGAAGGAAAAAACGAAGCAGTTGTAGAAGAAATTGCAGAGCGATACAACTGTCCGGAGGAGTTTGTGTTAAGTAAGTCAGAGGACCTAATCAATTATTGTGAATCAAAAGGTAAAAAATACAAAGATTATAAGCGAACACTTATGGCGTGGGTAAAAAAAGATGCTATAAAATTAAGAAAGGAACAGAATGAGCGATCAGATATCACATTCATTGATCCCGCCTGAATGGCAAGAGCGGTTTTATATCCGGAGATTTGAAGGAAAGGATATTTTAATTAGCAAAGAGCAGAGGAACAAAATTATTAAAGCGATAAACAAGGGTGATAGATTTGTGCAGGTCGGGAAATATACGCTAATGCTAAGAGCAATTAAAAGCATAGACCCATATTACGAACCAAAAAACATACCGCCAAAACCAAAACCGAAACATAAACACAAAAAAGTTAAAGAGGATGGAATTGAAAGGTATTTGAAAATTGAAACAGAAGAATCAAAAGAAAAAAGAAAGCTTTGGGAAAGGTTATATTCCGGAGAAAAAGATATTAAAAAGTTACTAAAAGAAAATGCATCCAGTAAAGATTAACGAAAAAGAACTAAAAACTTTAAAAGAAGCAGAGAAAACTAGAGATTTATCAATGTTGTATTCCTGGAAGCTTAAATATCTTTACCAGCGATGTGTTCTTTTACCAGAAAAAGATATAAAAACACTTAAACTGATAGCAAATGAAGCAAAAAGGGTTTTAAAAGAGGAAAGAGAGGCTAGAGATATATTTGGTGCTTGACAAGCAAGGTTGAATAGATTAACATGATGATATATAGGCTTACAAAATTAGAAAGGTTTTTCCGATGACAGATAAAAATCAAAATTCCGCAAAAAAATCCGCAATGGTTGTAAAAGACGAGTTTGAATACTTGTCTAAAATAAATAACAGATACTCCAAAGATCAAAGAGAGTTTATCAAAGATGTTTTAGCTCCAACGCTTGACATGAAACAAGTCAGGCTTTTTTTATACAGATCCGAAAAGATGGGTCTTAATCCATTAGAAGGAGAGGCGCACGCCTACAGAACCTACACAAAGATTCAAGGACAAAAAGTACCTAAGATGGTAATGATAGTTAGCAGAGATGCAAAGAGAAGAAAAGCATTTGAGTCTGGCAAGCTTCAATCAATAAAAACCAAGCCAATTTATGTTGCAAAAAGAAAGCTTTATGCTTATGAAATTGAGCTTGAAGATGAACAGAAAAAACCCAAAGTTAAACAGTTAAAAGATGAAGCTCCGGCAGAGTTGGTTGAGGTTGAACCTTGGGAGGGTGGCAAACTATGGGGAGCAAGGTGTGTAATTAAAAGAGCAGATTTTGATGAGCCATTTGAGGTTACTGTTCCGTTAAAAGAATATCAAAGAGATACAACAATTTGGAAATATAAGCCTGAAACAATGATTAAAAAGGTAGCAGAGAGTCAATGTTTATCTTATGCTTTTCCTGAATTGGTAGGAGTTTATGATAGCGCAGAAATGCCAGAGTCAGAGGTTGAGGAAGCAACAGAACCAGAGTCCGGTAGCAAACCAGCAACAGATAATCAAAAAGAAACCATCAAAAAAATGGGTGGCAAAGTAGATGAAGATTTAACCTATCAGGAAGCAAAACAAACTATGATGAAATTGGCTAAAGGAGAAAAATGACAAAGGGTTGTAAGTCTGTTTTTCAAAGAAAAGTAGATTGGTTGACTGGAATAGGAATAAACCCATTTAGGAGTCCGAGTTATTTATCGGGTAAATTGGAAGCCAGGAGAATGCATAGTTTTGTAGATGACATTATTGATTATGTGATTGACAAACATCAACAAACATATAGAAAAAACAAACATTTAATAAATTGGAGATAAAAATGACATTACTTGCAGATCCAGCAGACATTCAAAAAATTACAAAAGAACAATTAGTTGAACTTTATGCACAGACTTGTGAACTAGAGAGCGAGGTAAAATCTCAAAAAAGAGCAATCAGCGATGAGTTGTGGGAGCGAATTAAAGGGTCGGGAGAGGTAGTTGGAGAATATTCCGTAAACAAGATTACTAGAAGGTACTTTAAAGCAGAATTAGAGCAAGCTAAAGAGCTAGGAGCAACTAAAGAGGTTGTGGATAAGACTGCACTCCGTAAGCTTTATGAAAAAGGAGCAGATATAGAACATTCAGTTAGCAAATATGTTCGCATACAAAGAATACAGGAGGATGAATAAATGAGATATCCAGAACAAGGTTGTCAAGCCACAACAGGAATAAACAAAAGACCCATTGAGGTAAGAGTAAATATTTTTAATTACATATATGATGAGATAGGGGAGATTCAAAGGTTTATAGATGCATTTGAACACTTTAAAAAAGAAGGGGCTGATTTGGGAAATTTTGAAAATGTGCATATTCCAAGCCTTAAAACATTAACTGTTTTGGTTAGGTTGTTAGAGGAAAAAGAATTATGCTAAGGCTATCCTACTCAACAATCAATAACTGTTTACAGCCAGACAACTCTCATAACTGGTTAAACAAACAAATGGGGTTTAAACCAGAAGAGCGATGGTATTGGAAAGCAGGTAGAGAAGGACACCGGATAATTCAAGCACATTTATGTGGCAAGCAGTTAAACATGAGCTTATCAACAAACAAACTTTTAGAGGATTTGCATTTCCCGATAGTTGAAGAAAAAGACTTTGATCCCCGATGTAAATTTGAGTTTTCTTTTAAACACAATGGGAAGAAAACAAACATAATTGGTTTTCATGATGGCAGGACAAAAGATTACTCAAAAACACTTGAAATTAAGTTAAGTAGCAATCCCTGGGGTATATCAAGGTTTAAAAGATCCTTTCAAAGAAAACTTTATGCTTTATCAAATAACTACATTAAAGAGCAGATATTAGTTACCGGAAGGAAAAAACCAGACCTATGGGAAAAAGAACCACTTAAAGTTTATCGGATACCTGTTACAGACAAGGACAGGCAAGACGCAGCAGAATGGATTGAGAAAGCAATAGATCTATTTCAATCAGGAGATTTTAATGGTGGTTTAAATGAGAATGGGATATGTGAGGGTTACTGCTATTATGGTAAAAATTGTCAATTTAAATAAGAAGGGGATGGGTTTATGACTAAAACTAAAGGATTGTTTAAATATAATGCAAAAACCTTATTTACAGGATATAAGATAGGACTGAAAAACCCTAGTTTATATGTTGGAGTTCCTAAAAAGTATTTTAAAAGGAAAAGAACAATACCAGTAAGACATGATGGTAAAACAAAGTTTTTAACATTAGGAAAACACCAACAAGAAAGAACATTTAATGATAGATTTAGACCGGGAGAAACTTATACATTAGTTTATTTTTTATGGGAAAAAGTAAAAAAACAAGAGGTTGAATAAAAATTTTATAAAGGAGGCTTATGAAGTTTCAAAAGAAAAATTTGAAAGAAGATTACAAGCTGATCTTCTGGGTTAATAAGAAAAACATTAAGGCTTTATTGTTTGCATTGATAGGAACAATAATTTTGTTCGGGATGTTTTATTTAATTAAGTTAGCAACAAAGGAACATATTATCAGGTCTCCACTTGTAGAAAAAATAGAGCCAGTTAAAGAGGTTGAGGCTAAAGAAACAGATGCTATCCAGGAAAAAACCATTTGGGAAATTACCGAGATGTATTCAAATTTGTATGGACTAGATTATGATTTAACTAGCTGTATTTTAGAGTGTGAATCCGGTGGAGATACAAATGCAGTAAATGGAATACATGTTGGTGCATGGCAGTATAGATTAGATACTTGGGTTCGGATTAGAAAAGCATTAGGTAAAAGTACAGTTGATTTACGAACAGATAAATTTGAAAGTACAGTTACGACAATAGAAGCATTTAGTAAAGGTTATATTACAGAATGGGAGTGTTATTACCTATGTCAATAATAAAAGATTTTTTCTGGTTTGTAATTTTAGTATTTATTTTTTCCATTATCTTGTTTTTAACAGCAATGTTTTCTGTCCAGATAATAAATCTGTTGTTTGGTTAAGGGGGTGAGTATGTCTAGATTTAAAATCAGGTGTCCAGAATGCGGAAATAAAACCTATCAAATAGACCTGGTTTTGGAAGAAGGAATGTGTGATTCATGTTTGGAGCAGCAGGAATGGGAATATGAAATTTATGAAGACCGTAGAAATGAAGAAATTGAAGAAGAAAGGAGATAACTATGGCATTTTCAGTTAATAAAGCAATCTTAGTTGGCAATCTAACAAGAGATGCAGAGCTTAGATATACAAAAAGTGGAACAGCGCTAACAACTTTTGTAGTGGCAACTAACAGAAGATATAAAGCAAATAACGAATGGCAAGATGAGGCAACTTTTCATCGGGTAGTTGTTTGGGGAAAGTTTGGCGAGTGGTTGGCAAATGAGTTAAAGCAGGGAGATCGTGTATATGTAAGTGGCAGGATACAAAAAAGGGAATATGAAAAAGACGGACACAAAAGAAGATCCGTTGAAATTGTGGCAGATGAGGTTGTTCCTATGTATAAAAAAGATAGAGTTGATGATAGCAAACCAGCAACAGAAAAGGATGTAGAAGAGGTTTTTGGAGCTGATGGAAAGGAAGAAAAAACTGAAGAGGAGACTGAAAAGACTGAAGAGGTTGAAGAAACAGGCGGAAAAGAGGATGTAGATCCGGATGACATACCCTTTTGAGCTTGTAATCTAATATAATATTATATATAATTATGTAAAGGACAATATGGTATATGAAGATAAAAAAACACAAGCATTATCACCACAAGAAGCAGCAGATCTTTTAGGGATTTCAAGAGTTACTGTTTATAGGTTTTTAAAAGAGGGGAAGGTTTTTGAGGCTGAGAAGATTGCAGATAAATGGTATATCAATCCAGAGAGTTTACCAGCTTATATCCGGAAGGAAAGAAATGAGACTTAAATCTTTAGAGGCTAAGGAAAAATTTATTAGGAAAACTAATAACTACATTGCTATAATTTTGGGGATTGTTGTTTTGTTATTTATTATTGGCTTTCTTGTATATTTAAAAACAAAACCACCCGAAGGATGTGAAGTTATCTCCGGAAATAAGCATATTTATAAAGGGCAATGTCTTTCAGAGGGTTACGAACCCGAAACAGTTTACCTTCCAGAAAGATACTGTTGGTTGAATACTAAACAAAAGCTTCATCCAGAAGCAGCCAAATGGGTTATTGCTTTAATCAATGCTGCCGAAAGGGATGGTATGTGTTTAGTGGTTACAAGTGGTTATAGATCCTATGAAGAGCAGCAGATGATTTATGAAAGAAATAAATTTGAGAACCCTGCAAAACCCGGTGCAAGTGAACACCAGACTGGGTTGGCAGTTGATTTTGCTGCCTGTCCTATGAATGAAGAAGGTAAAAGAGACGATAATGTAGAGCGTGAAGAATTAGAAAAACCTTTTAAAGAGCTTCCGGAGTATGATTGGTTAAAGCTTAATGCTTTCAGAGCAGGATTTGAGCAGAGTTATACAAAACAAAACCAAGAGCTTACTGGTTATCCGCCAGAGCCTTGGCATTGGAAATTTATAAAGGAGTAAAATGGCAGACAAAAAGTTAGGAGTACAAACTATCAGAACTGGAGAGATTAAACTTAAAGATTCTAAAAAGCGTAGGATGATTACTTTAGATCTTAAAAAAGTATTTGGATTTATTCCAAAGAAAATAATCATAGAAAAAAAGTTTAAGGAGAACAACAACTTTTTTGTTCATGCAGTCTTAACTACTAAAATGTTAAAAAAAGAAGCAGAAAAGTCTAAAGATAAGGAAATAAAAGAAGATATTAAAAAAGTTAAAAAGGGTAAAGATGGAGACTCCAAAAGAAAAACTAAAAAGAATACTTGATGAGTGGGATAACATACCAATAAGAGCTTATAAAGATGGTAAACCAGCAACTGTTTTCTTATCAGAGGTTAGTGAGGCAAGACAAGCATATGCGATTATGGGTTGGATGTCTAATTATGATGAAGCTCTTAGTTTAGCATATGAGCTAATACATACGATGTGGGGCGGTTACATTTTTAACAAATAATTAAAATACTATGGGGCGACGCCTGTCCGGTTTTTTAGGGCTTGGCATAGCGATCATGAAGCAAGCCTTAGAAGATTATGAAAGCTATTTTGAGTACAAAAGAAAGATTGAAGATTCTCGTGTTTTTGTTACTAAACAGAGAAAAAAGAAATTAAGAAAACTTAAAAAAATAAAAACAGATGTAGAAGATTGGATTAAAGATATGGCATGGACATTTATATTAGTTTCCGAAGCAACAGGTATGGTAAATGATGATTTGGTGGTTTACACACCAGAATGTTGTCAATCAGACTGTTTAAAAAAACTAAATAAAATTAAACAAAAGTATGGTTACCAATAAATTATGAACTTAGAGAAAATACAAATAATCAGTTGGGGAATATATGCAGCTATTGGTGCATATTATGTTTGGGAAGGAATTGCTACTAAGATAGCGAACTTTTTTCAAAAACCCACAAGGTATTATTTAGTTGGTGCTTCAGCAGTAGGGAGTAGAAAAGAAGAAAAAAAGCCAATTATTTTTAGAAGTACATTAAGGTTCAAAGGAAAATCTTATCCTTCTTTATATGATGTAGAGACAAGTATGGAGAAATATATTAATGTCAACAAAGGAAAAAAAAGAAGTCATACCTACATTGATTTTATTAAAGAGGTAGATAAAAAAGATTTTAATTCATTCCTACCGGAGGATTATGGGAAGAAAAAAGACTCTTAAAGGTTATAAGAGAGACTTAACAAGTTTAATTAGAGAAAAAGTATTAGCAAGAGATAAAAACAGGTGTCAAAAATGTTTAAAATATGTTCAAGAGAATAATGCTCATTTAAGTCATGTAATTCCTAAAGGAAGAAATTTGCGATTAAGATGGGATATGCAAAACTTAAAGATCCTTTGTATGCGACATCATATTTATTGGTGGCACAAAAGTCCGGTTGAGGCTGGCGAATGGTTTAAAAATAAATTTCCGGAAAGATGGGAATACTTGCAAAAGAAAAAAAACATTAAAGTTAGGTGGCGAATACCTGATTATAAAGAAATGATCCAGGAGTTAAAAACTACTGGAAAAATTGACTGGGGGAAATACGAATGACTGAAATAAAAGAAGATATGCCGGAATTTCTACTAGCAAAGCTTAGGCGTTCTCTAAAATCAGTTGCTAAAGTAGTTGGAGAAGAAAGAGTAGTTAAGGTTTGTGAAAAATTCATAGATGATAGCAAGTGGGAAATATCAATGAAGGAAATAAAAAATGATAGGAAGGGAAGAATATATGACTAAACAAATAAAATTGTTAGTTTTAACAACAGTTACAGCACTAGCAGTATGTGGGATAGGCTTACGCTTACTATTACAAATTACAAGGATGTTTATATGACAGACAACAGAAGAATAGAAATAAAAATTAACGGGGAGTGGAGAGAGGTAACATATTTTGCAACTGGCGAGCTAACTTATGATAACTGGGTTACTCCTTATGGTTTTGAAGATATTCAAGCCATCCGCATAGTTGGTGAGGAAGAAGAACCAGAGGAGATAGAGAAGCTATTTCTTTTGGCCAATAATCATTTTAAATCCGAAGTGATTAACAAAATAGACCAATTAATAGACGCCGTGAATAAAATTAACAAGAAGGGGGAAAAATGACAAAATTAGCAGAAGAAATTAAAAAGTGTAAAACAGCTAAAGAGTTAAATTCTTTAAGAATGGCAATGCTTAAAGATTTAAGTAATTTTGAGGAAAATCAAAAGCTCTTTATAAAGAAAAAAAACCAGTTAAAAAGAGTGCCAAGAAAAGAAAGGGAAGATGGGTTCGGTAAAATATATGACCCTGAAGTAAAACAGAGAAAAATACAGAAAGGAACAAAATGACAAAAGAACAAGTTGACTGTTACAACTGCAACGCTGATAAAAGAGAGTGTGCAGAGTTTACTAGAGAACACGGCAGGACACTCTGTCAGGGTAGGACTACTGAAGGTAGAGGGTTTTTAGAGGATTGGAGAGAGGGATTAGTATTACAATCATTGGACAGGGCTAGGGGGGAAGAATGAACTTTGTGCGGCTCTTTTTTAGGTTAATTGTATTTACGTTTGTTTTTTCATCAATGGCAAAACTGTTGGGATACGATAGTGTTATGCTAGGTTTACTCATTACTATCTTAGTTTATATTACAAAGGAGCAAGAAAATGACTGACTGGGAGAAAGAATTTGACGAAAGACTAGAAGATTATTTTACTGGCTTGGTTCATTATCAATATGATATAAATAACGGATATGATGGGGCTGTAAAAGCAAAAGAGAACCAACAAAAATATCTTAATAATAAGCTCAAGAAATACATCAAAGACCTGCTAAAAGAGGAGAGGGAGAAGGCAAGAAGAGCGTTTCTTAAAAAAATTAAAGAGAACATAGATACTAGTATAGACCATTGTGCCTGTGGAGTAATTAGCTACCTTAAACAATTACAGGAGCAAGAATGACAACAGTTAAGGAGATAGTAGGTATTAAGTGGTGGGAAAGGTTATTGCTTAAATTTGTCAAACCCTTTTATAGTGTAGATTGGGGAAGTTCAGATGTAGATTACATAATTGAAAGCAAGAATTTATTTGGGAAATTATATTTAACAAAGATTATAATAAACGACAAATTAAACAAAAAAGAAGTGCTTGAGGAGCTACGGTTGGAAAAAGAAAGTTACAATAAACAGCCAGACGGAGATTTGGGTGAGATATGGAAAGATAGTTGTAAGGTTTGGAATTATGCAGTAGATAAATTTAACAATAAAATTGACAAATTACTGAAGGGAGAGTGAGGTGGGTGATTTTAGAACATACATTAAAATTAAAGTAGAATGGTCTAATAAAAAATATGAAAGGGAATTAAACATAAATTATACTCCAAAGAATAGTGGCTA